>JAIELH010000016.1 GCA_019753125.1 Gallionellaceae bacterium | reverse complement strand
TACCGCCAGAATGGTTAATGCCATGACCTGATACTCCCTTTTGTTTTATTGTTGCCGCGACACGCATCCGCACTTTAACGCCAGACGAGATACTGCACAACAGTTATGGAGGCCCGCAACAAGCATCGCCTTGTGCGCGATGATGACATACAATCGCACAGTCAATATTTCCCGTACAGACTCATGTATCTGAAACTTGTTTTATCCACCTGTATACTCGCTTTTTGCGCTGTGGTGCTGAGCAGCTATGCCCGTCTTGCGGATGCCGGCCTTGGCTGCGCCGACTGGCCTGCCTGCTATCAAAAAAATGCCTTGAAGGAAAGGCAGCCACCCCAGCCCGGCGCTGCGCGCGGACACACTTCATGGCAGTGGAAACTGCACAGCCAGGTGGTGATGGCATTGGGTATCATGGCTATCGCAGTGTGCGGATTTTCATGGCAAAAACGCAAGGCATTGCGCCAGTCTCCGTTGCTGCCCACGTTGTTGTTGATGCTGATGGTGTTTCTCGCGGCATTCGGCATCTGGGCCTTTTCCCATTTACCGCGACCGGTCATTGTTCTGGTGCATCTCGCCGGTGGGATTGCGATGCTAGCGCTGCTGATATGGATTGCATTGCGCCAGATGCCATCGGCTGGCATCATCGATTCCGGCGATGCACAGAGCTGGCGCCCCCATGTACGACTGGGTTTCATCCTGACTCTGGCCCAAATCATGCTGGGCGGATGGGTGAGCTCCAATTTTGCCGCACTCGCCTGCACCGGCTTCCCTCTTTGCCAAAGCGCCCTGCTGCCACCGATGGATTTTTCATATCATCTGGACAACTCCGGCTTGCCGCTTTCGATCGAAAGGCTGACGGCAATCCACTGGATGCACCGTGCAGGCGCGCTGCTTACCGTTCTCTATCTGGGTTGGCTGTCCTTCAGAATCATCGCGATAAGCAGCCTGCGCAAGGTTGGCAGGGCGATGCTGTGCCTGATCGTGTTTCAGTTCATGCTCGGCATTGCCAATGTGCTGCTTGGATTGCCGCTGTTGGGCGCAGTCTTGCACAATGCGGTGGCGATGCTGTTGCTGGTCATGCTGATCGTGCTGAATTTTAAATTAGCGCCTGTTTCGGCAGCCCCTTAACCCGCCCGGCATCAAGCGCTTTGCCAGCCTCACTCTTTCCCAGGTTGCCCAGGCTCTTTACCAAGCTGATCGGACATCTTCAAGTCGCCTAACACCAGATAGGTTTCCGGCTTGGTATGTTGCCCGGCTTCTGTTCCAGTTTGGACAGCAACTACCGTGCTTTGCTCGGCTTGAATCACAGCGGGTTCCGGCTGTTTCGCAGTGGCTTGAACCGACAGGCTGGCTTCGGCTGGCTTCGCGGTGGTCGATTCCTGTGTTTGCAAGGCTGATATTGAAAGCCCGACAAACGCCGCCACGCCCCCGGCTATTTTTATCAGCTTGGCGATTTGTTTGTTCCTGCGCATCCGCTCCATCAATTCGCGCACGGCCAGTTCGGCACGCGACCCTTCAATTTGCGCGCGGAGCCGCTCATTTTCGCGCTCTTCCAGTTCGGCGCATTGCTGCGCCGCCAGCGCCGCCTCCTGCTCCAGCATTGCTTTGGTTTGCGCTGCCTCGCGGGCACGCTGTTCGGCAATTTCGCGCTGCTCCGCAGCCGCGCTGGCTTGCGCCTCGGCCTCGATACGCGCGGCAGTTTCCAGCAGCAGACGCTGCTCGTTTTCCAGCCTCGACTGTTGCTGTGCCAGCAATGCCTGCTCTTCTTCACGCTGGCGCGCCAGGGCCTGTTCAGCCTGTTCAGCGATCGCAACCCGCTCGCGCATCAACATCTGCACCGCCTCTTCTGCATTCAGGCGTTCCTGCTCGGCCTGCTCGGCACGCTCATAATCCGCAGCATTCTGTTCGCTTACCTCGGCAACACGGCGCGCAAGTTCTTCATACTGCTGCCTGGCGGCCTGCTCCGCTGCGACCTTGTCCTGCTCGGCCTGCACAGCCAGGCGCTCCACTTCGATACGCGCCAATATTGCCTGCTCCGCTTCTGCGGCCAGCATCCGGCGTTGCGCGGCCTGTTCCGTCAACTCGCGCTCCTGTTCGAGATAGCGCTGCTCATGTTCCAGCATTTCAGCTTCGATCCGCCCGCGCTGTTCGACTTCCAGTTTTGCCATTGCAGCGGCCTCGCTGCGCCGGCGTGCAGCCTCCGCCGCCAGCTCTTCGCTGCGCAGTTGTTCCTGCTCCGCTTCAATAGCCTTGTGTTCTTCGGCAAGGCGATGCCCGGTGGCCTCTTCAATAAGCGACATGGATTCCTGATGTTCCCGTATCACCGCTTCGATCGCTTCTTTGGCACGCATCATCGCAGCCTGCTCTGCCGCGATCTTCTCCTGCTCGGCCTGCGCAGCCAGACGTTCCGCCTCGATGCGCGCCAGCATTGCCTGCTCCGCTTCTGTCGCCAGCGCCTGGCGTTGGACGGCTTGCGCGGTCAACTCGCGCTCCTGATCGAGATAGCGCTGTTCCTGTTCCAGCATCTGAGATTCAATCTGTGCGCGTTGCTCGACTTCCAGCTTGGCCATTTCGGCAACTTCAGTGCGCTTGCGTGCGGCAATCGCGGCCTGCGCCTCACAGCGCAGACGCTCCTGCTCCGCTTCGGCGGCTTTTTGCTCTTCTTCAATACGCAGCGTCGCCATCCTTTCAGCACGCGCCATTGCGGTATCCCGTGCCTGCTCCGCTTCGGCAATCTGTTTGCTGAATGCAACGGCAGCCAGCGCTTCGGCATGGATTTTTTCTTCTTCCGCACGCAGAGCCCTGCTCTCCCCATCAGCGCGAACCCTGGCGATATTCACCAGCCGCACTGCCGCCTTTTCCAGCTCCTGCGCATCCAGCATGGCCTGGGTATTCAGCCTTTCGGTTTCTTCCGCAAGTTCCCTGGCCCGGGTTTCAAGTTCGATACGCGTGTTGTCCACGTCAATGGCGCGCAGCTCGGCAGCCATGCGCGCCTCGATTTCGGCAATGGCACGCAGCTCGGTTTCATGCTGCGTTTCGGCAACCATCTGCGCGTCCTTTGCCAGAGCTGCACGTTGTTCCGCCGCCAAGGTGGCCGCTTCCAGCGCCTCAGTTTTTTGCTGTACTGCTGCAATTTCAACCTGCTCCGCAGCCAGGTTCCGCTCCAGCGCCAAACGTTCGGCAGCTAACGCTTCAGCGTGCAATTGTGCAGATTGCAATGCGGCATTCTGCAACTGCAATTTCTCCAGCAACAGTTTTTCCGCTTCCTGTTCCCTCGCCATGCGATCCTGCTCGATTTGCAGCAACGAGCTTTCACGCTCGGTGTTTTCCCGTGCGATGCGCAACGCCTCGCGCGCCACGACAGCATGTTCATTGGCCACCGCAATCGCCTGCGCTTCGGCCTGCAATCTGAGCTCAACCTCGCGTGCAGCCTGCAATTCCACTTCGGTGCGTTGCTGCGCCACTATGACCAGATCGCGCTCTGCCTGCAACTTATGGGCTGCCGCATGATTTGCCATCGTTTCGGCGGCAAGCCGGTCTTCCGCCTCTTGCCCGGCCTTGCGTAACAACGCATTATTTTCTTGCTGTTTTTGCAATGCCTTGCTGTCGAGATCAGCCTGTTCCAACAGCAATACCTCCGCCTCCTGTTCGGCCTTGAGCTTGCGTTCGGCAGCGATTCGTGCGCTTGCCTCCGCTTCCGCCCGCTGTTTTGCGACAGCATAAGCCTGGCGCTCGCTACGCTCGCGCGCCTCGGCGTCGGCCCTGGCCTGCTCCTCGGCAAATTTTCGCTGGACGGCAAAATCCATCGCGGCGCGTTCGGCAGAAGAACGCGTCAGTGCAGCCTGTTCTGCATCGCGGTCGGCAGCCAATCGTGCTTCAACCTCATCCAGCGCCACCGCTTCCGCGCGCGCGCGCGCTTCCGCAGCCTGGGCCGCAGCTTGTTCGACCTTGAGCCGGGAATTGGCCAGCGCCACGGCCTCCTGTTCCTTGGCAAGCTTTTCCTGCATGGAACGGGCGATAACCTGATCGGTCATCTCTTTTTCCTGGGCAAGCCTGGCTGACTCCTGCTCAAGCCTGGTGCGATTCTCGGCAGCCAATGCGGCACGTTGCTCGGCCTCGGCACGCTTGCTGATCTGTTCCAATTCGCGTTGCTCGGCCTCGGCGCGATTCTTTACCGCCTCCATCTCCTCGGCCTCGCTGGCGGCTTTTTTTGCCGCCATATCGCGCAGCCGCAATTCCAGGTTCAATCTTTCTTCAGCTTGAATTTTCTGCGCCTGTTCTGCCGCCAGGCGCTCCCTGCTGGCCTGATCGGCGCAAGACATGATCTCGGCGATAACCCCCTGGACGGCCCGTATCTCCGCCTCGGCGCGCAACTGGGCATCATGCTCGGCCTTGCGCTGCTGTTCGATCAATGCAGCCAACTCACGCTCGGCCTTGGCTTTGCCCTCGGCGGCAATGCGCACCACCTGCTCCTGCTGCAAACGCTGGTTCAACTCATCCCGTACTTGCTGCTCGGCGCGCAACCTTGCCTGATTCTCTTCCTGCAGACGCACCTCGCAGGCCAATTTTTCCTGCAACTCGCGGGCAAGCTGTTTCTCCGCTTCCAGTTTGATCTGGGTTATCTCGGCAAGCCTCGCACCATCCCGGCTATTGGCCTCGATCTGTGCGGTCAAATCCAGCTCGGCGCGCTCACGCGCCTGTGCTACTGCGCGCGCATGCGCTTCGGCGCGCGCGCGCGCCTGGGCGGAAACATCCGCCTGCGCCTCGGCCTCGATGCGCGCACGCGCTTCCTGAATGGCTTGGGATTCGGCGATATATTCCTCGCTGTCGTTGGTGACTAAACGGATTTTAGGCGGCGTTGACATGATGTTATTCCCTCACAAGATTGATGCATATCGCACCAATAATTAGACTTCTTGTAACGATGGCAAAATAACAGCACAGGTGGCAAGCAAAGAAATGAATAGAGCGGAAAAAGCAGGGTAATTCGACAGACCATTTATCCTGAAAACCTTGATTGATCCACAAAAAACACGAAAAACACAAACTTATTCAAATGGATGCACAAATAAACTGCCACATCTCTCAGGCGCGCCAGCGCACTGGAGTAACCAATTGATTTATTTCGTGTCTTTCGTGTTTTTCGTGGACAACCGGGGTTTTGGATTTACATTACCTATGCACCCCGCATGGCGCTACAACCCGCTGAGCACCTTAAGATGCACCAGTGCGCTCCGCCCCAGCGCCGGCAGGTCATACCCCCCTTCCAGCACCGAGACAATGCGGCCATGCGCATGCTGCGCGGCAATGCACTTCAACTCCGATGTCACCCACGCATAGTCCGCCTCGGCCAGGCCGAGCATCGCCATATCGTCGTCGCGATGCGCATCGAACCCCGCCGAGATCAACAGCAATTCGGGTTGAAAACACTCCAGCGCGGGTAGCCATCGCCGCGTGACCGCATCACGAAATTCCTTGCCGCCCGACCCGGCGGCAAGTGGCACGTTGATGATATGGTCGTTGCCGCTGTCAGCGCCACAATAAGGGTAGAACGGATGCTGAAAGGTGGAACACAGCATCACGCGCGGCTCGTCGTGAAAGATGTTTTCCGTGCCGTTGCCGTGGTGCACGTCGAAATCGGCGATCGCCACGCGCCGCAAACCGTGCTGAGCCAGCGCGTGCGCCGCGCCGACCGCAATATTGTTGAATATGCAGAAGCCCATCGCACGCGCCCGTTCGGCATGATGTCCGGGCGGGCGGATGTTGCAGAAGGCGTTCTCGGCCTTGCCCGCGATCACCAGATCCACACCGAGCACCACCGCTCCCGCCGCACGCAGCGCCGCCCGGTGGCTGAACGGATTCATCGCGGTGTCGCCGTCGAGTTGCACCATGCCCTGTTGCGGCGCGCTGAATTCGATCGAATCGAGATAATCCGCATCATGCACCCGCAGCAACTGCTCGCGCGTCGCCTCCGGCGCATCGTGGCGTTGCAAGTGATCCATCAACCCGGATGCGATCAACTGATCCTCGATCGCATGAATACGCGCCGGAGATTCCGGGTGATGCGCGCCCATGTCGTGCTTGAGGCAGAGCGGATGGCTGATGTAGGCGGTTTGCATCGTGGCTGCAAGATGTTTGTGCGATGCCATCATACCGGCCCCTGCAAGCCTGTCATTCCAAACAGGCACGGGAAATCCTGATGCCAGAAGCTTGCGAATCCGCCCATGCTGACTTCATAGCCAGTTTAGCAATTGGCCTTGCGGCAATAGCAGTAAACAAACTGCTGAACTGTGCCGAACGGAGTGTGGTGTGCCTCCTTTTCATGCCCGACCAGCAGAAAAGCGCCTCCAAATTCAGCATGCAGGGCTTCAGGCTGGTATCTCATTACTGGCAGGCCACTGCATTTTTCCGGCCCATCCTCGGCAAAGGTGGCAACGATCACATGCCCGCCCGGGCGAACTGCACGCATGACCCGCTCGACATAAGCATGGCGGTCAGCCTGATCGGTCAGAAAATGGAACACTGCGCGATCATGCCAAATGTCGAAACGGTGCATGGGAAACTCCGCGCGGGTAATGTCACCTTCCATCCAGTGCACAACATCCGCATGTTTGCCTAGACGCTGCTTCGCAACAGCAAGCGCCGACGCCGACAGGTCAAGAACTGTCAGGTCGGTATAGCCCTCCACCGCAAGATCATCCACCAGCCTGGAAGCGCCCCCTCCCACATCAATAATGGCAGCATCCTTACCAAGCCTTATGTTGTGGATGAGCCGCAAAGATTGATCGGCATGTTCCTGAAACCAGCTAACCGCATCAGATGCCTTGACGGTATATACCTGCTCCCAATGTTGCTTGCGATCCATGGCCTAATCTCCTTAAAAGCTCAACACTTTGTCCGAGTCATGAATCAGCGCATACAAATCCTGCATCGTGGATATCGGGCAGATATCCGATCCTTTAGATTGACGAATTTTGAGACAGGTGCCACAAGCCAGGATTGAGCCGCCCGCCTCCGAAAAGCTGCGAATCTGGCCAATGACATCAAACTTACCGTTATCGAGTGATTCCGCCTCCACGCCGCTGCCCAGCAAGAAGACTGAAACAGCATCCCCTTGCTTACGGGAAAACACCCCAAGCCGGAAGGCGTTCCAGACGGTTTCCGGATCATTTGAGTGGATGATGATTCCGAGTTTCATGCAATCTCCCATAGGAGGGTTCTTCCAACAGTTCTAATATGCATTGCATACAGGCTTGCAAGCCTCGGGGCGAATGTGGCGCTTTAATTCGTGCCGCGCCAACAATACAATTCGTTACCGAAGCATGAATGAAGTCAACATTTCTGATCAAGCGGCCAGTTGCCTTTCAGCAACACCTCAAACTCTGCGGCCGGTACCGGTCTGGAATACAAGTATCCTTGCGCGTAATCGCAGCCCGCCGCAGCCAGCAGTTTGCGCTGTGCTTCCGTTTCCACGCCTTCGGCGATGACTTTAAGGCCAAGTTTATGCGCCATCACGATGATGGCCTCGCATAGCGCCATATCGTCGGGGTCCGCTTCCAGATCTCGCACGAATGATTGGTCGATCTTCAGATAGTCAATGTCGAATTTCTTGAGGTAGGACAGCGACGAATAGCCGGTGCCAAAATCATCGATCGATATTTGCGCGCCCGCATCGCGGAATGCGCGCAACCTGTCAATAACGCCAATCCCGGTGTCCAGCAGCAACCCTTCGGTGATTTCAATGGCTATGCTTTGCCATGGCAGTTCAAGTTTCTGCAAATAAGGAGCCCACATCTTGTGCATGCAGTTTGGACTGCGGAATTGCACGGGTGAGATATTCACGCTGATCTCGAACCCGGTGTTATGCGACATCCTCCACTGCTTTGCCTGGCGTGCCGCTTCCTTGAATACCCAGTCGCCGATCTCGACAATCAGCCCGGCTTCCTCGGCCATCGGAATAAACTCGGCAGGGCTGACCATACCATGCTTCGGATGCTGCCAGCGAATCAGCGCCTCCGCCTTATGAATACGCCCAGTGGACAGCTCCACGATAGGCTGGTAATAAACCTTGAACTGGTCAGCCGCCAATGCGCCGCGCAGATCGTTAACCAATTGCAGGCGCTTTTGTGCCGCTTGCTGCATCGGCTGGGTAAAGTAGCTGAAGCGGTTGCGGCCCCCATCTTTTGCCGTGTACATTGCCTGATCGGCATTCTTGAGCAACTCTTCCACGCCGGTGGCATCGCTCGGATAGAGCGTGATGCCGATACTGGCCGACACGTACGCCACGTTGCCATCCAACCGGAAAGGCTCCGCCAGTTTCCGCAGAATATTTTCCGTCACCCGCTCTACGATCTCGGTGTTTTCGAGCTCCGCCAGAATAACAATGAACTCGTCGCCGCCCAAACGCGCCACGGTGTCGGCCTCGCGCACGCAGTCGCCGATGCGGCGCGCCGCGCTCTTCAACAGGAGGTCACCCATGCTGTGCCCCAGCGTGTCGTTGACTTCCTTGAACTTGTCGAGATCGATAAACAGCAACGCTACCTTCAAGTCAGCGCGCTGCGATTTTTTGATGTCCTGCTCCAGGCGGTCGTAGAACATATGCCGGTTGGGCAAGCCGGTCAGCGTGTCAAAATTGGCTTGCCTCCAGATCATTTCTTCGGATTCTTTTTTCCGGGTGATGTCGCGTATGAATGCGCTGAATTCATACTCACCCCGCATCTTGCCCGATGTCGTTTTGAGCGCAGCGACAGCCAGCTCGACCGGAAACTCGTGGCCATCGCGGTGCAGCCCCACAATTTCGACCCGCGTATTCAGGAAAGTCCCTTCGCCGGAATGCAGAAAACGCTCCAGCCCCTGAATATGCGCTTTGCGGTATTGGGGCGGAATGATGATTTCACTCAACACCTGCCCAACCGCTTCTTCGCGGGACCAGCCAAAAATTTTCTCCGCCTGCGTGTTCCAGCCAACGATAAGCCCGTTGGCATCCATTTGCACCACGGCATCCATCGCGGTCTCGATGGTGGCGCGCAAGCGCGCTTCATCTTCGTAGCGCGCCTCAAGCATGGCATTGAATCCATCAGCCATTTCATTGAAGCTGTCGCCCACCAAACTGAGTTCATCGCGCGTCCTGAGATTGACCCGCTGGCTCAGATCGCCGCTGGCGAAAGCGCGCGCGGAACGGGCCAGCAATTGAATGCTGCCGATAATGGCGTAATACATGCTGACCGTAAAATAGACTACCGCCAGCAACAGCAGCAAAGAAATACCGACCGTTTCGCGCAACATATTTTTTGCCTTGGCAATACGCTCCCTGAGAAGCGTTTCGACCGCCGGCAGCAGCGATTCATACAGTTGCGAGTAGCTGCTGTCGATTTCCGCAGTGGCCATACTCAGGAAATCATTGGAAGGCGTAGCAAAATGGCCGGCAAGGATGTCCGACTTCACCAGACTGGTAATGCGCTGCGCCGAATCAGCAACATCCTTGTGCACTTTCATCAGCGAGGCTCGCAACGCGGGATTGTGGCGGCTGGTTTTTTCAAGGTTGGCATTGAGCTCCCTGAGCGCGTTGTCAAGCCCGGCAATCAGGGTATGTAATTTTACTTTCTGCTGCTCACTGGCCTGTTTGCTGGCCAGAATACCGGCGGCATATGCGCGGATCTGCCCAAGATGCTCAAGCGCATGCGGTAGTTTGTTAATGGAGGTGTCGATCAGATAGAACGTGCCGGTTTCCATATCCATCGTCAGCCCATAGTCATCGGCGATAGCCACCTCAAATGACTGTATCTGGTCGATCAAGCCGGTATGCGCGGCGAGGTTATCTGCCGCCGTCCAGTGAAGTCCTTCTTTGCGCAGCCGTGCCCAGTTTTCTTTGATATGCTGGAAGCTTTCACCCGGCACCAGCCTGGGAGGCAACGCTTCTTCCATCGCCTTGAATGCCCCGGCAATCTCGCTTTCCTTGGCGGCGCGCCCATCCCGCATTGCTTCGTTGCCACCGAGTAGCGCAGCCGACATCCCGCGATGCAACTGGATTAATTGAACGACTCTGGAAATCGGCTTAATCAGCGCAAGACATTCCAGCTCTCGCTGCGAGGGTTGGATAACCCGGTCGAGGCTGGCTAACAGGCTGTACATCACTACCGTGGTTGCGACCATTGACAGCAGCCACAGCAGCGTAAATTTTTGGGTGTAACCCAGGCGATTAAGCAGCGCAATGACAGGAAAAAACAACGCCTGCACTATTTTTCCGACACCACCATTATCCGTCACAGCCATTCCTTTCTGCCTGACAGTGCTACATGTTCATCAGCGCTTTCCAAAAACATGATGAACTTTCAGTATCCGGCCATTTCTCTGCCCCGCAACAGCATGGCTACCTGCCATGAACAGCTATTCAAGCAATCCCCGCCTGCACTTCGTGGCGCACGTAGAACACATTCAGGCTTTGCGCGCCGATCTGTTTCAGCATCTGCTCGGCCAACTTGTCGTCAAGAATGAATTCGACTTTCACCGCCAATTCTCCGGCCAGTTCGAAAAAAGTCTCCTCATGCAACCTGCCATGCCGCCCAAATCCGGCGATGGCGCGAAATGCCGATCCGCCATGCGCGCCAAGCGCCTTCGCCTCTTCCAGCAACCATTCATACAGAGGCATTCCGGAATGAAGCTGTTTTTCACTGACATAAAAAGTAAGCCTGTTCATCATTGCTCCCAAGTTAATTATGCAGCCATTTAAAAGTCTGAATACCCAGCACCGTCGCCAGCAACGATCCGCCGAGATGCGCGGCGATAATGCCCGCGCCCCATGCATACTGGCCGCGCAACAACAGCGTAACAGTCTCCGCCGAAAAAGTGGAAAAAGTGGTCAGTCCGCCGAGAAAGCCGGTGATGATGAATAGCCGCCATTCCGGCGACACCCCCGAATGCTGCGCAAAAAAAGCGACAGCCAAGCCAACCAAATAGCCGCCAACCAGATTGGCCGACAAGGTGCCGAGCGGCAGCTCCGGCAATGCCGGGTTGAGCCACAACCCCAATCCCCAGCGCAGCCATGCGCCGAGCGCGGCACCGATTCCTATCGCGAGAAAAGCATATGGCGTCATGTCTAGCGCTTGCCGGTGAGTGGTCTAACGTTGTTTCCAGGCCTGATCCAACGCGGCTTGTGCCTTGTCATGCTGCTTCTTGCTTTCAACATAACGTTTTTCGGAGCGGGTCGCTTTTTCCCGTCCCGCTTTCAATTGTTTCTTTAATTGTTCTATTTCCTTTTCAGTGGCAGCCACATGCTGCACATCGGCATCGCGCTCTGCCTCGGCTGCTTTCATCTCATCCTGCGCAATCCGCAACGCCGTCTGCAAGGTCGACAAATCCCTGGCCTGCGCCAAAGGCTGCACACCGAACATCAGGAAAGCCAGCAATAGCATGTGTGACAACATCAATTTATTTCCGCTCATAATCCATCCTTAAAAGATGCACAGGTAACCCGAAATTTGCTCTACACCATTCTACTCCACCAGATAGGCCGGCGCGAAACCGCCACCCGTCGTACGAAAGTTGGTTGTCTGCCCCTGATAGAGACGCGCCGCAACCAGCTGTACCTGTCCGTCATACACATAGCAACGCACATCATACTTAAGCGGCTGCGGCTCCATACCATCCGGGCACACGATGCGCTCACCCGGTGCGGCAATGCGCTGTGCGACATAACCGCCCTGCATGATCTCCTCGAACACCCGCCGCGTAAGCTTGGCGCCGCTGTAGCTGCCCTTGCTGCCATAACCGCTGTCGGGTTTGAAGAACCACTGCCTGCGCTGTTGCCACCATTGCTCACGGCCTGCCTGCCCCACCAGCATCGTCTGCGGTACCCCCGCCAGCAAAACCGGAATGTCGGCCTGATCCGCGCCGAGTGCGCGCAGGGCATCTGCATCGCTCAACTGCACCAGATTGCGCTTATCGGCATAGCGCGCATAGTGCGCCGGGCCGGGCGTGAGCACCACACACCTGTCCAGATATGCCTGATGCAATACGGGATAGCGTTGCAGCGAAAAATCCGTCAGGCGGTTGTACACCAGATCGATCTCCTGCTCGTCCAGGCAGAGGCTCTCGCCGCGCAAATGCAACGCGGCAGGATCGACAATATAGGCCGCAATCCCGGCCCGCTCGAACATGCGTTGCGCCAGCAAAAATTCCGGATAAAGATATTGCGCCTCGGGCTGTTCGTCGACAATCGCGACCGTGCGAAGCGGCACATCGCCGCGTGCCAGCCGCCATTCGTTGCGGAACATATCCAGAAAAACCTGTTCGAGATTTTTTTCTGCGAGCGCCATACCGGGCTGCCCGGCGTGGCGCTGACTATCGAACAACAGCGCATTCAAAAACCCGCCGCCCGCATTAGTGTTGATTTCGATCAGATGCGCGCCATCGCTGTTGAGATGAAAGTCGTAACCAAAGAATACGCCCCGTGCAGAGCTGCCCTCGCGACCGGTATCTTGCCAGGCAGGCAGGTTCACGACGCGCTCCGCCGCAGCAATCACCGTTTCCATCTGCCGCAATTGCGCGTTGCCGATGAACAATGCCACACCGGCAAACAGATGCGGACAACGCTCCTTCACCAGACGCTGCCACACATCACCCTGGGCATGTATTTCCTGCTGCAATGCGGCGCAATCCAGCAAGCCAGAGTGGCAATCGCTATTCAGCATTTCAGCCGATATTGATGCCATCAATATAGCGCTTCAAACACGCCCGCCGCACCCATGCCGGTGCCGATGCACATCGTGACCATGCCGTATTTCTGCTTGCGCCGGCGCAGGCCGTGCAGCAGCGTGGCGGTGCGGATCGCGCCGGTTGCGCCGAGCGGGTGGCCGAGCGCGATGGCACCGCCGAGCGGATTGACGATGGCCGGGTCGAGGCCGACATCCCCGATCACCGCCAGCGACTGCGCGGCAAAGGCCTCGTTGAGTTCGATCCAGCCCATGTCGTTCAGAGTCAATCCCACTTGCTTCAGCACACGCGGGATCGCCTCCTTCGGCCCGATGCCCATGATCTCCGGCGGCACGCCCGCGACGCTGAAGCCGAGGAATTTCCCGATCGGCGTCAGGTTATAGCGTTTCAATGCGGCCTCGCTGCACAGCAGCACCGCAGCCGCGCCATCCGACATCTGCGAGCTGTTGCCCGCCGTCACCGAGCCCTTCTGCGCAAACACCGGTTTGAGTTTCGCCAAAGCCTCGACCGAAGTATCGGCGCGTGGCCCCTCATCGTGCGCCGCCTCGCGCGTTTTTATTTTCACCTCACGCGCATTCAAATCCGGCTGGTGCTCCTCGATGCGGTACGGCGTGATCTCGTCGTTGAATTCGCCGGAGGCAATCGCCCTGATCGCGCGCTGATGGCTGTGAAAGGCGAACTCATCCTGCGCCTCGCGCGACACCTTCCAGCGCTCCGCCACCTTCTCGGCGGTGATGCCCATGCCGTAGGCGATCGCGATATTTTCGTCGCGCGCAAAAATTTCCGGGTTGAATGCGATCTTGTTGCCCATCATCGGCACCATGCTCATGCTCTCCATCCCGCCCGCAATCATCACGTCCGCCTCGCCGAGCCGGATGCGATCCGCCGCCATCGCCACCGCCTGCAACCCCGAAGAACAGAAGCGGTTCACCGTCATGCCCGGCACAGTATTCGGCAATCCTGCCAGCAACAGCGCGATGCGTGCCACATTTATCCCCTGCTCCGCCTCGGGCATCGCACAACCGACGATCACATCGCCGATGCTCGCCGGATCGAGCGACGGCGCTTGCGCCAACACGCTGCGCAGCACATGCGCCAGCAGATCATCGGGGCGGGTGTTGCGGAACATCCCGCGCGGCGCTTTGCCGGTCGGCGTGCGCGTTGCGGCAACGATATAGGCTTCCTGGATATTGCGGCTCATATAAATTTACCCCCTGATTGTGCGTTGAATTCTGCCCTGCCGTTAGTTTATCTCCGAAATGCTCCGGTTTGTGCAGAGTTTTCCGGTTTGGCCTACTCTCCGGATTAATTTACAATCTGCGCTTTCCTGCAATCCAATTTCCATAAACCTTTTACGCATGAACCTCATCCTCCAGGCCCTGCACGACATCCCTTCCGCACAGATCGAGCATCTCGCCAAGCTTTCCGGCGCCGCGCGTATCGAACAGGTCGCCGCACACCTCTACCGTTTACGCGACGCAAAACCGCACTCCGCCATCGCGCCCTATTGCCTTGAGCATCGGCTTGATTATGGTTTCGTGGCGCACGGCACACACCTGTCCGATTTCGGTCTGGTGGTGATGGATATGGACTCCACGCTGATCAATATCGAATGCATCGACGAGATCGCCGACATGCAGGGGCTAAAACCGCAGGTCGCGGCGATCACCGAATCCGCGATGCGCGGGGAGATAGATTTCGCCGAGAGCCTGCGCCGCCGCGTCGCGTTGCTGGAAGGATTAAACGAGAGCGCGTTGCAGCGGGTATATGACGAGCGCCTGCAACTCAACCCCGGCGCCGAGGTCATGCTGGCCAAACTGAAGGAGCACGGCATCAAGACGTTGCTGGTGTCGGGCGGCTTCCTGTTTTTTACCGAGCGGCTAAAACCGCGATTGGGGCTCGATTTCACCCACGCCAACACGCTGGAAATCCAGGATGGCAAGCTCACCGGCAAAGTGCTGGGCAAAGTGTTCGATGCGCAAGGCAAGGCCGACTGGCTGGTAAAAATCCGCGAGGAACTCGAACTCAAACCGGAGCAGGTCATCGCGATGGGCGACGGCGCAAACGATTTGAAAATGATGGCGCATGCCGGTATCAGCATCGCTTATCACGCCAAGCCCGTGGTGCGCGAACAAGCCAGCTACGCGCTGAATTTCGTCGGGCTGGACGGGCTCGTGAATCTGCTGTCGAACTGCTGAAATTTAACTGTCCGGCAACATATCCTGCAAGTGATGCGGCAACTCCAGGTAACGTCTGGACTGCATTTCAATCAGGCGGCTGGCAGTGCGCGAGAACTCGCCGGCTACCGCGCCATCGGCGTAAATCTGATCCGGCGCGGCCGCCGATGAAGCCACCAGCCGGACATTGTTGTCGTAAAGCACGTCCACCAGCCAGACAAAGCGCCGCGCCTCGGCCGCATGTTCGGCGGTCATCTTCGGGATATGCGACAGAAACACCGTGGGGTAGAGGTGCGCGATCTCCAGGTAATCTTCCTGCGCGTGCGCCCCGGCGCACAGCTCCTTGAAATCGAACCACACCACATTGCGCGCGGCTTTTTTCACCGGAATCGGACGCCTCCGAATTTCGATACGCTGCCCGTTGCGCGGCATTCCTGCGGCTATCATCTCGAACAAGACATTCAGGCGCACCTCGCTCGCGGCAACCCCTTCGGCATCGGCGGCCACGATGAATATCGGCTCACGGGGCGACTTTCTCTGGCGGTAATCGCTGCCGCCATCCACGTTCAGCACCTTCAGCTTGCGCTTGAGCAGCCCGATCGCGGGCAGAAAATTCTTGCGCTGCAAACCGTGCGGATACAACCCATCAGGCGGATAATTTGAAGTGGTCAGCAGCACCACGCCGCGCTCCAGCATCGCCGGCACCAGCCGCCCCAGGATCATCGCATCGGCAATATCGTCGACATGGAATTCATCCAGGCACAGCACGCGTGTCAGCTTGGCGATATTGTCGGCCAGCACGACCAGCGGGTCTTTTTCCCCGGACAGCAGCTTCATCTCGTGATGAACCTCGGCCATGAATTTATGGAAATGGATACGGCGTTTGCGGCGATACGGCAGGCAATCGTAGAACGCATCCATCAGGAACGTCTTGCCGCGCCCTACCCCGCCCCACAGATACAGCCCGTTCGGCACATCCGGGCTGCGCAGGCTACGCCCCAGAAAGCGGTTGCGCTTGGCCTTGAACTCGATCAATTGATGCCAGAGCGCATCCAGTTCGTCGATTGCGGCGGCCTGCGCGGCGTCATAGACGAACTCGGGCGATTTGCCGGCGGCCTGATACCAGGCCTTGGGGCTCATGCTGCCATCATGAGGGACAACAAAGTTGTGTTGAGACATCGTCGGTTATTTTTCAGCCTGACAGCAGGTGCGCACGGCTCGACAACCTATCTGGCTTGAAGACAATCGACTGAAAATCAAACAGGTTGCCTGGAAATCTGGCTGATCTTGATGCGCCATTCCGCCGGCCCAGTTTCATGCACCGATGTGCCGTTGCTGTCCACCGCAACGGTGACCGGCATATCCTGTACCGTGAATTCGTAGATCGCTTCCATGCCCAGGTCGGCGAAGGCCAGCACCTTCGATGCCTTGATCGCCTTCGAGACCAGATACGCCGCGCCGCCGACCGCCATCAGGTAAACCGCCTTGTGCCGCTTGATGCTGTCTATCGCTGCCGGGCCGCGCTCGGCTTTGCCGACCATGCCGACCAGACCGGTTTTTTCCAGCATCATGTCGGTGAATTTATCCATCCGCGTCGCGGTGGTGGGGCCGGCCGGGCCGACCACTTCGTCGCGCACCGGATCGACCGGTCCGACGTAGTAGATGAAGCGCCCGTTGAAATCCACCGGCAAGGCTTCGCCGCGTGCCAGCATGTCGGCGATGCGCTTGTGTGCGGCATCACGCCCGGTGAGCAGCTTGCCGGACAGCAGCAGGGTTTCACCCGGTTTCCATCTGGCGATCTCTTCGCGCGTAACCGTGTCGAGGTTGACGCGGCGCGAATCGGGTGAGGCTTTCCATTCGACCTTCGGCCACTCGTCGAGCGAGGGCGGGATCAGCGCGGCCGGGCCGCTGCCGTCGAGCGTGAAGTGGATGTGGCGCGTGGCCGCACAGTTCGGAATCATCCCTACCGGCAATCCGGCGGCATGGGTCGGGTAGTCCTTGATCTTGACGTCCAGCACCGTGGTGAGGCCGCCCAGCCCCTGTGCGCCGATGCCCAGCGCGTTGACCTTCTCATACAGCTCCAGGCGCAGCTCCTCGACGCGGTTGCTCGCTCCGCGCGCCTGCAACTCGTGCATGTCGATCGGCTCCATCAACGCTTCCTTGGCGAGCAGCATGGCTTTTTCCGCCGTGCCGCCGAGGCCGATGCCGAGCATGCCCGGCGGGCACCATCCGGCTCCCATCGTCGGAACGGTTTTCAGCACCCAATCGACCAGACTGTCCGACGGATTGAGGACGGTAAACTTGGATTTGTTTTCCGAGCCGCCGCCCTTGGCCGCCAGCGTCACTTCGACCTTATCGCCCGGCACGATCTCGTAATGGATCACCGCCGGCGTGTTGTCGCGGGTATTCTTGCGCGCTCCGGCCGGGTCGCTCAACACCGAGGCGCGCAGCATGTTGTCCGGGTTCATGTAAGCGCGGCGCACGCCCTCGTTGACCATGTCGCCGACACCCATGCTGGCGTCATCCCAGCGCACCTCCATGCCGATCTTGACGAACGCCGCGACGATGCCGGTATCCTGGCAGATCGGCCGGTGCCCCTGCGCGCTCATGCGCGAGTTCGTCAGAATCTGCGCGATCGCATCACGCGCCGCAGGCGACTGTTCACGCTCGTAGGCCTTGCCCAACGCCTGGATATAGTCGAGCGGATGATAGTAAGAAATATATTGCAGCGCGTCAGCGACGCTGGCGATGAGGTCTTCCTGGCGGATGATTGTCATGTGATCAGGTTCAAGTTGATAAATATGTACAAATTTCAAGAGGTGATTCTAACGGATTACACGGATTGGTTAAAATGATTTAACCAAAAACAGAGCATCGACACTGTGCTGCAAATCGTCAATGCAGTTTCTGGATGGCTGGCTCATCGCTCGGCAATATGAAAAACTGGTAGCATGAAAGCCGCCCATGGGAAGATGAAAAACCGGGGGAAGGTCAGTTTGGTTGCGTTTGTATTTTTTAAGGATGGCTGCATGGCAAGACTTTCCATCATATTTCAAAGCCGTTGGCTCGTGCCCGCCAGTTTTCTGCTGCTATTAACTGCATTCCACCTTATTTTTGGACAATTTTTCCCGACCCGCAACGGCACGTTGGGGCATGATTATTCACACGCTCTGCCGAACTTGCTGGACGGCTATTTTTGGCTCAGGAGTAATGGACTTTTTGAGCCATTCTGGTTCACGCCGGCTTTTTGCGGTGGCCAGCCGGTGCTTGGCGACCAAGCGTCCATCTACTATTCAGTTACACAAATATTGACCCTTTTCGTTAACCCTCTCGCCAGCGTTTATGCAACGGTATTGTTGTTTGCATCACTCGGCTTCTGGGGCTTTTACCTGCTGCTGCGCACCTGCTTTGATACCAGCCGCCAAGCGGCGCTACTCGGCGGCGCACTGTTCATGTTCAACGGATTCTTCATCCACCGCGCGATGATTGGCCATCTCACTTTTCACAGCGTGATGCTAGTCCCGCTGATCGCCTGGTTGCTGCTCAGGCCTGCCGTAAATAATCGCGTATTTGCTGTTCTGTTCAACGGCTCCGCTGGCGGCAGCCTGCTCGCATATGGAATCTACTCCGGCATAGGATCGCAGATATTGCCTTGCGCGCTGGCTGTGTTGGGAATTACCTGCATACATGGCATCACCGGCAGAATATCCAGGGGGTTTGTGCCCCGCTCGGCGATTGCTGCGCTGGTATCTATTGGTCTGTCGGCTGCAAAATTGACGGCATTGCTATCTTTCCTGCGCAACTTTCCGCGCAATGATTATTCCCTGCCGGGCGTAACCGGCATCTGGAATGCCATGCATCTGTTGTTCAGCGCGCTTTTCTTTGCTCCAACAAACATTGCCGAACAGGCACGTGCGCTGACCACTAATATGCAATGGGCGCTTGAACGCCACGAGTGGGAATATGGCGTTACCATGATTCCACTGCTGCTGATACTGGCTGGAACGGCATCCTGGTTCTATCGTATACGAGGCGCCCACCCACAGCTAAATATAAGCATAACCAGATATGGGTGGTTCGCATTACTTGGGCTCATCCTTGCACTACCGCTTGCACTGAACATATATACGCCGGATTGGAATGCCTTCCTGAAGCAGGCTCCGGTGATCAAGTCGAGCAGCGCTCTGGTGCGCTGGTTTCTGGTTTACATTCCGCTCGCGATCTTGTCGTCGGCGCTGTTCTTTGACAAAATTTCGCAACTGCCTGGCCGCAGGAACGGAATATTCACAGCCGCGCTTGTGGCATTGGTTCTGCTTAATGCCGTCAAGGATCGCACGTTCTACCACACCCAGGGCTATCGCCCCGACATCATCGTAGACGCTTGGCAATCCGCAAGAACCAGCACGGCACAGCCACGCATCCAACATGTCGGTACGTTTGCCAATGCGAGTGACCAGATTTACAACAGGAATGACCTGATCGCCTTCGGCGCATCACAACTCGCCTGCTACAACCCGTCATTCGGTTACGGCCTGGAGTACTTTCCAATCAAGGCGCTGCACCCGGGGCTGGCATTGGAAGAAAAAAATGGCCTGCTGAATATCAAGAACCCTGCCTGCTACCTTTATCCCGAACAAAACCACTGCACGCCCGGTGACCATTTCACGTCTGCACAGCGCGAGGCGGCGCAAGCCTTCACAAGCTATAAGCCCTATCCGTTCAGTTTTTCTCCCGCACAGCAAATCGCAAATCGGGTGACGCAGGCAACGCTGCTGCTCGTGGTGCTGCTTGCGGTAGCCCCGTTAATGTTTGCGCCTGCATTCCTGAGAAAACTCAAGTCATCAATGCCAGACAAATTGGCATGAACCCAATAATGGGAGGGCACGGCACCCAAATGACCTTCATCCGCCTATCGAATCCTTGGCGGTAGAAAATACAAATCGCGCCATAAGAAAATACGAAAGCAACGCCAGTGGAAATATGACGATGGCTTGAGGCAGTATTTTACTGTTTAGCCAGAAAGAAATTATCTCGATCAACAAAATATTTACGCCATAAACAAACAGGTAGCAAATGACAAACCGAGGGAAGCGGGTGAGTGACAAGTCACGGAATACATAACCACCCGTGGTAAAAAAATTGAAGGCCGTTCCAGAAAGCATTCCGGCCAATAGCGAAAGCCATACTGCAACCCCAATTATGATAAATACGCTGTAGATCGCAAAACCAAAAAGTGTATTTATCACTCCCGCGATCAGGAAGCGTATTGCCCTATTTTTTTGTGGGCTAAAACCAGTACCATAAAAACGATTACGGCCGGCAATTTCGGCTACAAAATGGCGGAATTTGTCAAACATGCTTAAAACCGGAAGTGGTGAGATTGCCCACATTTATCTTCAATTTGACATTATCCATACCCAGGGCAGCCGCAAAGCTGGATGCTGCCGATTTAACACCTCTAGGTAACGGCGCCAGGCGCATCCAGTATCGTAGCGAATAAGTATTGGCAAAAGCGCTTACCGTGACGTCAGCATAGCCGGCGCTCTCAAAAAGATAGCGCACGCTGCGCTCGGAAAAGAGCTGCATGTGCTCGATGTCAATAATGGGGGAACGCCTGCCTAGCAACCGGTTGACAAAGCTGCGGTAATCGTGCGTCACGGTGACGAAAGCACCACCCGGGCGCAGCAGGTGGAATGCGGCACTGGCGACCATCTCAGGGTCACGTACGTGCTCCATGGTCATGAAACAACAAATCAAGTCGAACGATCCGGGAGCAAAATCCTTTTTCTCAAACATCCCCTCACGAATCCATGCACGGCGATATTCAGGGGCAGCCGCAATTGCCGCAGATGACGGTTCGACACCCACCAGCTCCGTAAATCCTTCGCGCGACAAGCACTCAAGAAAAATACCGGTGCCGGTGCCGATTTCAAGCGCGCTCTGGCGCCGCGCAAGCTTGTCCAATGTTGGCCGCATGGCCAGGATATAGGCTTTTGCCGCGTCGTTTGCCTCTTCCGAACTATCATAGTCAGCGGCATGATATGCATGCGCAAGCTCCTCTTCGCCAGGTGGCTGATCTGCATAGACCAAGTCGCAGTTGGGGCATTGCACGAGCCGGTGACACATATATTCCGGCTCTTTACGCGAGGCAAAGCTGAAGCTGGACAATTTTGCCAAATTTATATTCTTATCAATAAAGAGTTTTGCCTTATCGGAACCGGTATTGCAGACGGGGCAGGAGCGAGAGTTTTTCATAAACCATTCTTTCTCACACAAACCAAGCCCGGCATAGCGCCATTTCAGGGGGGCGGCCACGGAAGCCAAAGCGCCTCCACACTTTCCGATTAAAAGAAAATTGGCGAGGCATGTTTATCGGGAAACGGCTGCCCTGATCACTATTTGACCGCAAGCAATATTGCGCAAGAATGGTACTCGCTCTACCAATGGTTCTATAAATTTCAGCAGATGCGCTAATGCCGAAGGGCAAAATATGGGAACAAGGTTGATGTATCTACTATAGGTCGACACCGCACCCGCTTCGGAGCACCATTTTCTGATGGTCGAGGGGAGAAACGACTGCTCCTCATGCAACCGATGGTAGGAGGATAGTTTTTCAATGCCTTTCAGTACCGGGTTTGCGCCATTGGGTTCCAGGATGACGATTTCACCTGCCACCTTTGCAGCCATTTTGACAGCGCTGGCCGCATCCGGCAGGTGATGTAAAACCCCGCGAAAAACGACGATATCAAATTTTTGTTGAAGTGCGTCAAGCTGATATACATTGCCTACGTCGAAGTGTACCAATGGATTGCCTTTCGCGCCCTGCATGGCTTTTTCGATAGCGGCGCTGGCTGGATCCAGACCGAGGATTTTTGCTGCTCCCATTTGAATGAGTGTATGTGTGAAAGTCCCATCACCGCAGCCAATGTCAAGAACGCTTTTTCCGTGCCAGTCTGTCGCCTCCCGTATTCCCTGTGTCATTCTTGCATTGGCAAGGCGGGTGGATAGCCTGTCGTCAGTAGTATATTTATAGCCTTGCCCTTGTAAAATGTCTTGATTGAAAACCTCAACATTTTTTTTGACTTGCATTTTTCAATCCCTTTGATGATTTTAAAAATGAGGCGTTTAACTCAGTGAGTTTTACCATCAGGCAAAAGCTCAGTGGTTTTACCATTTCTGATTAAAGCAGCGCGTATCATGCGCGGGCGGCTTTTGACCTCCGCCATGATCTTGGCCACATACTCACCCACCAAGCCAATGGCGAAGATGTTGAAAGAACCAAAAAACAAAACCGTGATCAGCAGGGTTGTCATGCCGCGCGGCGCTATCTCCGGCATAATCAATCGCAGCAAGGTGACCGCGATTGCGGACAGCAAGGATACTCCCAGCAAAACGACGCCGGTAGTCGTAAGCATGGTGAGCGGCGCATTGCTAAAAGAAAAAAGGCCCTTTTTTGCCCAATCGATATTTTTAACCAGGCTATTGGTCGAATGCCCGAACATGCGTTCCGGCCGCACGTAGTCGACGCCGACCTGCCTGAAGCCCACGTAGGCGCGCAGGCCGCGCACGAACAGATCGCGCTCGGGACAGTTGAGCAGCCAGCCGACAACACGCCGGTCCATCAACGAAAAATCGCCTGCGTCGAGTGGAATACTGACATAACTGAACATCGCAAAGATGCGGTAAAAGAGCTTGTACATAAGACCCCAGTACCAGGGCATTTCGCGTTTGATGCGGCGGCCATATATGACGTCGTATCCTTCTTCCCACTTGGCATAAAACGCTTCGATCAGCTCCGGCGGGTCTTGCAGGTCGCCATCCAGCAACACGACGCCGTCTTTGGTCGAGAGTTCCATGCCGCTGCGGAAAGCCATCTGCGAGCCGAAATTGCGCGAGTGTGAAATACCGATCACGCGCGGGTCGTTTGCGCTGATGTCGCGGATCACCCGCGCGCTGTCGTCCGGGCTGCCATCGTTGACGAAGATGATTTCGTAATCGATATCCAGCTTGCGGAAAACCTCGGTCAGGCGCTGGTGCATGACCGGAATGGCCTGGGCATCCTTGTAGCAAGCGATGATCGCGGAAACGCTGCGCCTGCGTTCGCTGATATATTTCTTGGATGCCGAAACCATTTCGCTGTCGGATAATTGCGCCACCCAGCGCGCCGTGGAGCGCAATCCGTCCTCCAAGGCGATCTGCGGCTTCCAGCCAAGCTGCTCAATGGCCTTGCGCGGGTTGGCATACCATTCCGCCAGGTCCCAGGCGCGCCCGTCCATCGTGCCGAATTGGGGCTCGGCCGTTACACCAAACACACGCCGGGAGATTTCTGCCAGTTCGGCTATTGTGGTCTTGATGCCGCTGCCGATATTGAAGCTCTCTCCGTATAAACCCGGATGCATTTTTGCCGCCGCCATAATAAAAGCGGCACAGGCATCATCCACATGAACGAAGTCGCGCGAGGTGCGCGGATCGACGAAAGGCGGCAATTTCCCCGCCAGCGCCTGGCGCAACAGATTCGGGATCAGGCGCGAGGTGTCTTCCAGCGGGCCGTAAACCGCATACAGGCGCAGGTTCGCACAGGGAAAGCTGCGTTGCCTGCCCATGAAGCGCAGGTATCCGGCAATCGCCACCTTGGACACGGCATAGGGGCTGTTCGGCTCGCACACACTGTCCTCGGGCGGCGCGGCGCAATTCGTTCCATACTCGGATGAGCTTCCCGCATGAATGAATGCGGAAAATGGCTGGCCCGCAAGCAGGCTGACCAGATTGACGATCGCCTGGAAGTTCGTCTGATAAATCAGGTTGGTGTCTTCCTCGAACGAATAGGCGCCGTAAGCCACGCAATCAAAAACCGTTTGCGGCGCTACGCTGCTGACGAGATTCTTGGTTGCCGCATAATCGTTAATATCTACCGCAATAATGCGCTCATCGGCAACCTCGGCAAGACGCCAGCCTTTTTCGCGGTGGATGACCGCATAAACATCGTCGCGGACAGCCGCGAGCATCTTGAACAGGTTGGCGCCGATAAAACCCGATGCGCCCGTGACCAGAACCGGGCCTTTCAGGGCGCGAATGTAAGCTTGCAAGTCAGGCATGTTGGAATCCTTTCAGCACGGCAAGCATGCTGTCGGCATCGAGGGCGGATTGCCGGCGCAAAAACTGCTGCGATCCATACCGGTCATAATGATGTGCACGGGCATACAGATGCCGGAAGCGGCGTACGGTAATGTTTTTCTCGGCCAGATACAACAACAGTTCGGAACCGAATCCGCCGCGCCGCACATGCTCTTCGGCGACACACAGGCCGGGTTGTTTCTCAATCTGGACCAACAATTCGCCGGGCAACTGCCCGAGCGGAAACTCGGAAACAGCCCAGAGGTTGGGGCGGGACTCCACAGGCAATCGCTCGAAAGCCTCGATATAGGTTCCCGCCAGCGGCCCCACTGCAATGACCACCGGGCCGTTGCCGCAAGTCAGTTGCCGCCAGGGCGCATAGGCGGGCACCGTATAACCCCCGGGAGGTTCGCCGCGTCCCATGCGGATATACGCAGGACGGGGAGAGGTTCCGGCACGTGCAATGATCGCCTCCATATCCTCATCGAATGCCGGAACATAGACAGACATGTTGGGCAGAGTCAACAGCACCCCATAATCTTCAATCGCATGATGAGTGGGCCCCTGCACGCCGTAGCCGTAACCGCCTCCATTGCCGATCAATTTTACCGGCAGGTTGTGGAAGGCAATATCGTTGCGGATTTGCTCGAACGGGCGCGCATAACAAAATGGCGCGATGCTGTACACCCAGACTTCGAAATCCTGCCGCGCGAGCCCGGCCGCCACCGAAACCATATTTTGTTCGGCCACTCCGGCATTGATGAAGCGCTTCCCCAATGCCTCCCGCAGAGGCTCCAGCGCCATGAATCCCAAATCGCCGGTAAGAAACACCATCCCGGGTTTTGCAGCTCGCGCCACCAGCGCATCGCAAAGTTGTTTCCTCATTTGAGATCGGCTTCCTCGATTGCCTGGCGGTATTGCGCTTCGGTGAGAGGAAGGTAATGCCATTCCATCCGGTTTTCCATGAAGCTGACCCCATGCCCCTTGACGGTGCGCAGAACAACGACCCGAAGGCGTTTCCTCTCTCCTTCAAGCGCGGCGCGAATGGCATCAGGGTCATGTCCATCGATTACCAGCAGCTCAACATCGAAACCTTGAAGCTTATCCCAGAGCGGGGACATCGACGCGACATCGGCAGTGGAGCCAAATCCCTGCAAATTATTGTGATCCACCAGCACGGTGAGATTGGATAGCCGGTGATGGCAGGCAAAAATCAGCGCCTCCCATGTCGAACCTTCCTGCCATTCACCGTCAGAGGTCAGGCAAAACACTTGGGCATTATTGCCCTTTAATCTGAACGCAAGCGCCGTTCCCGCAGCAAGCGACAAGCCGTGTCCCAAGCTGCCGGTGGCGAACGGGATATCCGCAATACCCCTCGCCGGCGGGTGTGTGGCAAGCAGCGTGTTGTCCTTGCTGAATAACTTCAGGTCCTGGTCCTGAAGACGCCCCAGGCTCCACAGCGTTGTATAGAGAGCGCCTGCCGAGTGCCCCTTGGACAAGATAAATTTATCCTCCCCACCGAGATATTCATGGAACACAATCAGCATGGCATCCAGTGCCGACAGGTTTCCGCCAATATGTCCTACGCCGCTGTCGAAATGCATTTGCAGCAGCCGTTTGCGCATGACGGAAAAATCTTTTGTGGTTAGCCTGATCTTGGCCATAAGCTCCGATACTGCAGCAGTTTATTATTTGCGGCGATCATAACATTTAAAGATATAGTGCCAGTACCTTCAGAAACACTTCCCCGTATTTTGCCAGCTTGCCCTGCCCTACCCCGCTGATTTCTGCCAGCTCGGCAAGGCTGACAGGGCGGTGGTTGAGCATTTCCAGCAGCGTGCTGTCGTGGAAAATGACATAGGGCGGCACACCCTGTTCGCGGGCAAGCTCCATGCGTTTGGCCTTCAGCGCCAACCACAACGGATCATCGTTCGCCCCGGCAAAAGGCTCGCGCGCCCTGGTATTGCGTTGGGCATTGCGCTCGGCGCGCTGCGCCTTGCGCTTGGCGGGATCGGCGTCGCGGCGCAGCCATAACTCCTGCTCGCCGCGCAGTATCGGGCGCGCGGCTTCGGTGAGCTTCAGTCCACCATAGGCTTCAACGTCCGCTTCCAGCAGGCCGCCCGCCACCAGTTGGCGATACACGCTGCTCCATTGCGCGGCAGTGAGTTCCTTGCCGATGCCGAACGTAGAGAGCGTGTGATGATTGAATTTCCCGACGCGCTCGGTGGTCTTGCCCACCAGCACATCGCCCAGATGCCCGGCGCCAAAACGCTGCCCGGTGCGGTACACACAGGACAGCGCCATCTGCGCGGCCTGTGTCGCATCCCAGGTATCCACCGGCTCCAGGCAATTGTCGCATTCCCGGCAATTGCCCGGATGCTCCTCGCCGAAATAGCGCAGCAGGGTTTGATGACGACACGCGGTGGATTCGCAATAGCCGAGCAGCGCGTCGAGCTTCTGCCGCTCCAAGCGCTTGCGCTCTTCGGGAGCGTCGCCGCCATCGATCATCTGGCGCATCGCGACGACATCGCCCAGCCCGTAAGCCAGCCATGCATTGGCGGGCAACCCGTCGCGTCCGGCACGCCCGGTTTCCTGATAGTACCCTTCCATGCTCTTGGGTAAATCGAGATGCGCGACGAAGCGCACGTTGGGCTTGTCGATGCCCATGCCGAACGCCACAGTCGCCACCATCACCACGCCTTCCTCGCGCAGGAAGCGGCTCTGATTTGCCCTGCGCGTCACGGCATCCAGCCCGGCGTGATAGGGCAGCGCATCCCAGCCGCGTTCCTTCAGCCAGGCGGCGGTCTCCTCAACTTTCTTGCGCGACAGGCAATAGACGATACCGGCATCGTTCGCATGTTCCGCCTCAAGAAACGCCTGGAGTTGCTGGCGCGCATTGGATTTCTGCGTGACGCGGTAGCGGATGTTGGCGCGGTCGAAGCTGGAAACGAACTGGCGCGCCCGCTCCAGCGCCAGCCGCTCGACGATCTCGCCGCGCGTCGGCGCATCGGCGGTCGCGGTCAGCGCGATGCGCGGCACGTCCGGGAAGCGTTCGTGCAACACGGTCAGCTCGCGGTATTCGGGACGGAAGTCGTGCCCCCATTGTGAGACACAATGCGCCTCGTCGATCGCGAACAATGCAATGCCAGATGCACCGGATTTTCTACCCCCTCCCCAGCCCTCTCCCTGCAAGGGAGAGGGAGTGGCATGTATTTGATCGAGCAGTGCCAAAAAACCTGGCATCAGCAGACGCTCCGGCGCGACATACAGCAGGTCGAGCTCGCCGCGCAGCAACTGCCCCTGCACTTCGCGCGCGGCAACGGCATTGATGCTGGAATTCAGGAAAGCTGCCTTCACGCCAAGCTGGCGCATCGCATCCACCTGATCCTGCATCAGCGCGATCAGCGGCGATACGACGATACCCGCCCCCTGACGGAGCAGTGCCGGTATCTGGTAGCACAACGATTTGCCGCCGCCGGTCGGCATCAACACCAGCGCATCGCCGCCCGCCGTCACATGCTCGATGATGGACTGCTGCTCGCCGCGAAAGGCGGCATAGCCGAATGTGTCGCGGAGGATTTGCGCCGCTTGGAAAGAAGTAGACACGAGCTATCTTAATGGCTTGTTCACATGCCCATGCCTTGCTGCAAGGCATTTATCCATTCTTGTTTTCGATCATCTGATGCACGACCGGCGCGAGGATCGTTTCCATCGCGACGCTCATCGCTCCGCCCGGCACCACCAGCGTGTTGGCACGCGACATGAACGAACCCGGAATCAGGGTCAGCAGGTGCAAAAAATCCACGCCCTTTAGGTCACGGAAACGGATTACGACAAAGCTTTCATCCAGCGATGGGACATCGCGCGCGATGAACGGGTTCGAGGTATCGACGGTCGCCACACGCTGGAAATTGATATGAGTTCTGGAGAATTGCGGCGTGATGAATTTGATGTAATCAGGCATCCGGCGCATGATCGTATCCACCGTCGCTTCGGTGGAATAACCGCGCTCCGTCTTGTCGCGATGAATCTTCTGGATCCATTCCAGATTCACCACCGGCACGACGCCGATGCCGAAATCCACATATTTTCCAACATCGATGTTGCTGGCTGCGTCGGCCACCAGGCCATGCAGCCCCTCGTAAACCATGAAGTCAGAATTTTCTTCAATGTCTTCCCATGGCGTGAATACGCCCGGTTTCAGGTCGGTCAAACCGAAGTGCTTGTTGTATTTGCCGGCCTCGGCTTCGCTATGTATATAGTGGCGCCGCCGGCACATGCCGGTTTCGCCATAGCTCCTGAACATTTCTTCGATCTTGTCGAAGTGATTGGCTTCCGGGCCAAAGTGGCTGAAGGTGTTGTTGCCGGCCTTGGCCGCTGCTGCCGCGGCCGCCTGAAATGCGATGCGATCCATGTTATGCAGGCTGGAACCTTCGATGTATGCCGCCTGGATTTTTCTTTCAGAACGGCCCGATGTCGCCAGACATGCGCAGTTTGTCTCGCGGCGGAAAATATTCTCAAAAGCATGCCTTACTACAGAGACGCCCGCACCGGATGAACCGGTAACCGCGATGATTGGATATTTGCGCGACATGACGCTCCCTGAAATAATATGGACGAGGCAAGGGTGGCGATTCTATAACAAAGGCTTTCGCGCAACTACGGCGACAACAAACCCCGGGCTGGTTTTAATTACCGTTGGGCACAGCAGGGTGATGCCGCTATAATGCCGAAATCAGGACTTTAAACCGCAACGCGCAGAAACATGCAACTCAACAGTCATTCGGCCGGGCATTCAATAGCTTTCGGGGATTATTCGTGATAAAAAAAATACTCGTCGCCAACCGCGGTGAAATCGCGGTGCGCATTGTGCGTGCCTGCTCGGAAATGGGCATCAAATCGGTCGCCATCTACACCGACGCCGACCGCCACGCGCTGCACGTGAAAAAAGCCGATGAGGCCTACCATATCGGCTCCGAACCGGTCACCGGTTACCTGAACGCGCATAACATCGTCAACATCGCGGTTACCTCAGGGTGCGATGCGCTGCATCCGGGCTACGGTTTCCTTGCGGAAAATCCGGAACTGGCGGAAATTTGCGCGCGCCGCAGCATCAAATTCATCGGCCCGAGCGCCGATGTGATCCGCCAGATGGGCGACAAAATCCAGGCGCGCAACGCGATGATAGCCGCCGGCATTCCCTGCGTGCCAGGTAGCGACGGCAACCTCGCCAATGTTGAAGAAGCGCGCGCCCTGGCAAACAAAATCGGCTACCCGATCATGCTCAAGGCCACCAACGGCGGCGGCGGGCGCGGCATCCGCCGCTGCGACAGCGACAAAGACCTGATCGGCAATTACGAGCGGGTGATTTCGGAAGCCAACAAGGCGTTTGGTCAGCCGGAAGTCTTCCTGGAAAAATGTGTGGTCAACCCGCGCCATATCGAGGTGCAGATACTCGCCGACAGCCATGGCAATACGATCCATTTATTCGAACGCGATTGCTCGATCCAGCGCCGCAACCAGAAACTGATCGAGATCGCCCCGTCGCCGCAGATCACCCCGGCGCAGCGCGAATATATCGGCAATCTCGGCGTGATGGCCGCCCGTGCCGTGGGTTATGAAAATGCCGGCACCGTCGAATTCCTGCTCGACCAGGACAACCATTTCTACTTCATGGAAATGAACACCCGCATCCAGGTCGAGCATACCGTGACGGAAACCATCACCGGCATCGACCTCGTGCAGGAACAGATCCGCATCGCCGACGGGCTTGAGCTGCAATACAAACAGGAAGACGTCAAATTTCGCGGCTACGCAATGGAGTTCCGCATCAACGCGGAAGACCCCAAGAATGGCTTTCTGCCGAGCTTTGGCAAGATCACGCGTTACTATGCGCCGGGCGGCCCCGGTGTGCGCATCGACGCCGCGATGTACAGCGGCTACGAGATACCGCCCTACTTCGACTCGATGTGCGCCAAACTCACCGTATGGGCGCTCACCTGGGATGGCGTCGTCGAACGCGGCCGCCGCGCGCTGGGCGACATGGTGATCTATGGCGTCAAGACGACGATGCCGTACTATCAGGAAATATTGAAACACCCCGACTTCAGGAATGCGGACTTCAACACCGGGTTCGTGGAAGCCCATCCCGAGCTGATCGATTACACGACAAAAATTCCGCCGGAATTGAGGGCAGCCGCTATTTCGGCTGTCATCGCGGCACATGAAGGCATCTAATTTCAACCTACCGTCAAGTCAATTAACATGGCAAAAACCCTCATTTCCGAATTAGTTCTACGTGACGGACATCAATCCGTGATCGCGACGCGCATGCGCACCGAAGACATGCTGCCGATCTGCCACAAGCTCGACAGCATCGGCTTCTGGTCGGTAGAAGCCTGGGGCGGCGCGACCTTCGATTCCTGCGTGCGCTTCCTGAAAGAAGACCCGTGGGAACGCCTGAAGAAATTGCGCAAGGCCTTGCCGAACAGCCGCATCCAGATGCTGTTGCGCGGCCAGAACCTGCTCGGCTACCGGCACTACTCCGACGACGTGGTACGCGCCTTTGTCAGCAAGTCCGCATCCAATGGCATCGACGTGTTCCGCATATTCGACGCGATGAACGATCTGCGCAATTTGCGCGTCTCCGTCGAAGCGGTAAAAAAATCCGGCAAGCATGCCGAGGGCTGCATCAGCTACACCACCAGCCCGGTGCATGGCATCCCCCAGTTCGTCGAGCTGGCCCGCGAGCTGGAAGCGATGGGCTGCGATACCCTCTGCATCAAGGACATGGCCGGCCTGCTCACGCCTTACGCAACCACCGATCTGGTAAAGGCGCTGCGCGCGGCGGTCAAACTGCCAATCCACCTGCACAGCCACTCCACCTCCGGCCTGTCCTCGATGTGCTTCCTCAAGGCTGTCGAAGCAGGCGCCACGATACTGGATACCTGCAACTCCTCGTTCGGCGAAGGCGCCAGCCATTCCTCGACCGAGAGCATCGTCGCCGCGCTGAAAGGCACACCCTACGATACCGGCCTCGACCTCGCCGCGATACAGGAATTGACCGCCTATTTCTACGAAGTGCGCCAGAAATACTGGCAATTCGAGAGCGCCTACACCGGCGTGGACACACGCGTGCTGGTCAACCAGGTGCCGGGCGGCATGATTTCCAACCTGTCCAACCAGCTCAAGGAATCGGGCGCGCTGAACCGCATGAACGAAGTGCTCGCCGAAATTCCTCGGGTGCGCGAAGACTTGGGCTATCCGCCGCTGGTCACGCCGACCTCGCAAATCGTCGGCACCCAGGCGGTGCTGAACGTGTTGACCGGCGCACGTTACAAATCGGTCACGAATGAAGTCAAGAACTACCTGCTTGGGCACTATGGCAAGGCGCCGGGCAAGGTCAACGAACAAGTCAGGAAACTTGCGGTCGGCAATGCGGAAGTCGTGACCTGCCGCCCGGCTGATCTGCTCGAAAATGAGATGGGCAAGCTCAAGATCGAGTGTGAGAACTTGGCCAAGAGCGAGGAAGACGTCCTCACTTATGCGATGTTCCCGGAACTGGCAAAAACCTTCCTGCAGGAACGCAATGCCAACACGCTCAAACCCGAGCCGCTGCTGCCAAAAGAAGCCGCCGCCACCACCTCCGAGCGTTATGCGCCGAACGAATTCAAGGTCACGCTGCACGGCGAGACCTTCCATATCAAACTCACTGGCAGCGGACACCACGGCGAAGCCCAGCGTCCGTTCTATGTTTCCGTCGATGGCATTTCGGAAGAAGTCGTCGTCGAAACGCTGAATGAGATCGAAGTTTCCGGCGGTAAAGCAGGCGGCAAGAAAAAAACCGCCGCACCGGTTTCAGGCGCAGAGCGTCCGCGCCCATCCCACGAGGGTTGCGTGGCAACCGCGATGCCCGGCACGATTGTCGACGTCAAGGTCAAGGTCGGAGACAAGGTCGAGGCAGGAGATGGCGTGCTGGTCATCGAAGCGATGAAAATGGAAAACGAAATCCAGGCGCCTCTGAGCGGCATCGTGATCAGCATCCATGTCAAGAAGGGCGACAGCGTAGCGCCGGACGAAACCCTGGTCGAAATCCAGCCCGCCTGACCAAACCGGAAGCACAAGATAATGGCGCTGTCAGGTAGGCGCGTAATCTTGCATGATTCCCGGGGCAAGCGAAATCAGATTTCAATTTTTGTTCCCATTTCAACAACCCGGTTAACCGGAATCTTGAAGAAATCTGCCGCATTCATGGCGTTTCTGGATAACGCCATGAATAGCCGCTCACGCCATTTGACCATGCCGGGGTTGGGGCTGGAAACAATCAGGACACGGGAAATAAAAAAGGAAGTGTCCATCATGTCAAAATGCAATCCACGTGTAGCGCACAACTCCATCGCAACCGGAATATCGGGTGTTTCCATAAAGCCGTAGAAAACCCGCACCCAGTAAAAGTTCTTGCCCATATCCTTGATCAAAAGCCTGTTGCCCTTGGTGATATAAGGCTTGTCTTCGATGACCACGCTCAGCAGTATGTTGCGCTCGTGCAGAACGTGATTGTGTTTAAGGTTGTGCAGCATGGCCGATGGTGCGCCCTCGCTCGTGGGCGTCAGGAATACCGCGGTACCCTCTACTCTGGGCACACTATCTATGCTGTCAATCACTGTTTGTATCGGAACTGACCGGCGCGCAATATCGGCGAACAGCAACGCCCTGCCGCGTTTCCATGTCGTGAGCACGGTAAAAGACACCAGGGCAATGCAAATGGGAAACCAGCCCCCCTGCGGGATTTTGATGGCGTTGGCCGCAAAGTAGGCCATGTCCACGATCAAAAAAACAGCAATCAACGGTATCGCAACAACCAACGGCCAACGCCATAGCATCACAATGACGAAGGCTGTCAGCATCGTAGTTATGGTCATGGTGCCGGTGACGGCAATACCGTAAGCCGCCGCCAGATTACTGGAGCTTTGGAAAACAAAAACGAGAAAGACCACCGCCAGATACAGCGTCCAGTTGGTGAAGGGCACGTAAATCTGCCCTTGTGCCTTGCCGGAAGTGTGGCGGATTTCCATGCGCGGCAAAAAACCCATTTGCACGGATTGGTGCGCTATCGAGAATGCGCCGGATATGACAGCTTGCGAGGCGATGACGGTTGCCGCAGTCGCCAACAGCACCATCGGTATCAGCGCCCATGCGGGGGCGAGTAGATAAAACGGGCTTTCGATGGCTTGCGGATTGTGCAGCAGCAACGCGCCCTGGCCGAAGTAATTCAGCACCAGTGCGGGCAGCACGAAAGAGAACCACGCGAGGCGGATCGGGTATTTTCCGAAGTGCCCCATGTCGGCATACAGGGCTTCGCCGCCGGTTATCGCAAGAACGATACCGCCCAGAGCCATGAAAGATACCCACGGATCCGCGCTCAGAAAACGCACCGCATATATCGGGTTCAGAGCCCACAGGACTTGTGGGCTCTGTGCGATGGAGATGACGCCAAACACCGCCAGGCAAGCAAACCAGAACACCATGATCGGGCCGAATGCCATGCCTACTGCGCCGGTGCCGCGTTTCTGGATGAAGAACAATCCGGTCAAAACGATGAGGGTGATGGGTATGATGTAATTCTTAAACTCATGTGAAACTAAATCCAGCCCCTCGACTGCCGACAATACCGAGATTGCCGGGGTGATTATGCCGTCGCCATAAAACAGCGCGGCGGCAAACACGCCGAGCACAGTGATAACTCCTTTTATTTTCGGGTGCTGCACCATCAGCTCATTCACCAACGCCAGCAAGGCCAGTGATCCGCCTTCCCCATGATTATCCGCACGCATGATGATGACCACGTATTTGAGCGATACCAGCAGCATGATGGTCCAGAACATCATGGACAGCACGCCGAGGATATTGGCTTCCACGACAGCAAGGGAATGGGTGCCGGTAAAGGTTGTTTGCAGCGCATAAAGAGGGCTGGTGCCAATGTCGCCGAACACCACTCCAATGGCAGCAACGGTCAAAGTCGGCAGGCTTGATTTGGCTGGGCCACCAGGTTCTTGTTGCATCATTTTCTCCCGGGTATTTGGTGTGAATCAGGGTTGGAAGCGATAACCGATGCCGATCTCGGTCAAAAAGTGAGTTGGCTGAGTCGGGTCGTCTTCAAGTTTTTGCCGCAGATGGGCGACATAAATTCGCAGGTAATGGGTGCTTTCGATATGGGATGCTCCCCAGACATCACGCAACAATTGCCGGTGTGTCATCACCCGGCCCGCATTGGCGAGCAACACGGACAGCAATTTGAATTCGATGGCCGTCAGCCTGACCGGCTGCTGATCTTTGGTGACGGTATGGCGCGCCAAATCGACCCCGACATTACCGAAGTTGACTAGCGGGGATTCGAGCATGTTGCCGGAGCGGCTGCGCCGCAACGAAGCGCGCACCCGCGCCAACAACTCGCCGACCGAGAACGGCTTGGTCAAGTAGTCGTCGGCACCCGCGTCCAGCACCGCGATCTTGTCGCGCTCTGTAGAGCGGGCCGACAACACCAGTATTGGGATGTTTGACCAGCTACGCAGGCGCTGGACAAAATCCACACCATCGCCATCCGGCAGCCCCAAGTCGAGAATGACCAGTTGCGGTTTATGTGCCGTCGCATCGCTCAGCCCCTGCGCCATTGTTCCGGCCTCACGCACCTGGCAGCCATTGCTTTCGAGTGCCTGGCGCACGAAGCGGCGAATATCTCTTTCATCTTCAATCAGCAATACTGAAAACTCGGGTATGTTCATGCCTCGCCCTCCTTTTCAGGCTCGATGTCGGGAGGCTCGCCCAGCGGCAGCGTGAAACGAATGCAGGCACCGCCACCTGCAGGATTACTGGCTGCAATCTTGCCGCCATGTGCTTCAACCACCGCACGACAGATCGCCAGCCCCATGCCCGCCCCTCTCACATTGCTTTTTGCATTGCCGCGCTCAAAGGGTTCAAACACCTGCATCAGCTTATCCTTCGGAAACCCTTCCCCGGCGTTGCAAACAGTGATCACCGCTTCCGTTCCATCGCTTGACACAGAAAGTTCAATATCGGTATTCGGTGGGGAGTATTTGGCCGCATTCTCAAGCAGATTACAAAACACCCGCTCCAGCAGAACCGCATCGAATTCGACAAGCGGCAACCCATCTGCGAGGTGCACCTTGACCGCATGACATTGCAAATCGGCTCCTGATAATTTGATGCTGGCGCCGATGACCTCTTCGATCGGCTGCCATTCCTTGCGTAGCTGTACCTGTCCGGCATGCAAACGCGCCATGTCGAGCAGATTATTCACCATATTATTCAAGCGTATCGCCTGGTCGCGAATCGCACAGGCAGTTTCTCTTGCCGATTCCGGAAAGTTTTGTTGCGGCAAAGTTAGTGTGTCCGCCAAACCATAGAGCACGGTCAACGGTGTGCGCACATCGTGCGACAGCGCCGCCAGAATCGAACTGCGCAGCCGCTCGGCCTGAATCTGCATCCTGTTTTGCTCGGCCACATCGACGAAATGCAGCCGGTCCAGTGCAGTTGCCAACAATGACGCCACTGCCTCCATCAAGGCGCGCTGCTGGTGCAACATATCCAGCTCTGCGTTCACCAGCATCACCCCGCGCGGGCGCATTACTCCGGATAGCGGCAGTACAAGCGTGGCAGGCGATTCATCGGCAAGTTCGATAGCCTGATTGGATGAAAAGACTGAGCACGCAACAAGCATTTCAGTCGCGCTGAGTGCGGCTTGAATACCGGCAGGCGTGACCAATACCTCATTTGGCGCGGGAATCAGCACCCTCAGTCCAAGTTGCTGATGGATGCTGACGAACTTCTGCACTTCAAGTATGGCTTGCTCTACCGTCACCGCACCTGCCAGTCGTTGCGCCAGCAAATACAGCGCGCGCGTCTGTTGCTCACGCTGGCTGGCCTCGATGGCGTTCTGGCGTAAACCGATGGTCAGATGCCCGATAATAAGTGCGACCATCAGCATCACGGCAAAGGTAATCAGATATTGCGCGTCGTTGACTGAAAACGAAAAGAGAGGTGGTACAAAGAAAAAATCGAATAAAGCAATACTGAACAGTGATGCAGTGATAGCCGGCTTGCGCCCTAGCCATACAGCAACGATAACTACCGTAAGCAGGAACAGCATGACGATATTGGCGAGGTCAACCAATTCTCGGAGTGGCTGAGTGACTATGGTCGTGAAGGTGCAGGACAGGATGGCGAACAGATGTTGTGTCCAGCGTGATGAATAGAGAGTCTTTAACTGATACATGATGGTTGTTTCTCCGCCTGAACAGTTGATACACCAACAGGGAAGATTATTCCACGCTGAATATAAAAATAGCGTAAATTTAGTATGTCATCCTTGAATCCGCCGAATAACAAGAAGCTGGTTTGTGCGCTACCGCACAGAGTATGCCAAAGCTCGATCACGACTTGCTGTCACGGCTTGCCAGGCAAAATTTGCGCTGCTGCGTATGATAATATTCGATCCAATGATGTTCACCATTTTTAGAAATTCCCCTGAATGAATAACCTTACCCACCCATCCGCTGTGCTCTATGCGGGCAGTCGGCCATTCCCCCAGCTCGCCGCCTGCGAACACTTTGCCGGCAGCGAAAAGATGCTGAACAAGGCGCTTCAGATTCAGGCCGAATTGGCGGTCGACGGACAGCCGATTTTCGACATCACCGCCGACTGCGAGGACGGCGCTCCCGCAGGCAGGGAACGGGAACATGCCAGCATGATCACCGGGGCAATGCTATCCGGCGAGAACCGTTTCGACCGCATCGGCGTGCGCATCCATGATGTCAGGCATCCGGCCTGGCGCGACGAACTGGAGATTGTCATCAGCCGCGCCGGGCAACGCGTGGCTTACATCGTATTGCCCAAGCCGGAAAATGCCGAAGATGTTGCGATGCAGATCAACGCGCTCGACGAACTGAGAATTCGCCACGGCATTGCCCGCGAGATACCGGTCCATGTGCTGATCGAAACACCCGGCGCCTTGCATGAGGCTTGGGAGATCACGCGCCTGCCCCATGTCGAGACTCTCGACTTCGGCCTGATGGACTTCGTCTCCGCCCATCACGGCGCAATACCCGCCGCCGCGATGCGCTCACCCGGCCAGTTCAGCCATGCGCTGGTGGTGCGCGCCAAGTGCGCGATTGCCGCTGCCGCACTGGGCAACGGCGTCGTGCCCAGCCACAACGTCACCACCGAAATCCGCGATACCACCGTGGTGCGTGAGGACGCGCGGCGCGCCCGTCAGGAACTCGGCTTCCTGCGCATGTGGAGCATCCACCCGAACCAAATACTGCCGATTGTCGAGGCGATGCGCCCGGATTTTGCGGAGGTCGATGAGGCCGCCACTTTGCTGGCCGCCGCCCAGGATGCCGCCTGGGGGCCCATCCAGCACGAAGGCAAACTGCATGACCGCGCATCCTACCGCTATTACTGGGAGTTGCTGCAACGCGCGCAAGCGACGGGAATGGACATCCCTGCCAATGCCCGCCAGCGCTTCTTTTCCTGAATAACGCTACTTGCAAGTGCCGGGGCTTGCGGCTACGGTTCAGCTCGCTCTTGCCATATCCGGGTGCTTGTCCACAACAATTTTGTCCATCATATGCATCACCTCCAGACTGGCCTTTTCGGCACAGTCCAGCGCGTCGCAAATGCTGTCCTGTATCGCGGGGTTACGCTCCCAGCCCTGATCCAATTGTTTGACCATAAGCTGCATGCATTCATGAACCTTGCTGTGCGGGGTTAATAACGAGCGGAATGAAGAAGAATTGCCAAACACCTCCTTGCCCTCCCCTTCATACCAATGCCCGAGGCGACAACCGTGATGATCGACATCCACAGCCTTCCTGAATTCATCGTTGCCGGGGTCATTGATCAACGCATAAGCACGCTGCTTGTAGACAACGTGATCCACTTTTATCAGTGAAGCAAAGCTGAGGTTTTTTGCATAGCGCGCCCCCGATAAAATAGTCACGGCAGATTCGTAGAATTGCCCGAATTTCTGTTCAAGCTGCCCGATGACACCTTGCGATGAATTTGTTATTTCATGCATTTCTTTGGAGTCTTCGAGCATTTTGGCTGCTTCGCCTTGCAGCAATTGCATGATGCTGCCGATAGACTCGGAGGCATTCTTGGTGTTCTCGGCCAGCTTGCGCACTTCGTCCGCCACCACCGCAAAGCCGCGCCCCGCCTCACCGGCGCGCGCCGCTTCAATCGCCGCATTCAAGGCCAGCAGGTTGGTCTGGTCGGCAATCGAATTGATCAGGCCGACTGCCTTGTTGATCTCGGAACTGCGCGCATTCAGGTTGGTAATTGCGGCATTGGCGTGATTTACCCGCTCGACGATGCCGGTCAATTTCTGCACGACATCCTTGACCGATTCGCGGCTCTCCTCGGCGTCTTCCCGGGTACGCCGGGACAAGCTTGCCAATTGATCCATATTATCGGAAATTACTTTCAAGTCCTGCTGATTTGAGGTCAAATTTTGCAGTAAATTACCCGAGTTGAGCGAGTGGGCGCGCGACAACATTTGCGTGCGCATCGCATCGGTTTTCTGTTTCTCCATCGCCTTCAGCATGACGTTCAAGTTTTCCAGGTTTTTTCTGAGCTCGCCGTGCATCCCGCCGCTTATTGCAGTGCGATAAAAGTTACCCTTCAGGTTGGCGCGAAAACTGGAATCCTGCTCACGGAACATGACGTTTATCTGATCCAGCATATCGTTCACGCTCCAGCACAACATGCTGATCTCGTCACGCGATTCGGCGATGCCGGTTACCCGGCTATTAAACTTCCCCTGAGCAACCTCATCGACAGCAAGTTTCAATTTTCCAAGCGGCGCCAACCAGCGCTTGGTCAGCCATTGCCCCCACATCGACACCGCCACGCTGACAGCAAGGAAAAGCAGCAAAAAAATATCCACTCCACGCAACGCGAAACCGGTCAGAACAATAGCAAACATCCCGCACGAGAACGACCATAACAGCGCAGAAAGCCTAAATTGCAAGGACGAGTTCGTCATAGCTGAGCCCCTTTTCTTTCAATATATCAACCAGTATTTTGGTGGACGCGGCGATCGCATTGGCTGGCCCGGCTTTTTTCTCCGCTTCCAGCATGATGCGATAGACCTCGGTCATGGTTTTAATCCCGCTTAGCTTTGGCTTTCGCCGCACCGAGAAATAGCCCGTTATATTTTCATTGGCGTCGAAATTCGGCGTGACGTTGGTGAACACCCAATAAAAACTGCCATCCTTGGACATGTTTTTTACGTAAGCAAAACACTCTTCGCGGTTTTGTATTTTGTCCCATAACAGCTTGAATACGGCGCGCGGCATATCCGGGTGGCGGATAATGTTGTGCTGCGAACCGAGCAATTCGGCCTCACTGTAGCCGGAAAACTCGATAAATGTCCGATTGCCGTAAGTAATAATGCCTTTGGGGTCTGTCATCGAGACGATGAAATCATCTTCACGCATCACCCTTTCAACCGCAGTCGGCGTAATTTGTCTTTTCATTCCCCGCTCCTGATCTGTCTGTCACTTATAAGCAATCGCTGTTAGTCATACCAATGCGATGAGGGTGGTAAACATTGCCACCCTATTGTATTGGTATACGGCGTAACAGAGGAAGCTTGCTTGGCTGACTTTGGCTTGTTTGCGGGATTGTACTCTCGCTATCCATCCATATGATAAAATTCGGCTCACTAAATTGAGCCAACATAAAAACCATTTAACGTTCGGCTTTGCCACAAACTGCCCAAGTTCGCCTCATGCCGCAATATACCACAGAAGCTTTAAAGGAACGTTGACACCCCGCTCCTTAAATTAGCGATTAAAAACTGATGCACATCAACCTTTCATGAAAAAACGAATAAAAAACCTGATCTACGTTAATGTTCCCGAAAAGATCAGCGCTTCCTGGTTTGATCGCTTGATTAAACTTTAAATGGAACAAGCAGGCCTTGACCGATGAAACATGAAATGGATAGCCAAATTAAATTAACGGAAATCGACGCATTGCGCGCTTATGCGCGCATGATGAACACGCTGGATATGTCGCACATCGAGCCGTTGCTGGACGAGAATTTCCGCTATTCATCGCAGTGGATGATCGGAGAAATTCCCTCTAAGCAGGAATTTCTCGACTACATGGAATCCGTACTATCCTCAATCAAACAATCGTGCAGTCGCACCTATGCCGAGATCGCGCATGCCAATGCATGGGGACATGACGAATGCGTCGTTACCGCCGAAGGCGAGAAGGAAAACCTCGTGGCAACCGTGTTTGCGCATGTAAAGAACGGGAAAATCACCCGGATCGACATGTGCGGCGACCCGCCTCCTTCCGCGACGATGAGAACCGGAAAATACCCATCGTGATGGCAAAAACAAAACATAATTTTAAATCCGGGGGTGCTGCACAGCCTTTATGAACAAACCGCTTCCGGTAAAGCTTTCACAATATTTTCATCCGCGCCTGGTCGATGCTTTGCGCGGCTATAACAAAGCGCACTTCACCAAAGACATCACCGCCGGCATCACTGTCGGCGTGATTGCACTGCCGCTGGCCATCGCCTTCGCGATCGCCTCCGGCGCAAAGCCGGAAGCGGGCATTTTCACCGCGATCATCGCCGGCTTCATCATCTCCGCACTGGGCGGTTCGCGGGTGCAAATCGGCGGGCCGACCGGCGCATTCATCGTCATCGTGTACGGCATCATTGTGCAGTACGGCTACGCCAATCTGCTGATCTGCACAATCATGGCGGGCATCATACTGGTGCTGATGGGGGCGGCGCGCATGGGCAACCTCATCCGGTTTTTTCCGCGCCCGCTGATCATCGGTTTCACCAACGGCATCGCGGTGTTGATCATCCTGAGTCAGGTGAAAGAATTTTTTGGCCTGCGGATCGAGTCGATGCCGATCGACTTCCTCCACAAGCTGCAGGCCATCTATTACGCCGCTCCCACCGCAGATTTTGCCACGCTGCTGCTGGCAGCCAGTTCGGCATTATTCATCTGGTTCTACCCGAAAGCATGGTCGCAAAAATTACCCTCGCCGATTGTCGCGCTGGTGCTGGGCACGCTGGCCGTTACGTTATTCGGCCTGCCGGTGGAAACCATCGGCACACGCTTCGGCGGCATCCCGCAAGGCCTGCCGTCATTTACCTTGCCGGAATTCTCCTACCCGACATTGCGCCACCTGATGGCTCCGGCGATGACCATCGCGCTGCTCGGCGCGATCGAGTCGCTGCTCTCCGCCACCGTGGCGGACGGCATGATCGACGACAAACATGACTCGAACCAGGAGCTGATCGCGCAAGGTATCGCCAACATCGTCACCCCTTTCTTCGGCGGCATCCCGGCCACCGGTGCCATCGCGCGCACCGCCACCAATGTACGCTCCGGCGCCACCAGCCCGATCTCCGGCATCGTGCATGCGCTCACACTGCTCATCATCGTGCTGGTGGCTGCGCCGTTGGCACA
>JAIELH010000036.1 GCA_019753125.1 Gallionellaceae bacterium | reverse complement strand
GTGCGGCGTTGCGCGAGGCACGGGAACGCTTGGGCCTGAGCGTGGCAGAGGCGGCTGGACAGACCAAACTTGCGCCGCGCCAGATCGAGGCGCTGGAAAACGATGATTTCCAGCATCTGCCCGAGATGACTTTTGTGCGCGGTTTTGTGCGCAATTATGCGAAGATTTTGCATCTGGATGCGCAGCCCTTGCTGGAGTTGCTGCCGCAATCCGGATCGAACTCGTTGCACTCGCTGCCGGAATCCGTCGAAGTGCCGTTTCCCGATGCGCGTTTGCCGCAACGGCAAAACCTGGTCTGGCTTGGGGCGGCATTGTTGCTGGCGGTGCTGGTTGTCGTATTTGCGGTGTGGAATTACACGGCGCCAGTCAAGGAATCCAAGGTGGCGCAAATTGAAAAACCGGTTGCCTTGCCAGCGGAAATGAAGATTATCGCGGCATCTGCTGTTCCTGACGCGGCAGCGGATGTTTCGCCCGCATCTGCAGCATCACCTTCACGCCCGGTCGTGGCAAAGCCTCCTGTTCCGGCAGCGGCAAAACTTTCAGTTCCGGTAGCCACACAATCTACGCCGCAGATTCAACCGGCAAAACCTGCAATACAGACTGATGTACCGCTTAAAAACCCTGCGCTTCGTTTGACGTTCGGCGATGAATCGTGGGTGGAAATCAAGGACAAGGATGGCAACATACTGTCCTCGCACATCAATGTGCGCGGCAGCGAATTGCGCCTGGACGGTAATGCGCCGTTCTCGCTGGCGATAGGCCGTGCCGCGTCGGTGCAATTGTATTATCGCGGCAAGCAAGTGGATTTGAAGCCCTACATCAATTCTTCAAGCGAAGTGGCGCGCTTGACGCTGGAATGAAGAGAGCCTCTATAAATCCGTTTTTCAGGCGAATCGCTGCGTCGCGTGTTGGTTTCGGCCACTGCTTCGCAGTTTCACATCGGCTGCGCCGATATGAGCCTTCACCGCAACTCTGTTGTCGCTCACTCCTCGCCTATCTATTTGATATGTGGCTTCAACATAACCTGAAGATTAGTTTACGCCGCAACAAGCCGCTATGCGGCGTGTTGTCTCGTCGCTCGCTGTGCGGCTCCTTGCGCTTCATCCCGCAAAACGAATTTCTAGAGGCTCCCTGAAGTTATGACTAACCCGGTTAAACGCCGCCCGTCGCAACGGGTGCAGGTCGGCAAGGTGCTGCTGGGCGGCGGCGCGCCGGTCGTGGTGCAGTCGATGACCAACACCGATACCGCCGATATCGCCGCCACCACGCAACAGGTATTCGAGTTGGCGCAGGCCGGCTCCGAACTGGTGCGCATCACCGTGAATACGCCGGAAGCTGCCGCTGCGGTGCCGCGCATCCGCAAGCGCCTCGATGCGCTGGGTTGCGGCGTGCCGCTGATCGGCGACTTCCACTATAACGGGCACCGCCTGCTCACCGGGTTTCCGGAGTGTGCGCAAGTATTGGCGAAATACCGCATCAATCCCGGCAATGTCGGGCGCAGCCGCGAGGAGGACGACCCATTTTCGATCATGATCGCCACCGCGGTACGTTATGGCAAACCGGTGCGCATCGGCGTGAACTGGGGCAGCCTCGACCAGAATCTGGTGGTGCGCATGATGGACGAAAATTCGCGCCTGCCCGAGCCTAAAGATGTGCGTGATGTGACGCGCGCTGCGCTGATCGCTTCGGCGCTGGAGAGCGCGCAGCGCGCCGAACAGCTCGGCATGGCGCACGACCGCATCGTGCTGTCGTGCAAGGTCAGCGAGGTGCAGGACCTGATTGCGGTGTATCGCGCGCTGACGCAGCAATGCGACTACGCGCTGCATCTCGGGCTGACCGAGGCAGGCATGGGCTCCAAGGGTATCGTCGCTTCCACGGCGGCGCTCGCAGTGTTGTTGCAGGAAGGCATCGGCGACACGATACGCGTATCGCTGACGCCGGAGCCGGGCGGCTCGCGCACCCAGGAAGTGCTGGTGGCGCAGGAGATATTGCAGACCATGGGTCTGCGCGCATTCGCGCCGATGGTGACGGCCTGCCCCGGCTGCGGGCGCACCACCAGCACCGTTTTTCAGGAACTGGCGCAAGGCATCCAGGCGCATTTGCGCACACAGATGCCGCAGTGGCGCACGCAGTACCGGGGTGTGGAAAGCATGACCGTCGCGGTAATGGGCTGCATCGTGAACGGCCCCGGCGAGAGCAAACTGGCGAATATCGGCATCAGCCTGCCGGGAACCGGAGAGAGCCCGGCAGCGCCGGTGTACATCGACGGCGAAAAGGCGATGACGCTGCGCGGCGACAATATCGCGGCGGAATTCACCCGGATTGTCGATGAGTATGTGGAACGGAAATACGTGAAAAGGGAAGGGTAAAAACGGGAAGGGTGAAGAGGGGAAGGGAGAAGGGTGGGCAATGTGCCGGTTTTACCCTTCACCCTTCACCCTTATCCCTTCCCCAGAAGTTAAGATGAGCAACGAAACACTACAGGCCGTGCGCGGCATGAACGATATCCTGCCGGACGAGGCAGGCTTGTGGCTATGGTTCGAGGATGTGGTGCGCGACTGGCTGCACAGCTACGGTTATCGCAACATCCGCATGCCGCTGGTCGAGCCGACCGCGCTGTTCAAGCGCGCGATCGGCGAAGTGACCGACATCGTCGAGAAGGAGATGTACAGTTTCGAGGATGCGTTGAACGGCGACCATCTGACGCTGCGTCCTGAAGGCACGGCTTCCTGCGTGCGTGCGGTGTTGCAGCACAATTTGCTGTATAACGCCCCGCAGCGTCTGTATTACGGCGGCGCAATGTTCCGCCACGAGCGCCCGCAGAAGGGGCGCTACCGCCAGTTTCACCAGATCGGCGTCGAGGCGTTGGGCTTTGCCGGGCCGGATATCGACGCCGAGCAGATTCTGATGTGCGCGCGGTTGTGGCGCAAGCTCGGGCTGCGCGATGTTGCGCTGCAACTGAATACGCTGGGCGATGCGGCCTCGCGGCATCGCCACCGCGAAAAGCTGATCGCCTATTTCGAACAGCATCGCGACATGCTGGATGCCGACGCCACGCGCCGTTTGCACAGCAATCCGTTGCGCATTCTGGACAGCAAGAATCCGGCGATGCACGAATTGATTGCCTCCGCGCCGAAGTTGATGGACGAGCTGGAGGAAGAGGCACTCAGGCATTTCGACGAGGTGCAGGCGATTCTGAAGCGCCATGACATCGCGTTCGAGATCAATCCGCGCCTGGTGCGCGGGCTGGATTACTATAACCGCACCGTGTTCGAGTGGGTGACCACCAGCCTCGGCGCGCAAGGCACCATTTGCGCCGGCGGGCGCTACGACGGATTGATCGAACAGATCGGCGGCAAGCCTGCGCCGGCGATGGGCTTCGCGATGGGCGTGGAGCGGCTGCTGGCGATGTTGCAGGACGGCGGCATGGCGTTGCCCAAACATGAAGTGGATGTGTACGTCGTGCATCAGGGCGAGCTGGCCGGACAGTTGTCGAGCCGGGTTGCCGAACAGTTGCGCGACGACAAGCTGCGTGTGCTGCTGCATTGTGGCGGCGGCAGCTTCAAGTCGCAGATGAAAAAGGCCGACGCCAGCGGCGCGCGCGTCGCGGTGGTGATCGGCGATGACGAGGCGCGGGCGGACGAGGTCAGCGTGAAACCGATGCAGGGTGGCGAGCAGGTGCGGGTCGGCGTCGGCCAGCTGATCGCAACCATCAATAACATTATCAGATAGGAGTGAGCAACATGGCGGCACTGGATTTGCAGGAACAGGAACAACTCGAAGCGCTCAAGGCATGGTGGAAAGATAACGGCAATACCGTGCTGGGCGCGCTGTTGATCGTGGTTGTCGCGATGGGCGGCTGGCGCGGCTGGCAGTATTATCAGGGCAAGCAGGCCGGTGAAGCGGCGGCGCTGTATCAGCAGTTTACAATGCAGCTCGCCAGCAATGACGCCAAACGCATCAATGATGCCGCTGCGGCGGTGATGGATAAATACGCTTCCACCGGTTATGCGCCGCGTGCCGCATTGCTGGCGGCACAAGCAAACGAGCAGGGCCGGGATGTGGCACGCGCCAAAACCCAATTGCAATGGGTTGTCGACCACGCCAGTGAAGCGGGTCTGAAGGATGTGGCGCGGCTGCGTCTGGCTGCCGTGCTGCTGGATGAAAAGAATTATGCCGAGGCGATGAAATTGCTCGACACAAAACATCCGGTTTCGTTCGATGGCCTGTACGCCGATTTGAAGGGCGATGTGCTGAGCGCCCAAGGCAAGACCGAGGAAGCCAGATCGGCATACAAACTGGCTTATGAGAAAACCGACGCCGGCAGCACGTATCGCAACCTGATCCAGATGAAGATGGATGCGACCGGAGGGGCGGCGCAATGATGTCGGTACGCCCGTCTATCCGGGGTTGCTCGGGGCTGGCGTTTCTGTTGGCATTGCTGGCGTTGGGCGGCTGCTCGGCTGTGGATACCGTGCAGGGCTGGTTCGGCCAGAAGGCTGAAGTGAAGCCCACCGCATTGGTGGAGTTTAATCAGACCGCGAAATTTGAGGTGCGTTGGCATGCCGAACTCGGCGATTCCGGATTGAGCCCGTTGCAACCCGCGCTGACTGAGGATGCCGTCTATGGCGTATCCGGCAAGGGCGTCTTGACGCGCCTCGACCGTGCCAGCGGAAAACAGGTATGGCGCATCGAGACCGGCATCGCGGTGAGCGGCGGCGTCGGCAGCGGCGAGGGGCTGGTGCTGATCGCCAGCGGCAAGGGCGATGTGCTGGCTTATGGCGAGGACGGCAAGCTGCGCTGGAAGAGCAAGGTTTCCAGCGAGGTGTTGAGTGTCCCGCAAGTCGCGGATGGCGTGGTGATCGTGCGCAGCGGCGACGGGCGCATTGCCGCATTGAGCGTGGCAGACGGCGCGCGTGTATGGTCGTACGAGCGCAGCACGCCGGCGCTGGTGGTGCGCAGCCATGCGGGGGTGACGATACAGCGCGGCATTGTTTTCGCCGGATTTGCCGGCGGCAAGCTGGCGGCGCTGAATATCAAGGATGGCCTGTTGTTGTGGGAAACGGCGGTGTCGCAACCGCGCGGCAGCACCGAGCTGGAGCGCATCAGCGACATCACCAGCAACCCGGTGGTGGCGGATCAACAATTATGCGCCGTCGCATTTCAGGGGCGCGTGGCGTGTTATGACACTGCACAAGGCAACACCTTGTGGAGCCGCGAAATTTCCAGCGACAAGGGCATGACACTGTCGCACAAAACCATCTATATCAGCGATGCAAACGGCTCGGTCATTGCGCTGGATAAGGATAGCGGCAGCACGCTGTGGAAAAACGAGCAGCTGCTGCTGCGCGACACGGCGATGCCCGGCGTCTCGGGTAGCCTTGTCGTGGTGGGCGATTACGAAGGATATTTGCACGGGCTGAGCGTTGATGATGGACGTTTTGTCGCGCGCATCAGGCTGGACGGCAATGCGATCCAGACCGCGCCGCTGCAAATGGGCGACGGGTTGCTGGTGCAGACGCGCGGCGGCGGGTTGTATTCGTTGGCCATACATTAGAGGGAAGGGATTGCACCTGCGGTGCTCAAGGGGGAAGGGAACGCGCCTTTGGCGCTCAAGGGATAAGATGCAGGTTTTACCCTTATCCCTTCCCCCTTATCCCTTTCCAAGATTCAATACTTTACTTTTCATAGTCACACGCCACATTCAAGGTTACCGAAATGCTACCCACACTCGTTTTAGTTGGACGCCCGAACGTCGGTAAATCCACGCTGTTCAACCGCCTCACGCGCAGCCGCGACGCATTGGTCGCCGATCTGCCGGGATTGACGCGCGACCGTCATTACGGGCGCGGCAGGGTGGGAGACAGGCCGTATCTGGTCGTGGATACCGGCGGGCTGGAGCCGGTCGCCAAAGACGGCATCATGCACGAGATGGCCAAGCAAAGCCGCCAGGCGGTGGACGAGGCGGACGTGGTGCTGTTCCTCGTGGATGGCCGCGCCGGCTGCACGCCGCAGGACACCATCATCGCCGGGCAATTGCGCAAGACCGGCAAGCCGATCTTGTTGCTGGTCAACAAAGTGGAAGGCATGGCGCGCGCCAAGGTAACGGCCGATTTTTTCGAGCTGGGGCTGGGCGAGCCGCTGCCGATTTCTTCTGCGCACGGCGACAATGTGAACGAAGTGGTCGAGATTGCGCTGGAGAATTTCCCACTTGAGGTCGAAGAAGAAACTGCCGAGGAACAACCGCCGAAGATCGCGATCGTCGGCCGCCCCAACGTCGGCAAGTCCACGCTGGTGAATGCGATACTCGGCGAGCAGCGCGTGATCGCGTTCGACCAGCCCGGCACCACGCGCGACAGCATCTACATCGACTTCGAGCGTGACGGCAAGCAATACACGATTATCGATACCGCCGGGGTGCGCCGTCGCGGCAAGGTCGAAGAGGCGGTGGAGAAATTCTCCGTGATCAAGACGATGCAGGCGATCGAGGACGCCAATGTGGTGGTGCTGGTCGTGGACGCCCGCGACCAGATCACCGAACAGGACGCGCATGTCGCCGATTTTGTGCTGCAAGCCGGGCGTGCGCTGGTGCTGGCGGTCAACAAGTGGGACGGACTCGACGACCATCAGCGTGACATGGTGAAGAACGATATCGAGCGCAAGCTGCATTTTCTGAGTTTCGCCAAGCGCCATTACATCTCGGCGCTGAACGGCAACGGCATCGCGAACGTGCTGAAATCGGTGAACGAAGCCTACACCGCCGCGATGGCGAAATTGTCCACGCCGAAACTGACCCGCGCGCTGATCGCCGCGCTGGAAAAACAACAGCCGCCGAAGTGCGGGCGCTTTATCCCGAAGATGCGCTACGCTCATCAGGGCGGCAGCAACCCGCCGCTGATCGTGATTCACGGCAGCGGACTGGACGACGTGCCGGCCAGCTACTCGCGCTATCTGGAGCGCACCTTCTGTGAAATCTTCAAGCTGCAAGGCACACCGATGAAGATTCAATACAACTCCAGCAAAAATCCGTTCGAGGGCAAAAAACCCAGGCCACTGACCGAAGCCGAACAGCGCAAGGCGCACCGCGCGCGGATTCGCGGGCGCAAGCTGTACGGGTAGTTTTTGCTTGCCGTTGCACCAACTTGCTGTTGCTTCGGTACGGTGAAGCATTAACTCCGTTCGGCCTTGTCGAACGACTTTGAAGTCATTCACCTTTCGATAGGCTAAAGGCGAACGGACTTCAAATATAATCTGGCCGAATCAATAGAGTTTGCATAACCACACTTCGCTGTGTTCATGCTATTGTTCTCAGCTAGTAAATCCGTCAAAGTTTGCTTGTATGGAGGTGATCAATGAGCCTTTGGGATGAAATGTTAAAACTCCAGTCAGCACTTTCAAACAGGGCTGCTGAAGTGAAAGCGAAAAAACAGGCTTGGTTGCAGGAACAGCAAAACAAGGTTCACAGACATGCTGCAAATAGTGAATCTACATTAAGGGCACCTCTAAAAATGCAGCTTTGTTGTTTACGAATTGCCGTGTGATGCGTTAATACCCATGTGATGGCGTTAACGCAGGAGAGAGCAGGAATGCAAAGTAGCTTTTTTGATTTGGATAACCGGTATGTGCAGTTGAATAAGCTACACGACCCGCTGATCGAGTTGAACCGGGTAATTGACTGGGAGCTTTTTCGCGCACCGCTGTCGAAGCTGTCGGATAAACCGCGCAAGAGCGCGGCGGGACGCAAGCAGATAGACCGGGTGTTGCTGTTCAAGATGCTGGTGCTGCAACGGCTCTACAACCTGGCCGATGAAGCATTGGAATACCAGGTGAAAGACCGGCTATCGTTCATGCGCTTCCTGGGGCTGAGCTTGGCGGCTTCGGTGCCGGACGCGAGAACCATGTGGGTGTTCCGGGAAGAACTGAAGGAGCACAAGCTGACAGAAACGCTGTTTGACCGATTTCACGAATGCCTGCGCGCGTTGAACGTCGAGTTGAAGTCGGGGCAGATCGTGGATGCGACCTTTGTCACGGTTCCGGTGCAGCGCAACAGCCGGGATGAGAACGCGCTTATCAAGGAAAAAGCGGTTCCAATCGAGTGGGGCAAGAACCCGCGCAAACTGGCGCAAAAGGATACAGATGCGCGCTGGACCAAGAAGAACGGCCAGAGCATTTACGGGTACAAAGATCACGTCAACGTGGATCGGGACACCAAGCTGATCACGGCATGGGAAGACACACCGGCGCAGGTGCATGACAGCCAGATGCTGGAAGCCGTGCTGCGCAGCCCGGAAGAAGGGGGTGCGGAAATCCATGCGGACAGCGCCTACCGTAGTGCGGAACAGGAAACCCGGCTGGAAGAAGCTGGGCATACCAGCCACATCCACGAAAAGGGAACGCGCAACCAGCCGCTAACGGAAGAACAAAAAGCGTCCAACCGCGAGAAATCAAAAACGCGCGTGAGGGTGGAGCATGTCTTCGGGACGATGACCAACGACATGCGCGGCATCTGCATCCGCACCATCGGGCGCGCAAGGGCGCATGTGCAGATTGGCTTGATGAACCTGGCTTACAACATCAAGCGCGTGGCGTTGCTGATTCGCAAAAAGCATTGGGACTTCGACAGGGTTATTGCGCCTGCTGTAAGCTAAAGCGGGGTGGAATGCTGCCAATCACAGCAAAAAGATGAGAGAAAACCAGACTGTTGCGGTAACTTTGATCCGCCACAGCGCTTGTTCAGCTTAATGCGTCAAAATTTGAATTTTTAGAAGTGCCCTTAATAGGCCTGTTAGACTGGAAAATGTTTGGTGAAGGCATTGCGCGGTTGCAAAATATGCTTGGCAACAAACCGTCATCAGCTTTGAGTCCACTTCTGAACTCGTTGCGCTCTAATGCTTCTGAAAAAACTCCATTTTGGCTTTCCAAAGCCTTGTTGATATCGAATGAGTGGCTACGATTTTATTTTTTTGCTACATTTTTTTTAGTGTCATTGTTGAAGGGAGGCATGGGAGGTATTAAATCAGCTGAAAATTTTTTTGTTGCCTTGCTGATGGTAGGAATCGTTGTATGGTGCTGGTTCGCCGCCAAACGAGCAGATGAAGCTGCATTGAGAAGGCTACAACATTCGCTTCATCCTAGGTTAATGCGTTTTTCTCGCATTAATCATGAGTCAGAGTTTCCTGTTGAGTTTACTTTTTTGAAATACAACCCTACGTCCAATGTTGTAACCGAAGAAACATGGGGATTCCCAGAATGCACTGTTTTAACACACGCATCCAATGGAGACGGCTGCATAATCGGATTTTTTAGTGATGCAGATCAATTGATTGGCTTCCTTTCCATAGACTCAACAGGAAAAGCTCTTAATACCTTTAATGAAGGCGATGTTGCGCTTATATTGCAAAATGAAGTTTTAAGCCCAAGTTTCGCTGCATTTGATAAGAATGACATCGAGATCAGAAAAATATACTCCGAAATTCAAGAAGTGAAAAATCAAATTGATGGTAACGTCATAGTTAAACCAAGTATCGACGCATTGCATGATGCTTGGAGCAAGGTAGTATTGCGCCCAGATGAGATAGAGAATCTGGTTCGAGCACAAATGCTATTTATCTACAGCAGCCCATCTGCTCCTTGCGGGATATTGCTTAAAGGCCCACCAGGAACTGGAAAGTCTTTGTCAGCACAAATCTTTGCGGAATCATCAGGAGCGCATTTCTTCAAGCTTTCTACCTCAGATTTGAAAAGCGGAAATATTGGTGGTTCTGCCGCAAATGTGAAACGCCTTTGGCTGGAAGCACGTGAAAACACACCATCTGTCATTTTTATTGATGAGTGTGAAGGCGTTTTTGCCAAACGCGGGTCAGATCAGAGTGATTCTTTTATTAACGAAGTGGTGCAAACATTTTTGACCGAATGGGACGGTATTGGTGGTGGCGAAAATATACTGGTTATCGGTGCAACCAATCGGCCAGAGCTATTGGATGATGCCATTGTCAGCCGTTTTACTGATATTCTTGAATTGCTTCCACAGGATTCAATTGGTATGGCTCCATTGGTGAATGCAGTGGTACGTCAGCTGAATTTATCGATAGTTATACCGCCTAAAATCATAGAATTAATGATTGGCATGAATGGTCGTGAGGTACGCAACGTCATTCAGCAAGCTATGCGCTTGTCAGCACCCGACAATCCAACAATAGAACAATTGTCGGTAGCTATCGGAAAGATTCGTGGCAAAAATTCTACCAAGGTTGCGGATACCGCAACGTGGGACACCCTAATACTGCCAGATCAACTCAAAAATAAAATTAAAACATTGGCGCAGATGATTCGTGAAGCAGGTACACTCGCTGCTCAAGGCATACCAATTCCACGCACTTTACTGCTCTATGGCCCTCCGGGTACGGGTAAAACACAAATTGCCAAAACAATGGCTAATCAAGCTGGTGTAAGTTTTATTGCTCGCACTACCGCTGACTTGAAAGGGCAATATCTTGGGCACGCTGCGGGCAGAATTTCGCAGGCATTTGAAACAGCCAGAGTATCATCGCCTTCAATCTTATTCATTGATGAAATTGATGCGCTTGCTTCTTCAAGGGGTGAGAGCAATGATCAATTGCAGGCAGAGGCGGTACAGCAGTTGCTTCAAGAACTCGATGGGGTGGCATCAAAATCTGGTTATGTTTTAGTTGTAGCAGCCACCAATCTCTTGAATCAGCTTGATTCAGCCATATTATCCAGATTTTCACAAAAACTTGAAATTCCACTACCAAGCCAGTCAGAGCGAGTGGCAATCTTGCACACTTTATTGTCAGGGCGCCCAGTTGCAGCAGACGTAGATGTTCATCATGTTGCATCAATATGTGAAGGGCTATCTGGGCGTGATCTTAGAGAGATAGTTTCGCAGGGATTTAATCTTGCATTCCAACGAGCTATGGTAGAAGGCAAAAGTGCAGCAAATATTCTGCTAAATATGGTCGATTTGAAAGAGGCTGCGGTGCAAGCATAAATATGCATATTGAAAAAGGGGTAAAAAATGAGATTGATTCTGGCGATACTGTTACCGTGGTTGCAGTTTTTTACCATCGGGAAACCGATTGCAGGCATTATTTGTTTGCTCTTGCAACTTACTATTATTGGCTGGATTCCAGCCGCAATCTGGTCGGTGTACGCCCTCTCGCAGTACAAGACGGACAAGAAAATCGAAGCCGCACTGGCGACGAGAAAATGAAAGATTTCCTGGACGGTTTTATCAAGGGGGCGAAGGAAACTCCACAAGCTTTCTTTGCACTGGTAGTTGCTGCTGGGCGGCTGCTGGCCAGCACGACTAACTCACTGCTACGTGAATATTCGCAGAATCATCCGTAACTCGTTCCGGCTCTATTTTGCGCCGCTGACCGGCGCATACAGGGGTTGGCGTGCGGAAATGCTGAGATATGAAAAGCAATATAGAGATTGAAAGAAAATTTTTTAATTCTCGCGCACTAGCCTCAAGCTGCTCAATCAGCAAGTCGCGCAGCCGACTTATCACCTGTAGATTGTCTGCTGAAACGTCACGCCATGAGGCAGCAAATTGGCTGGTGGAAGCCGGGCTGGGCGACAAAGAGGTTTCAGCAATCAGCGGCTACAAATCCATGCAGATGCTCAAGCGATATACGCATCTGCGTACCAAAGATCTGTTTGCTAAGCTGGAAGTTGCTTTCGGGAAGTTATGTGCTAGTGTTGTGTTTCTATCAACCAAAACTAAGGAAACTCAATGAGGCGTACACTTTGTTCTATAGCTGTTTCTACGTTGCTGGCAGGCTGCTTTGGGCCAGATGAACCAACATCTAGTGAAGTCGACCAAACTTTAAAAGAGTACTACGATAAAATGGGTAAGCAGTGGGTTGAACTTGTAAAGTCGGAAAAGATTTCGTGTGTTGCTGCAAAGGACAAACCCGGATTTTCTTGCGATGTTAATATCACTATATCAAGGTTGAGCCCAAGAGCAATGTCATCCGATACACCAAAGACACTTGAAAACCCTAGGATTTTCAACTTGCGCTTTGTCAAAACATCAAAGGGGTGGGAGATTCCTGATAGATTTTAAGCTTTCTCCGTGCTAGTGGTTGTTGTCTGGCGGCTGTTGACCGTAGGTCGAATTAAAGGGGCTGTGTTCAGATTAAATTCGCGTTAATCAAAGGGGGGATGGCTTGGTAGCTGGGTAGTTGGGCATCACGTGCCTAACAAAATGAAAATCCCAACCGTCTGGAACGGCCTGCGCAGTCTGTATCACGGGTATGCACCCGCTTAGTCCAAATAAATGATAGTGCTTGCATTTTTATTGTAAAGTGCTATCATTGCTACCATGAATAGCAAGCACCGTAAGACGCTCGAAATCGTCTTCTCTGACCCGATCAGCGGAAACTTGCCGTGGGATCGTATTGAGGCGTTGCTGGTGGCTATTGGCTGCAATGTTGTGGAAGGCAGCGGATCGTCGGTGACGTTCGAGAAGGATGGCAGGCGGGTGTATTTTCATCGCCCGCATCCGCAGCGCGAAGCACTGATATATCGCGTCAAAGCAGCGCGCGAGTTTTTGATGAAATTGGAGATTACGCCATGAAAAACACGATGACATACCGTGGCTATACGGCCAGTATAGAATTTGACCCGGACGATAATATTCTGGTCGGGCGCGTGCTGGACATCGACGACATTATCAGTTTTCATGGCGAATCGGTCGCCGCGTTTACGGACGCTTTCCATGCGGCTGTTGATGACTATGTTTCAGCTTGCGAGAAGTTGGGGCAAATGCCTGAGAAACCTGCTTCAGGACGACTGATGTTGCGCGTTGACCCCGTGGTTCACGCTGCGGCACTCAAGGCCGCAGCGCATACCGGGCAAAGCCTTAACAGATGGGCCGAGCGGGTGCTGCGACAAGCTGCCCACACTTGAAAGCAGAGTGAAAATAATAAGGCGCTGATCACTGCGCTGGAAAAACAACAGCCGCCAAAGTGCGGGCGTTTCATTCCGAAGATGCGCTACGCACATCAGGGCGGCAGCAACCCGCCGCTGATCGTGATTCACGGCAGCGGCCTGGACGACGTGCCGGCCAGCTACTCGCGCTATCTGGAGCGCACCTTCTGCGAAATCTTCAAGCTGCAAGGCACGCCGATGAAGATCCAATACAACTCCAGCAAAAACCCGTTCGAGGGCAAGAAACCCAGGCCGCTCACCGAAGCCGAACAGCGCAAGGCGCACCGCGCGCGGATACGCGGGCGCAAGTTGTACGGGTAGTTTTTTGCCTGTCGTTGCACCAATTTCCATTTGACAGATGCGACAGATTTTGCTAAGCTGAATATATGTTGCGCGCCTTCAAAAAATTTGTTGCCGTATTTTTGGCCATCTGGCTGCCGCTGTTCAGCGGTAATGCACTGGCTGTTTCGGTCGCAATGCAGGCGATGGATAGCGAATGCCCGATGGTTGCGCAGCAGGACGATCATCCCTGGCAGCAAGCTTCAGTCGCGCATCAGCACAATCAGGACCAATTTGCCGGGAACCACGACCAGCAGAATAGCCATCCAGATCAGCAGAATTCACCATGCGAGAATTGCGGCGTTTGCCATCTTGCATGCAGCGGTTATCTGGCTGCCGTAGCGATCGAGGTGGCAGAATTACAGCCTCTGGCACAGTCGTTTGCGGCGTTTTCCGTACAGTTTCAGTCCATCACCCCAGCTCCGCTCGACCCGCCGCCCCTCGCTCGCGCTTAACGCGGGGCGAGTGTCTTTGTTTTTTCTTGCACCATGCTGAATCTGTCAGCATAAAGCTTCGCCCCGAATCGTCCGGCAGCCGCGTTGCGTCTGCTTGCTCATTGCTTCTTGAGGATTCGAACATGAAATCTATTAATCAGATAAAACGTATCGTGCTGCGCAGTTTGGCGCTATGCATCGCGCTGGGTGTGGTTTTGCCCGGTATGGCCCAGCCCATTCGGCAGGGCTCTTTACCCGTCGTGGATGTGTATAAGAGCCCGCAGTGCGGTTGCTGCAAAGCCTGGGCGGAGCACCTCCAGAAGAACGGCTTTACGGTGATTCTGCATGATGTGGACGATGTGCCCGCAGCGCGCAAGAAACTGGGCATGTCGAACCGATTCGGCTCATGCCACACCGCCAAGGCCGGGGAATATCTGGTTGAAGGGCATGTGCCTGCGGCGGACATCAAGCGCTTGCTCAAAGAACATCCCGAGGCTATCGGCCTGGCCGTTCCTTCCATGCCACCCGGATCGCCTGGCATGGAAAGCGATCGCAGCGTCCCTTATGACACCTTGTTGATTATGACGGGTGGTGACGCCAGAGTTTTTGCGCATCATGCCGCTACCACAACTGTAAAGTAACCGCACTTTTTGGAGAAATAACATGCAACGTACATTAATGGGCAGCTTGTTTATTGCATTATTAGCCAGCGCCACCGCGTTTGCGGCGGAGCAACATAACCACAGTCAAATGAACCACGAAGCGATGCGGCAAATGGATTACGCTCAGATGAAGGTGACGCCGATGACCGATGGCGTTGTCAAGAAGGTCGATGTGCAGAACGGCCAAATCATGTTGGCGCATGGCGAGATTGCCAATGTCAAGATGCCCGCCATGACCATGAACTATCGTGTCAAGCAAGCGCAATGGCTGGAATCCATACACGCGGGCGACAAGGTGCGTTTTGCAATAGACAAGCACAACGACGAATTTGTCGTTGTGCATATCGAAGCGGTCAAATAATTTCAGGAGAACGTAATGAGGTATATTTTTAGCAAAGCAGTAGGTCTGTTGTTGTTGGTTGCGCTGAGTGGTTGTACGATTCCGTCGAGTGGCGGGTATGGCAATCCACCGGATAGTTCATCCGGCCATCATCATTAACGGCTGATCGCATTTGCTCGGGCGGTTGATTGAACAAACCGCCCGAGCGGCAAACAATTTAATCCGCAGGATGAAACTATGATTAAAGTTATTCCAATCTTGGGGAGCCAGTGATGAAAAGACACAAAATTTTGTGCTTTCTGCTGCTGACGGGTTTGTCTGGCTCTGTGGTGCAGGCCAAAGAGCTTATGTTGGGCTCCAATCTCGCCGAACTGCTCGACTATGCGCGCGAACATAATCCCGAGCTGGCCGCGATGCGCCACGAGGCGGATGCCGCAGTGCAACGCGTACAACCCGCAGCAGCGTTGCCAGATCCGGTGTTCCGCACCGAGTTGATGGATATTACCAATCAGGGTACGGAAAAGTCGGCGAGCCTGTTGCCGTCACAGGTGGGCAGCACGCGCTATACGTTGATGCAAAGCGTGCCGTGGTTTGGCAAGCGCGACTTGAGGCGGGATGCAGCAGAAGCCGGCGCAGATCAGGCGCGGGTGCGAACCGCCGGAACCTGGGCGGAACTGGCGATGCAAATCAAGTCGGCTTACGCGCAGTATTACTATGTTGCGGGCAGCCAGAAAATTACCCGTGACCAGCTCGATCTGGTGGTGCAGATGGAAAAAGTTGCGCAGGTGCGTTATGCCAACGGGCTTGCCGCGCAGCAAGACGCAGTGCGCGCGCAAGTCGAACAAACGGCGATGAAAGCCGGGCTGGTTGCGCTGGACAATACCAAACGGCAAACCGAGGCGCGGCTGAATGCCTTGCTGTCGCGCCCGGTGACGATGCCGCTTGCCACTCCGCAACGACTGCGCGGCATTCCCGCAACGGCCAGCTTGGAAAATCAGACGCTATTGGAAAATCGTATTCGCGAACACAACCCTGATTTATTTGTCGACGAGGCTGGCATCCGCGCGGGTGAAAAAAGCCGCGATCTTGCCTACAAAAACCGTTATCCGGATTTTGCGCTGGGTATTTCTCCGACCCAGTCCGGCACTGCGGTGCGCGAGTGGGGCGTGATGGTCGAGCTCAATATTCCGTTGCAGCAAGAGTCGCGCCGTTCGCAGGAACGCGAATCCGAGGCGATGCTGGCGGCAGCCAGGGCACGCAAGGAAGCGACCACCAACCGCATCTTGTCCGCACTGGCCGAAAGCCTGTCCGGCATTGACGCGGCGCAGCGCACTGAGATGCTGAGTTCCAGCAGCCTGTTGCCGCAAGCGAAAGTCACCTTTGAATCCGCGTTAACCGGCTATCAGAACGGCAGGGTGGATTTTGCGACACTGCTGGATGCGGCACGGCAAATCCTGAACGCCAAACTGGAGGTGCTGAAGGCGCAGACCGACGCGCAGATGCGCTTGGCTGAAATTGAGAAGCTGTTGGGAGAAGAGCTATGAAACGGATAAACGTGATGGTGGCCGGGGCGCTGGTTGCAGCGGCAGTGGTTGCCGCAGGCGGTTATTGGTGGGGGAGCCAGAGGACAGAAGACAGGGGACAGAGGACAGAAGCTGTTGCCCAAAAGGAATCAGCCAGAAAAATTCTTTACTACCGCAACCCGATGGGGCTGCCGGATACCTCGCCGACGCCCAAAAAAGATGCGATGGGCATGGATTATGTTCCGGTGTATGAAGGAGGGGAGGAGCAGGCCGCTTCGACAGGCTCGGGGCAAGTAAATATCAGCGTCGAAAAGGTGCAGAAGCTGGGGGTGAAAACCGAGCAGGCGGCGATGCGTGTACTGGATAAAACGGTGCGTGCCGCAGGCAGGGTGGAAGTCAATGAGCAGCATATCCACAACATCGCTCCCAAGTTCGAGGGCTGGATAGAAAAGTTGCATGTGAAGACCACCGGAGAGCCGGTAAAAAAAGGGCAGGCGCTGTTCGATGTGTACAGCCCTGAACTGGTGTCGGCGCAACGTGAATACGCGATTGCCGTGCAAGGTGTCGCGGCATTGAAAGATGCGGACGGCGATACCAGGCAGAGTATGCAACAGCTTGCCGACGCCAGCCTGCTGCGTCTCAGGAACTGGGATATTTCCGAGCAACAGGTGAAAGAGCTGGCCAAATCGGGGGAGACCAGGCATAGCCTGACCTTTAATGCTTTTCATACGCCGGCGCATGGCGTCGTGCTGGAGAAGAAAGCCCTGGAGGGGATGCGCTTCATGCCCGGCGAAGTGTTGTATCAGATTGCCGATCTTTCCTCGGTGTGGGTGATTGCCGATGTCTTCGAACAGGATATCGCTCTGGTAAAGGCTGGCGCCAAGGCCAGGGTGAAGATCAACGCCTATCCGGACAAACTGTTTGAGGGTGTCATTACCTACGTTTATCCGACCCTGAATCCGGCCACCCGTACCGTTCCGGTGCGGCTGGAAATATCCAATCCGGAGGGGCTGTTGAAGCCCGCGATGTTCGCTCAAGTGGAGATCACGGTTGCCGACAAGAGCAAGGTGCTGGCCGTGCCGACTTCTGCGGTGATAGATAGCGGCACGCGGCACATCGCGCTCGTCCAGCTTGCCGAGGGCCGCTTCGAGCCGCGCGAAGTCAGGTTGGGCGGCCGCAGCGACAATTATGTCGAAGTGCTGGGCGGCCTTGTCGAAGGGGAGCAGGTGGTCGTGGCGGCCAATTTCCTGATCGATGCCGAAAGCAATCTCAAGGCGGCGCTCGGCGGGCTCGGGCACGCTCACGGCGGCGCTGCGCCAGATGCGAAAGGCGTCGCCCAGCCAGCTACAGAACATGCGGGGCATACTGGGCAGGATGCGGCAGAACAGCCGAAGCCGACTGCGGTGGGATATCAAACAGAAGGCACGCTGAATGCCTTCAATGCAGATGGCACGGTCAGTGTCACACACAGCCAGATCAAGGCGCTGGGCTGGCCGGGCATGACGATGGATCTCGCGCTGGCCAATCCGTCGCTGGTGAGCGGCATAAAAATTGGCAGTGCGATCAGCTTTGAAATTGTCGAACGCAAGCCGGGTGAATGGGTGATTACCAAGCTGCAAGCCAAGCCGGCAGTGCCTTCTGGCGACCCACACACAGGACACTGACATGTTGAACACCATCATAGACTGGTCGGCGCGCAACCGCTTCCTGGTAATCATCGCGACGCTGTTCATCACGCTGGCGGGCATTTACGCACTGGTTAAGACCCCGCTGGACGCGTTGCCGGATTTATCGGATGTGCAGGTGATCGTGTTTACCGAATACCCCGGCCAGGCGCCGCAGGTGGTGGAAGATCAGGTGACTTACCCGCTGACCACCTCGATGATCTCGGTGCCGAAATCCAAGGTGGTGCGCGGCTTTTCGGTGTTCGGCGCGTCGTTCGTGTATGTCATTTTCGAGGACGGCACGGATCTGTATTGGGCGCGCTCGCGGGTGCTGGAGTATCTCAACTTCGCTTCCGGCAAACTGCCCAAGGGCGTGACGCCGCAGATCGGCCCGGACGCGACCGGGGTCGGCTGGGTGTACCAGTATGCGGTGATCGGCGTAAACAAGACGCTGGCCGAACTGCGCACCATCCAGGATTGGTTTCTGCGTTATCAGCTCACCAAGGCGCACGGGGTAGCGGAAGTGGCTTCCGTCGGCGGCTTCGTGCAGCAGTATCAGGTGATCGTCGATCCGGTGAAGCTGCGCGCCTATGGCATCCCGCTGATGAAGGTCACGCAGGTGATCCGCGATTCCAACCGCGATGTCGGCGGGCGCGTCGTGGAAATGGCCGAGGCCGAGTACATGGTGCGCGGCAAAGGTTATTTGCGCGGCAAGGGCGACATCGAGAATCTGGTGGTCAAGGCGGAGAAGGGTACGCCGGTGCTGATACGCGACATCGCGCGGGTCGAGCTCGGCCCGGACGAGCGGCGCGGTCTCACCGAATTGAACGGTGAAGGTGAAGTGGTATCCGGCATCGTGATGGCGCGCTATGGGCAGAACGCACTGGAGGTGATCGAGAATGTCAAAAACAAAATTGCCGAAGTGTCCCCCGGTCTTCCCGAAGGTGTGACCATCCAGGCGGTATATGACCGTTCCGACCTGATCCAGCGCGCCATCGCAACCTTGAAGCGCACGCTGCTGGAGGAAAGCCTGATCGTCGCGCTGGTGTGCATCGTGTTCCTGATGCACGTGCGCAGCGCGCTGGTCGCAATCGTGATGCTGCCGGTCGGCGTGCTGATCGCGATCATCGCGATGCGCGCGCTGGGCATGAATTCCAACATCATGAGCCTGGGTGGCATCGCGATTGCGATCGGCGCGATGGTGGATGCGGCGATCGTGATGATCGAGAACGCGCACAAGCATCTGGAGCGGTTGAAGGAAGGCGAGTCGCGCTTTGAAGCGATGCTGTCAGCCTGCAAGGAAGTCGGCCCGGCGTTATTTTTCTCGCTGCTGATCATCACCGTGTCATTCCTGCCGGTGTTCACGCTGGAAGCGCAGGAAGGGCGGCTGTTCGCGCCGCTGGCGTTTACCAAGACCTTCTCGATGGCGGGCGCGGCGTTGCTGTCCGTCACGCTGGTGCCGGTGCTGATGATGCTGTTCATACGCGGCAAGATCATGCCGGAGGCAAACAACCCGCTGAACCGTTTTTTGATCTGGACTTATCGCCCGATCATCGCGGCGGTGATGCGCCGGAAGAAAGCGACCATCGCCGCCGCGCTGGCGGTGCTGGGTGTTTCGATCTATCCGGCGACCAAACTGGGCTCCGAGTTCATGCCGACCCTCAACGAGGGCACGCTGCTCTACATGCCGGCCTCGCTGCCCGCGATGTCTGTCACCAAGGCCGCCGAACTGTTGCAGACGCAGGACAAGATCATCAAGAGTTTCCCCGAAGTGGCTTCGGTGTATGGCAAAGCGGGGCGCGCGCAGACCGCCACCGACCCGGCGCCGCCTGAGATGTTCGAGACCGTAATCAATCTCAAGCCCGAGGCCGAGTGGCGCGCCGGTATGAACATCGACAAGCTGATCGCCGAAATGGACAAGGCATTGCAGTTTCCGGGGATGGCCAACTCGTGGACCATGCCGATCAAGGCGCGCCTCGACATGCTCGCCACCGGCATCCGCACGCCGATCGGCATCAAGGTGTACGGCAAGGACCTGGAGGGGATAGAGCGTGTCGCCAGGGACATCGAAGCAGCGGTCAAGCATGTTCCGGGCACGACCAGCGCGTTTGCCGAGCGCATCACCGGCGGTTTTTACCTCGATATTGTGCCGGACCGGGAAGCATTGGCGCGTTATGGCATGGCGGTCGGCGAGTTGCAGGACGTTATCTCCACCGCGCTGGGCGGCGAGATGGTGACCACGACGGTGGAGGGGCGCGAACGCTTCGGCGTGATCGTCCGCTATCCGCGCGAGTTGCGCAGCAGCCCCGAGCTGATTGCGCGCGAAGTGCTGATACCTGCTATGGAGGGCGCGATGATTCCGCTCGGGCAACTCGCCAAGGTAGCAGTGGTCAAGGGCGCGCCCGCGATACGTACCGAGAACGCGTTGTTGTCCGCCTATATTTATGTGGACATCCGCGACCGCGACATCGGCTCCTATGTGGCTGAAGCACGGCAAGCGGTGAAGGAGAAAGTGAAATTTCCGCCCGGTTACTACGCGACCTGGAGCGGGCAATTCGAATACATGGAGCGCGCCGCTGCCAAGATGAAAATTGTGGTGCCGATCACGTTGCTGATCATCTTCTTGTTGCTCTACCTCAACTTCATGCGCGTCACGGAAGCCCTGATCGTAATGTTGTCCGTGCCGTTCGCGCTGGTCGGCGGCGTGTGGCTGCTGTGGCTGCTCGGCTACAACCTGTCGGTCGCCGTGGTGGTGGGCTTCATCGCGCTGGCCGGGGTGGCGGCGGAAACCGGCGTGGTGATGCTGATCTATCTGGAACACGCGTGGGAACGGATCAAGGTTGAACGCAAGGCTGAGGGGCTGGAGCCAACAGCCGGCGATCTCTACGCGGCGGTCATGGAGGGCGCAGTGGAACGGGTGCGTCCGAAGATGATGACGGTAGTCGCGATCATGGCCGGCCTGTTGCCGATCATGTGGGGAACCGGCACCGGTTCCGAGGTCATGCGCCGCATCGCCGCACCGATGGTCGGCGGGATGATTTCTTCGACGGTGTTGACGCTGGTCGTGATTCCCGCGCTGTATGCGTTGTTCAAGGCGCGCGAGATTAAAATGTGATCGGGATGCAAAAGGAGCATCAGATGGCAATTGACCCGGTATGCGGAATGACCGTGGATGAGGAGGCCGCGGCGGGTACGCTGAGCGAAGGCGGAACCACCTACTACTTCTGCTCCGCCGACTGCATGAAGCAATTCGCGGCGAAGATTGAAGCCATCGCCCGGCTCGCGAACAACAGCACGCCCATCGGAACGATATGCCAGGTGCATGGCCCGGTGGTGGATATCATCTGCGACCACCTGCCGCCGCTGCATCAGGCGCTCTACGCCCGGATCGATAACGAAACCTACACCTTCGAAGCCCATCAGCACCTGGATGAAAAACGCGTCCGCGCCATCACGCTGAACCGTACCAGCGGGCTGCAACGGGGCATGCCGGTCTTCGATACCGGCGCGGCTCTGCAGGTGCCGGCCTCAACGCTATGCCTGGGGCGCCTGCTCAATGTTTTCGGGCAGCCCCTGGACGGCGGTGCGTCGCTGCCATCCGGGGAAACCCGGGGCATTTTCGCCAAGCCCGCGCCGCTGCACGAAACCGTCAACGCCAACGGAGTTCTGGAGACCGGCATCAAGGTGGTGGATCTGCTGGCGCCCTTCATCAAGGGCGGCAAGACCGGGCTGTTCGGCGGCGCCGGAGTCGGCAAGACCGTCCTGATCATGGAATTCATGCATGCCATTGTCGCGCTGCATCAGGGCGTCTCGGTGTTTGCCGGCATCGGCGAACGCATCCGCGAAGGGCACGAACTGTGGCACGAGATGCAGGACGCCGGCGTCATGCCCCAGACCCTGATGGTGTTCGGCCAGATGGACGAGTCGCCGGGTGTGCGTTTCCGGGTTGGCATGACGGCGCTCACCTACGCCGAATATCTGCGCGATACGCTGCACAAGGAAGTCCTGCTGCTGATGGACAACGTGTTCCGCTTCGTTCAGGCCGGCAGCGAAATCTCCGGGCTGCTGGGGCGCATGCCGGCTACGGTCGGCTATCAGCCGACCCTGATGACCGAGGTGGCCGAATTGCAGGACCGCATCATTTCCACCACCGCCGGCGACATCACCTCGGTGCAGGCGATTTATGTACCCGCCGACGATATGACCGATCCGGCGGTGAGCGCCATCCTGAGCCACCTCGATACCACCGTGATCCTGTCGCGGCTCCAGGCCAGCAAGGGCATTTATCCTGCCATCGATCCGCTTGCCTCCACCAGCAAGATGATGGACCGGCATTTTCTCGGCGACCGCCACTATGCCGTCGCCGACGGCGTGCGCGCCCATCTTGCCCGCTATCGCGAGCTCGAAGACATCATCATGATGCTCGGCATGGAGGAACTGTCGGATGCCGACCGCACCATCGTCCTGCGGGCGCGCAAGTTGCAGCGTTACTTGACCCAGCCGTTCCACGTCGTCGCCCAGCATACGGGAATCGCCGGAGTCAGCGTGCCGTTGTCCGACACGCTGGACGACTGCGAAGCCTTCCTGCGCGGCGCGTACGACGAGCTGCCCGAAGACCGCTGCTACATGCGCGGCACGATGAAATGAACACCTTTGTCCTGCACTTGCAGAGCGGCACCCAGTACGAGCGCATCGACGACGCCGTCAGTTTCGTCGCCGCGGACGATTCCGGCAGTTTCGGCGTTCTGGCCGGACACGCCCGCATCATGACCTGCCTGGCCACCGGGCTGGCGCGTTTTCGCACCGCCGATGGAACATGGCAGTTTCTGGCATTGCCCGGCGCGGTGCTCTATTTCGTCGATGACCAGCTCTATGTCAATACGCGGCGTTACCTCCACGACCCGGATTACAAGCGCATCAGTGCGGTCTGGCGGGAGGAAATACAGGCCGAGGAGGAAAAACTGCGCACCGTTACGGACAGCCTGAACCACTTGGAGGATGAGATGCTGAAGCGCATGTGGAACATGCAGCGCGAAACGAGAGGTGCGGCATGAGCGACGATCAGGAAAAACTCGAAGAGCAGGTCGAGAAGGAGGCCAGGCGCCTGGAGCAAGCCGAGCAGGAACGCTCCACGGTGCTGGCGCAAACCGCCTATGTCGGCGTCCTCGGTTTGCTGTTCGTGCTGCCGGTGATCGGCGGCGCCTATCTGGGTAGCTGGATCGACGGCCTGTTCGAAGGCTATTCGATGCGCTGGACCATGAGCCTGATTTTTCTCGGCATCGTAATCGGCGCCGTCAACGTTTATTATTTCATACGCGAATAGGAGTTCAGCATGGCCAGTCAGACCAGCTTCATCACCGAGGTGTTTCGCATCGGCCCGCTGTCCATCACCAACACGGTGGTGGTGACATGGGGAATCATGCTGGCGTTGACGGCAGCGGCATGGGCGGTGACCCGGCACCTGGGCATCTCCCCCGGGCGGTGGCAGGTGGTGGTCGAAGGCATCGTCGCCGCGATCGAGGATGCGATCCGCGCCGTGCTGCCCGATCACTACCGCCAGGTCATGCCCTTCATCGCCACGCTGTGGGTGTTCATCGTCGCGGCCAATCTGGCGAGCCTGATTCCCGGGTTGCGTTCGCCCACCGGGGATTTGTCGCTGACGGCGGGGCTGGCGGTTCTGGTGTTCCTCGCCGTCCACTGGTTCGGCATCCGCGCCCGCGGCCTGAAGAGTTACCTGCGCCATTATTTGCAACCCAACCCGATCTTGCTGCCGTTTCACCTGATCGGCGAAATCACCCGCACCGTGGCGCTGGCGGTGCGCCTGTTCGGCAACATCTTCAGCCTGCAGATGGCGGCGCTGCTGGTGCTGCTGGTGGCGGGCTTTCTGGCGCCGGTGCCGGTGCTGATGCTGCACATCATCGAGGCCGTGGTGCAAGCCTACATTTTTGGCATGCTGGCGCTGATCTTCGTGGCCGGCGCCATTCAGTCGCAACAACTTAGGGAGAAATTACTAAAAACACCTGTTATGGTAAAGGGGGAAGAGGGAAGGGAGAAGGGTAAAACCGCTTCTCCGAATAAAGGGAGTTAGGGTTTTACCCTTCAACCCTTCACCCTTATCCCTTCTCCTTTCAATTGGCACATTAAGAATTTCCAATTTCCTTAAACATGATAGAGAAAAGGAGTGACACATGAATGACATGACGTTGTTTACCACCGTATCAACCATCGTCGCCGCCCTGGCGGTGGCTTTAGGCGTGATTTTTCCGGCTATCGCGATGGGGCGCGCGATCAGCCAGGCGCTGGATTCCCTGGCGCGGCAACCCGAAGCGGAAAAGGCGATCACGCGCACCTTGTTCATCGGCCTGGCGATGATCGAGTCTCTGGCCATTTACGTGCTGGTGGTGGTGCTGATCATCCTGTTCCGCAACCCGCTGCTCGAATACCTGCTGAAGTAGGGAGTCGCCCATGGAATTCGACTGGACAACCTTCGCGCTCGAAATCATCAATTTTCTGGTGCTGGTGTGGCTGTTGCAGCGCTTCTTGTACAAGCCGGTGACCGCCGCCATTGCCCAGCGCCAGGCCGGGATCGAAAAGACCCTGACCGATGCCCGGGCGATACGGGTCGAGGCCGAAGCGCTCAAGCGCCAGTACGAAAACCGGATGGCCGATTGGGAACAGGAAAAGGCGCAGGCGCTTCAGCAACTGCGCCGGGAGATGGAGGCGGAACGCGCCCGGCTGCTGGCCGCCCTGCAAGCTTCGCTGGACGAAGAGCGCAACAAGCTGCGTGCCGTGGAACAGCGGCGCGTCATCGAGCAGCAACAGCGGCTGGAGGAGCAGGCAAGAAGCGAAGGCGGGCGCTTTGTGGCACGCCTGCTGTCGCGCCTCGCCAGCGCCGGACTGGAGGAGCGCATCCGCGGACTGTTGCTGGAAGACCTGCCGCAACTGCCGGATCGGGAACTGCATGTCCTGCGGGGTGCAACCCAAGCGGGCGAGGCGAAGATCACCAGCGCCTACCCGTTGGATGACGCTCAGCGCGCCGATCTCACTGAGGCGATTGGTCGCCTGGCGGGGCGGACGGTGACCTGCGAATTCGTGCAGGATGCCGGCCTGGTGGCGGGATTGCGCATCAGCATCGGGCCCTGGATGTTGCGCTCCAGCCTGCTGGACGAACTGCAATTTTTTGCCGGGGCGCAACATGCCGACGCCAAGCGCTAACGTGAAACTCGCGCAGCGACTCGTTTGCCTCCTCGCCCGCTTGCGGGAGAGGATTGAGGTGAGGGAAACGGGCATGGCGAGTTTCATCATCAGGGGGGGCAACTGCCATGCCCGTTAGCGCCTCATTTTCCCGCGACGTTGAGCCGGGCTGGTTGAGCCGCTATCGCTTCGGGCTGCGCGTGACCGAGCAGGGCAGGGTCGTTTCGATCGGCGATGGCATCGCCTGGATCAAGGGCTTGCCGTCCGCCGCGATGGACGAGATCCTGAACCTGGAAGACGGCAGCCGGGCGCTGGTCTTCCATCTGGAAGAGGAGCTGCTGGGCGCCATCCTGTTGCAGCAAAGCCCGGCGCTGAGCGCCGGCGTGCTCGTCTACCGTTCCGGCGAACGCCTCGGCATCGGCGTGGGGGACGCGTTGCTGGGACGGGTCATCGATCCCCTCGGCGCGCCGCTGGACGGCGGCGTTACGCCGGAGTGCGACGGGCGCCGCGAACTGGATGTGCTGTCGCCACCGATCCTGGCACGGGATTTCGTCGAGCAGCCGCTCTATACCGGCAACAAGATCATCGACACCGTGATCCCGATCGGCAAAGGGCAGCGCCAGTTGATCATCGGCGACAACGGCGTCGGCAAGAGTTCGCTGGCGCTTGATACCGTGATCAACCAGAAGGGCAAGAACGTCTATTGCGTGTATGTCGCCATCGGGCAGAAACGCTCCAGCGTGATCAATATCCTCGAAGTGCTGCGCGAGACCGGCGCCTTTACGCATACCACGCTGGTGGTCGCCGAGGCCACGGCCATGCCCGGCCTAAAATACCTGGCGCCGTTTGCCGGTTGCGCCGTGGCCGAGGGCTGGATGTGGCAGGGCAAGGACGTGCTGGTGGTCTACGATGACCTGACCACGCACGCCCGCACCTACCGCGAACTGTCGCTGCTGTTGCGCCGGCCCCCGGGCCGCGAAGCCTATCCGGGCGACATTTTTTACCTCCATTCCCGTTTGCTCGAACGTTCCACCCGTCTGGCCCCGGTTCACGGCGGCGGCAGCATGACCGCACTGCCGCTGGTGGAAACCGAACAGGGCGAAATCGCGGCTTACATCCCCACCAACCTGGTGTCGATCACCGACGGCCAGGTGTATCTGGACCAGAACCTGTTCGCCAGCGGCTTCCTGCCGGCCATCGACATCACCAAATCGGTATCGCGTATCGGCGGAAAGGCGCAGCACCCGCGCATCAAGGAGGAAGCCGGGCGTATGAAGCTCGATTACCTCCAGTTTCTGGAGCTGGAGTTGTTCACCCGTTTCGGCTCGCAACTGGAGGCTTCGATGGAGGCCAAGATCCGCCGGGGCCGGGCGCTGCGCGAGATATTCAGGCAGGAGCGGCTGGCGCCGCTGCCCATCGAATTTCAACTCGCCTGGATGGTGGCCTACAACGAGGGGCTGTTCGATGTACTGGCGACGAGCGCGATCCCCGCTTGCCTGAACCGTCTGGCACAGCGCGTCGCCCAGTGCCCGCTGACCCTTGCGAGTAGCCGCGAGGAATGGCGGCAGGCGGTGGCGGCGTGGATGAAGGAGACACCCATAACATGAGGTACCCATGAGCAAACGCATGCTGATCCAGAAACACCTGGGAACGCTGAACGACATCGGCGGCATCATGGGTGCGATGAAAAACATCTCGCTGATGGAAACCCACAAGCTGGCCCGTTTCCTCGCCCACCAGCACCGGGCGCTGGCCGGCATTGAGGCGGCCGCCGCCGATTTTCTCGCGCACTATCCGGAAATCGGCTACCGGACGGAAGACGCGGCGCCGGATATTGTTGTCGCCATCGGTTCGCAAAGAGGATTCTGCGGCGACTTCAACGAATCCCTGGCGCAGGCTCTGCGCCAGCATTGGCGGCAGGGCAGCCCAGCCGGCGCACTGGTGGTGGGGCGCCGGCTTGCCGCGAAACTGGGCCGGGAGCCGCGCATCACCACAACCCTCGACGGCCCCAGCGTCGCCGAGGAAGTGCAAGCGGTATTGCAGCGCCTGATGGATGCGCTCGGCGAGTTGCATGCGCGGGTGGGCGGAAACAAGCTGCTTACCGTTTCCGTGTTCGCCCACCGCGAAGGGGAAAATCAGGTGGGCGTACGCTCCATCCTGCCGGCGCCTAACCCCGGACACGCTGCCCCGCGCTTTGCCTATCCGCCGATGTTGAATCTGCCGGCAACGCAGTTTTTTGCCGAGCTGGCGCGCCACTACCTGTGGGCGCAAATGCACGACGTGTTCTACAGTTCGCTGATGGCGGAGAGCCGCCGTCGCCTGCAACACATGGAAGGCGCCATGCAGCGCCTGGAAGAAAAATCCGGCGAGTTGCAGCGCAAGTACAACCTGCTGCGCCAGGAGGAAATCACCGAGGAAATCGAGATCATCATGTTGAGCAACGCCGCCTTGCAGCGGTCGCGCCGGATCAATGCTGAATGAGATTATGTGCTGACTTGCCGGGTTGAGGAGGTGTCATGAACGCAGAGACAGATATTCTGGAACGGGCGGACGGCGTTTTCGCCGAGGCGCTGGCCGAGGCGTTGGATGTTCGCGAGCATGAAACCGGCGACCACTCCAAACGGGTAGCCTGCCATACCCTGGTGCTGGCGCGCCGTTTCATCAACGACCCGCACCAACTGCGCCAGATTTACTGGGGGGCGCTGCTGCATGATGTCGGGAAGATTGGGGTGCCCGACGCGATTCTGCTGAAACAGGGCGCGCTCGATGAAGACGAGTGGAATGCAATGCGGACACACCCAGAAAAAGGGTACCGCATCGTCTCGCAGATTCCCGGCCTGGGAGAAGCCGCCGAAATCGTGCTCAGCCATGAGGAGCGTTTCGATGGCAGCGGCTATCCGCGTGGACTGCGTGGCGAACAAATCTGTTTGGGTGCGCGGCTGTTTGCGGTAATCGATACGCTGGATGCGATTACCTCGGATCGCCCTTATCGCAAAGGCGGCTCATTCAAGCAGGCGTACGATGAAATCGTGAGCATGAGCGGAATTCAATTTGACCCGCTGGCGGTGCAGGCTTTTATGGCGGAAGAAAAAACACTGCGCGAAATGGTGGAAGCCAAGTGCATGCAGTCGCACGATCCCGCCGTCGCTTCAAATAAAAATAATGAAAGGAGCGCGCCATGACACCCGACATCGACCCCGTTTGCGGCATGACGGTTGCCGGCGATAAGCCGCATCATTTTGAGCATGAAGGCCGGCACTATCGTTTTTGCTCGCGCAAATGCCTGGACAAGTTCCAGGCGAATCCTGGCGCATATCTCAAAAAGGATGTGGCTGCACCCGCCGTTCCGGCACCTCCTGTTACCGGGAGCTACACCTGCCCGATGCATCCCGAAGTGGTGCGCGGCGAGCCGGGCAGTTGCCCGATCTGCGGCATGGCGCTGGAACCGCGCAACGCCACGCTGGAAGACAATGCTGAGTTGCATGACATGACGCGGCGCTTCTGGGCGAGCACGGTGCTGGCCTTGCCGGTGTTCGTGATCGCGATGGGCGCCGACCTGCTGCCGCAAGCGCTACCCCAAGTGAAATCCTGGCCCGTTTCGATGGCGGCGCTGCAATGGCTGGAATTCGCGCTGGCCACCCCGGCGGTATTGTGGGGCGGCTGGCCGATCTTTCAGCGCGGCTGGGCATCGCTGGTCAACCGCAGCCTCAACATGTTTACCCTGATTTCGCTCGGCGTCGGCGTGGCGTGGACATACAGCGTGGTGGCGATGCTGCTGCCGGGAATATTTCCGCCCGCGATGTACAGCATGGGAGGCATGGTGCCGGTCTACTTCGAGGCTGCGGCGGTCATCATGGCGCTGGTGTTGCTGGGGCAGGTAATGGAGTTGCGCGCGCGCAGCCAGACCAGCGCCGCAATCAAGCTGCTGCTGGGGCTGGCTCCAAAGACCGCGCGCATCGTGCGCGCTAACGGCAACGAGGAAGACATCCCGCTCGAACAGGTGCAGCCTGGCGACGTACTGCGCGTGCGTCCCGGCGAGAAGGTGCCGGTGGACGGTGTGGTGCTGGAAGGTGCGAGCGCGCTGGATGAATCTCTGGTCACCGGCGAATCCATCCCGGTGGAAAAAACTGCGGGCGCGCGGCTGATCGGCGCGACGGTGAACGGCACCGGCAGCCTGTTGATGCGCGCCGAGCGCGTCGGCGCCGACACCCTGCTCGCACAGATCGTACACATGGTGAGCGAAGCGCAGCGTTCGCGCGCGCCGATCCAGCGTCTGGCCGATGTGACTGCCGGTTATTTCGTGCCGGCGGTGGTGCTGACCGCGCTCGCCACACTGGCGATCTGGGGGCTCTTCGGGCCGGAGCCGCGTTTGGCGCACGCCATCGTCAACGCGGTGGCGGTGCTGATCATCGCCTGCCCTTGCGCATTGGGGTTAGCCACGCCGATGTCGATCATGGTCGGCACCGGGCGCGGGGCGCAGGCGGGGGTGCTGATCAAGAATGCCGAGGCGCTGGAAACCATGGAGAAAGTGAACACGCTGGTGGTAGACAAGACCGGCACACTGACCGAGGGCAAACCGAAACTGCTCTCGGTCATTCCGCTCGCCGGATTCGACGCGGGCGAAGTGTTGCGACTGGGCGCCAGCCTGGAGCGTGCCAGCGAGCATCCGCTGGCCGCAGCGATCGTCAATGGTGCGCAGGAAAAATCCCTGGTGCTTGCGGCAGTCAGCGAGTTCCGTTCGTACACCGGCAAGGGGGTGGCGGGAAATGTGGATGGGCATAGCGTCGTATTGGGCAACCTCAAGCTGTTCGAAGAATTGCACCTCGATGCGGACGAATTGCCTGTGCGCGCCGAAGCGTTGCGCGGCGACGGCCAGACCGTGATGCTGCTCGCGATCGACGGCAGGGCGGCGGGACTGCTCGGCGTGGCCGACCCGGTCAAGGAGTCCACATTGAATGCGATCCGCACGCTGCATCAGGAAGGCGTGCAGGTCATCATGCTGACCGGCGACAACCGCACCACGGCGGAGGCAGTGGCGAAAAAATTGGGCATTGACCGTATCGAGGCGGAAGTGTTGCCCGAACAGAAGGCCTCTATCGTCAAACAACTGCAAGCGCAGGGATTCATCGTGGCGATGGCGGGCGACGGCATCAACGACGCGCCGGCGCTGGCGCAGGCGCAAGTCGGCATCGCGATGGGCACCGGCACCGATGTGGCGATGGAGAGCGCGGGCGTCACGCTGGTCAAGGGTGATCTGAACGGCATCGTGCGCGCCGTGCGCCTGTCCCGCGCCACGATGAAAAATATCCGCCAGAACTTATTCTTCGCCTTCATCTACAACGTGCTCGGCATCCCGATTGCGGCGGGCGTGCTGTACCCGGTCTTTGGTCTGCTGCTCTCGCCGATCATCGCGGCGGCGGCGATGAGCTTCAGTTCGGTGTCGGTGATCGTCAATGCGCTACGGCTGAACCGGGTAAAGCTGTGAGCAGAGGTTTCCGATGATGAGCCATGGGCATGGCACACATGGCGGGCACAATGAAAATACTGTGCGGTTGGCGCGGCAGGAAGAGCGGGAAGCAATAGCGGAATTTGGAGACGCCTATGTCCGGTATGCCAAAAAAACACCCGCATTCTTTCCGTATACGCGACCGAGCCAACATCAGATAGGTAAACATGAGTAAGAAAGTTATTCTCGAATCGGAAATTACCTGTCCAAGGTGCGGGCACAAACAAACGGAAACCATGCCCGCAGACAGGTGTATCTGGTTCTACGAATGCAATGCGTGCGGCGCGTTGCTCAAGCCCAAGGAAGGGGATTGTTGTGTTTTCTGTTCTTATGGCACAACCCCTTGCCCGCCCGTTCAGCAAGGAAGCGGTTCATGCTGTTCGTCGTAGTTGCCACGAAATGGCTTCTTGAGTGCTCCTGTTCTGGATCGCAGGGCAGTGTGATGGCAGGTGAAGCAATAACCTTGAAAGGGAGAAACATCATGGACGAAACAGTCGAAGACCATGTTTGCCACATGCAAGTTTTACCTACCTCGTTTGCCACAGAATATGCGGGCGGACATTACGCATTTTGTTCGGCTCAATGCAAGGAACGCTTTCTGGCGAACCCGCATTTATACATCGGATTCCCCGGGCGCAAAGCCCCTGCGCAGCAGGGAAAGAAAATCATCAAGCGCCGCCGCCTTTTGCTATCGGCGCCGCTTGATGCGATACAGGCCGAACAAGTAAAACACGCATTACTTGAGATGATGGGAATACAAGAGATTTTCATTGAGGGGGATAAAATCGAAATCCAGTATGACCTCATCCAGGTGACCGCCGAGCAGATTGCGGACAAATTGGCATTGATAGAATCCGATCTCGGAAGCGGGTGGATGGATCGCCTCAAATTGGCGTTCATCAACAACCTGGAAGAAATCGAAATTAACAGCCTTGAAGTTGAAAAGAAAAAGAAGTGTTGCCATTAGTAATCTGGCGGATGGGGGATGCATTTGATTAACAGTTTGCCGTACAGAGCAATAAGCCCAGATTATGAATGATTGTTTGCCGGATATTGATGGCGTTGAAATTGCGCCGCTATTGGAGCAATGCGGCTCGCCCCTGTTCATTGTTTCGGAAAAAACCTTGCGCGAAAATGTGCGCCGCCTGCGCCGCGCCTTTGCTGCCCGCTGGCCGCGCGTCCGCCACGGCTGGTCGTACAAGACCAACTATCTTGGGGCGATCTGCAACATCCTGCATCAGGAAGGCTCATGGGCGGAGGTGGTTTCAGAATTTGAATACCGGAAGGCGCGCGCCAACGGCGTGCCCGGTTCGCGCATCATTTTCAACGGGCCGTGGAAGCCGGCCGGCATACTCGAACAGGCGGTGCGGGAAGGCGCGATTATCCATCTCGATCATCTCGACGAACTCCATGCGCTGGAGCAAATCGCCGGCAAGCTCGGCAAGCAGACCCCGGTCGGCATCCGGCTCAATTTCGACACCGGCTACACCGATTCTCAGACTCGTTTTGGATTTAACATCGAATCCGGCGCCGCCGGGGATGCGGTGCAGCGCATAGCCGCAAGCCGCTGGCTGAAACTCACCGGCCTGCACAGCCACATCGGCACTTTCGTGCTCGACGTGCGCGCCTATGCCGCACAAATGCGCATCATGGCCGGCTTCATGGAAGAAGTAGAGCGCGATACCGGTTGCACCATCGAATACCTCGACATCGGCGGCGGCTTCGCATCGAGCAATGTGCGCCAAGGGCTTTCTCTTCCGCCCGGCCAGGTGATGCCGGATTTCGAACAGTACGCCGAGGCGATCTGCGGCGCGCTGACAGAGGCGACACGCGGAAGAAGCGCTGCCGGGAAACCCTTGCCGGTGTTGGTGCTGGAAACCGGGCGCGCGATTGTCGATGACGCGGAAACGCTGGTGGCTACCGTCGTGGGCGGCAAGCAGCTGCCGGACGGGCGGCGTGCGGCAATCCTCGACGCCGGGGTCAACATACTGTTTACCGCGTTATGGTACAACCACGAGGTCAAGCCGTTGCGTCCGCCCGACGGTATCGCTGGGGACACGGTGCTGTACGGCCCGCTGTGCATGAACATGGATGTCGTGCGCGCCTCGATCATGCTGCCGCCGCTCCATGTGGGCGAGAGTCTGGCGATCCGTCCTGTCGGCGCTTATAACAATACGCATTGGATGCAGTTTGGCCAACTACGGCCTGCGGTCGTGATGGTTACGCAGAGCGGACGCGTGGAAGTGCTCAGGGCGGCCGAACAACTGAACGATGTGAGCGGCCTGGAAGAAATGCCGGATGCGTTGCGCCAGCCCTTTCCTCAGGGTTTGCCGGAGTAAATCGTATTATGATACAAGCTGCTCCTGCCGCCGCGCTTCGCGCCCCGTCAGATGAACACTGACAACAAATTATTCTGTTTCCTACACCACAATCAGCCAAACGCCGACACCTGAAACAGGTGCAATGAAGTATCGTCACCCTGTGGGTTTTGCAAGCCGAAACGGCGCAACAAGAGGCGGGAATGACGAGCCTGTTTATTGTGGAAAATTCAGAGATCGCGCGCAATATTTGGTAATCCGCGTTGTCTGATATACCCGGTATCAAGTGGCCGGTTAGGGGGCAGCGGGGCAACGCCGCTCAGTTGCAGGTGAAAGGTTACCTTTCTAAATTCGAGGCATTTTTGTCTTGGCGGAATAGGTGGTCAGTTCAATTTTAATTTTTTATTCAGGAGAAAGATCATGGCTAATCAAATTCAAATTTCCATCGATCAGGAGGTATATGACCATTTGCAAACGCTTATGGTGCCTCCGGTCAGCGACGCCAACGCGGTTATCAAGGAATTGTTGCATCTTGGTGGACGAGCCAGCCCCGCTTCCGTTGCTCTGAGGGCATCCGGGCAGCACTTCACCATGGAACAGGAGCTTGAACGCTCCAGTCAGGGTATCTACGATTGCGGCGGGGCGACTTAAGGGCAAGAATGTTCCGATTGACGCAGCAGCATGTTTGGATTACAAAGGCAGTGAGGTGTCCGGAGTCAGATAGGTGACTGCGCGGCATTGGATGACAGTATTTTTAATCGTTTAAGGAGTGAAATATGAGCGCAAAATCAGGGGCCGTGGAAGGTGAAGTCAGCAAGGAAAAATTGATGCAGGATTTGCGCGTGGTGGTGGCGGATGCCGAGGAATTGTTGCGCGCGACAGCCGGTCAGGCGGGTGAAAAAGTGTCCGCAGCGCGTGAGCGTATTCAGGAAAATCTGGCTGCCGCCAAAGTGCGCCTTGCCGCTGCGCAGGAAACCGTGGTTGCCAAGACCAGGCAGGCAGCGAATGCGACCGATGAGTATGTGCATGAGAATCCTTGGAAAGCGGTCGGAATCGGCGCTGGTGTCGGCCTCATTATCGGCATGCTGATTTCTCGCGGCCGTTAACTATGCCGGAGGCAAGTTCTGGCCTGATGGCGTCAGTCAGGCGGCTGTTGTCCACGGCGACAGCCATTGCGTCGACACGGCTTGAACTGCTGGCGAATGAACTGCATGAGGAGCGTCTGCGTTTAACGCAGATGCTTTTTTTTGCGTTGTCCGCGCTGTTCTGCTTCGGCATGGCCATGCTGCTGCTTACGTTGCTGATCGTCGTGCTGTTCTGGGATGAGCATCGCCTCGCTGCACTCGGTGTGATGAGCGTGCTCTTTCTCGTGTCGGGTGCGCTGATGGTGGCGTTGCTGCGCAGCAAGGCGGAAGCCGGCTCAAAACTGTTTTCTGCCAGCCTTGCCGAGTTGGCAAAGGACCGGGAGCAACTGGGGGTTGGCCGTGAATAAGCAGATGCTTGCGGTGATGCAGCGCCGCGCCGAACTGCTGGCGAAAATCGCCGTACAGCGCGGGCAGGTGGCCGAGATTGGCGCGCAGTGGCAAATCCCGCTGGCCGCCGCCGATCAGGGGCTGGCCGTAGTGCGTTTTCTGCGTTCCAATCCTGTATTGGTTGCCGGTGTGGCTGCGCTGCTGGTGATTCGCCGGCGCGGTGTGACCGGCTTGATGATGGGGATGTGGCGGGTGTGGAAGGGGTATCGTTATTTCACTGCCGTTTCAGCAAAGCTGTCAGCGCGGCTATAGTTTTTTCTGTTGGTTTAAAAAATAACCCCTCGCTAGTTTGGAATGCCAGCCGTTAATGCCTGTTGTAGGCGAGCCGTTGCTGGGGCGGGCTGTATTGCGCCACCTTGTGTGAACGGTTGCCGGATTTGGCCAGATGGCGCCGGGAGTTCTTGCGGGATGCCGCTTGCACGATGATGATCGTTTGTCCCGCCTTGACCTGATTCAATTGATCGTTCCATGTTCTTAATTTGGCTGCGCTGACGTGATAGCGGCGCGCGATGCTGTCCAATGTTTCGCCCTTGCGCACCGTGTGCCTGATCGAACGTGTGCCGCCGTCGCTGGTTGGGGCGAGATGCATGTTGAAGGCTTCAAATCCATTTCCGGTTTCGCCATTGACCGGCACCAGCAGGGTTTGGCCGGTGCTGACATTGTTGCGCCCCAATCCGTTTACCGATCTGAGTTTCTCGGCTGACAAACCAAAGCGTGGCGCAAGTTTGTCGATGTGTTCGCCCTTTCTGGGGTGATAGGGCTGCCAACTGACCAGCGGCTTGTCGTAGTCTTCCAGGTTCGCGCGGAAAGTCTCGACTGCGCCGACCGGCAGCAGGATCAAATCGCTGCTGCCTTGCAAAATTACCGGGCGATTATGTGCAGGATTGAGCGCGGTGAATTCTTCGATCGTGATATCGGCCAGTTGTGCGGCCAGCTTCACGTCGATTTGTTTGGTGGTGGAAATGGCGGCGAAATAGGGCTCGTTGGGGATGTTCTGCAACACCAGGCCGAAGCTGGCCGGATTCGCGACAATGTTTTTGATCGCAAATAATTTCGGCACATAGTTGCGCGTTTCATCGGGCAATTTCAGGCTGGTGTAATTTACCGGCAGGCCGCGTTTGCGGTTGCGTTCCTGGGCGCGCTGCACCGCGCCTTCGCCGCAATTGTAGGCGGCCAGCGCCAGCTCCCAATCGCCGAACATGTCATGCAGTTTTTGCAGGTAATCGAGCGCGCCGTTGGTCGCGCTGATGATGTCGCGCCGGCCGTCATACCACCAGTTCTGCTGCATGCCGAAATTCTTGCCGGTGGAAGGGATGAATTGCCAGATGCCGGAGGCGCGGCTGGTCGAATAGGCACCGGGGTTGAACGCGCTTTCGATCATCGGCAGCAGCGCGATTTCGCTGGGCATGCCGCGCCGTTCCACTTCGCCGGTGATGTAAAAAAGGTAGCGGCGCGCGCGCTCCATCATGCGCTCAACGTAATCGGGGCGGTTGGCATACCATTGCTCGTGTCTTTCAATCAACGGGCTATCCAGATCGCGCATTGCGAAGCCGCTGCGTATCCGCGGCCAGAGGTCGCGCACTGCCAATTCGGTGTCCGGAATGAGCTCCAGTTTGATGTTGCGTGCGGTTGAAAGTGTCAGCGGAGCAGCGAGATCGGGCAGCGAGGTGCTGAGCGCAAGCATGTTATCCGCTTGGGCACATGGTGCGGAGACTAAAGCACCGATGGTGAGCAGCGCGGAAAAAATCAGTCGGATCAACGGCACAGGCAAAGCTCCGGTAAGCTTGAAAGTCCCGCGATGCTATCCGAGGTGCTGGGCTTGAGTCAACCGGAAATGCATGAAAATTCAGGAAAATGCAGAAATCGGGCTGAGGGAATCATGAAATGTTAACCGCACGATCCTCGGTGTGTGGCAGGGTTCTGGGGTTTGATTGGCACGATAAAATTACCACATTGAATAGCTGAATCTGAGAATAGCTGAATCTGAACTGACAGTCGCTTCAGTCAAATTGGGTAACTGTCAGATGAAGCCGCGACTACTACAGTTTATGTCGCCGTATTTTGGTGACTTAGCCGAATGGCTATGCAAAGCTGTTTGCCAGCTTGGTCAGATGGCCAGTCGTTCTATCAGTAGTTGTGCTAATGCAGATTCAGCATCGGCTTGAATCCGAGCTTCCCCTTCAGGCTATCCGCGCTGCCGCGCGCCTCGTTCTGGCTGGCATAGGGCCCGACATGCACCCGCACCAGGCCGTCTTTCAGGAATACGCTGAATTGTTTGCCGATGTCGCCCAGTTCGGCGCGCATTTTCGCCATGAAGCTTTCTGCCGCGTCTTGCGATTTGAACGCGCCCAGCTGCAAGTAAATATTGCCGCCCACGGTCTTGGTCATGTTTGCGGTGGAGGCTTCGCTGCTGCCTGCCGGCGCGGATTTTTCCAGTGGCCTGCTTTCAACTGCATTGGCCTTGGCGATGGCATTGGCGCTGGCAGCCAGGCTCTCGATTTCCACTTCTGAGCTGCCGTTGTTGATGATCCCCAGTTTGTGCGCGGCAGTGTAGGAAAGGTCGATCACGCGGTCGTGCAGGAACGGGCCGCGGTCATTGACGCGCACCACTACGGATTGTTTGTTGGCGGTATTGGTTACGCGCGCATAGCTCGGGATCGGCAGGGTGGGGTGTGCGGCGGTCATCGCATACATGTCGTATACCTCGCCGCTGGAAGTGCGCTGGCCGTGAAATTTTTTGCCATACCATGAGGCGATGCCGCGCTCCCTGAATTTGCCTGTGGCAGTTACCGGTGTATAGGTTTTTCCCAGCGCAACGTAAGGGCGGTTGGCATAGCGATGCAGCGGTTCGTTCTTCGGCACGGCATCCGGGATTTCGTTGAGGTTGGGCGGCACGTCGGCGCCAGGGCCGTCTCCGGCAAGATAGCCGCCCGTGCCGGCTGCACCGGTTACGCCAGATGTGCCACCCACTACGCGATCTTCGACTGGCGCCGGTGTGTCGCGCGTTTCCACCTCGCGTTGCGGTGTGCTGCTGCAGGCGGCTAGCGCCAAGGTTGCCAAGGCCAGAGTTGCGATTATTTTGCTCATGCTTTCTCCTTTGAGTGAAGCACTCGTGGCTGTAGATTGGAAGCGCCAGTAGTACCTGCCATCAAGTCTTGACCAGCTTTTTATGCGTCTCGATGCTCATCAGCATACCAAAACCCAGCAGCAGGGTCAGCATCGATGTGCCGCCATAGCTTACCAGCGGCAGCGGCACGCCGACCACCGGCAGGATGCCGGTGACCATGCCCATGTTGACGAACGCATAGGTGGTGAAGGTCAGCGTAATGGAACCTGCCATCAGGCGCGTGAAATAGGTCGAGGCATTGGCGGTGATGATGAACCCGCGGCCTATCACCAGCAGGTAGAACAACAGTATTATGATGTTGCCGAGCAGCCCGAACTCTTCCGAGTACACCGCGAAAATGAAATCCGTGGTGCGTTCCGGCAAGAAATCGAGGTGGGTTTGCGTGCCTTGCAAATAGCCTTTGCCGAACAATCCGCCCGAGCCGACGGCGATCATCCCCTGTATCGTGTGATAACCCTTGCCCAGCGCGTCCTGCGACGGGTCGAACAGCATCAGGATGCGATGGCGCTGATAGTCATGCAGCATCGACCACAGCAGCGGCGCGCTGGCCAGCGCCGCGACGAACATCACTCCCATCACGCGCCAGCTCAGCCCCGCCAGGAACAACACATAGAAACCGCTGGCGGAGATCAGTATCGCGGTTCCCAGATCGGGCTGGCGGGCGATCAGCGCCATCGGCACAAGCAGCAGCAAGGTGGCGACAAAATAATTCTTCAGGGTCAGAGTGGCTTCGTGCTTTTCGAAATACCACGACATCATCAACGGCACGCCGATTTTCATCAGCTCGGATGGCTGGATCGTGGTGATACCCAGATTCAGCCAGCGCCGCGCGCCGTGGCTGACCTCACCGAACAAAGCGACGCCGATCAGCAACACCATGCCGAGCAAATAGATCGGTACGGCAGTGCGCATCAGGTAATGCAGCGGCAGGTTGGCCACTGCCCACATGCAAACCAGCGCCATCAGGATATTTCTGCCTTGCCCCAGGACGCGTGACCAATTGCCTTCGCCGGCGCTGTACAGGATCACCAGGCTGGCCAGCATCAACAAACTGATACCGAGCAGCAGGGGCCAGTCGATATGCGCGGTGAGGCGTTGCCAGAGTTGTCGTCTAGTCATGCTGTTCTTCTTCGTTTTCCGGCACGTCCGGCAGGGGCTGCGGCGTCTTGCCGAGCAGGTAATAATCCAGCACCTTGCGCGCAATCGGCGCGGCGGTCCCGCCACCGTGGCCGCCGTTCTCTGCCAGCACGATCAGTGCGATTGTTGGCTTCTCGGCGGGAGCAAAGGCGATGAACCAGGCATGGTCGCGGTGCCGTTCATCAAGTTTGCTGGCGTCGTATTTTTCTCCCTGCTTCATGCCCACTACCTGTGCCGTGCCGGTCTTGCCGGCGATATGGTAAGGCGCGCCGATGGCGGCCTGCGCCGCAGTGCCGCCCGGTTGCGTGACCGCCGCCATTGCGCGTTTTACCAGGTCGAGATGTGCGGGATTGATCTTCAGGTCGAATTCCGGCTTGTTTTCAATCAGGCGGTTCTCATTGGTGCGCGAGTTGCGCACTTCCCTGACCAGGTGCGGGCGGTAAGCCACGCCGTCGTTCGCCAGTGTTGCAGTCGCGTGAGCCAGTTGCATCGGCGTCACCAGATTGTAGCCCTGGCCGATGCCGACTGAAACCGTATCGCCCGCATACCATTTTTGTTTATAGCGCCTGGTTTTCCATTCCTGCGAGGGCAACAATCCGGAGGTTTCACCTTCCAGATCAATACCGGTTTTTTTGCCGAAGCCGAAGCCTGACAAGAAATTGAAGATGTTGTCTATGCCCAGTTCCGTTGCCAGCCCGTAATAGTAAGTGTCACACGAAATGACGATGGACTTGAACATGTCCACGCTGCCATGCCCGCCTTTTTTCCAGTCGCGGTATTGGTGGCCGCTGCCGGACAGCGTGAAATACCCGGGGTCGCTGATCGTGTGGCCGGGAGCGCGCGTGTTGTAGTGCAATCCGGCCAGCGCCATGAACGGTTTGATCGTGGAACCGGGCGGGTATTGCCCGCGCAGCGCGCGGTTGTTGAGCGGCTTGTCCGGCGAATTGTTCATCTCATCCCAGTTTTGCGGGTCGATGCCGTCGACGAATAAACTGGGGTCGTAGCCCGGTTTGCTGACAAAAGCCAGCACTTCGCCATTGTTCGGGTCGATCGCTACCAGCGCACCGCGATAGTTGCCGAACGACTGCATCGCAATCTCCTGCAACTTGGCGTCGATGCTCAAAACCAGCGTGTTGCCTGACATTGGCGGGGTGCGGGACAGCATTCGGATTGCCCGCCCGCCCGAGTCCACTTCGACCTGCTCCACGCCGGTGACGCCGTGCAGCTCGTTTTCGTAGCTCTGTTCCAGGCCGGTCTTGCCGATGTAGTCCGAGCCGCGATAATTGGCCGCTAGTTCGTTCTCTTCCAGTTGTTCGACATCGGTCTGGTTGATGCGTCCGATATAGCCGATCAGGTGCGCGGTGCTTTCGCCGAACGGGTAATCGCGGAACAAGCGCGCCTTGATTTCGACGCTGGGGAAGCGGTATTGCTGGGCGGCGAAACGCGCGACTTCTTCATCGGTAAGGCGGTTGCGGATCATCAGTGTTTCGAAATTGCGCCGCTCGGCAAGCAGTTTCCTGAAACGCTTGCGGTCTCGCGGCGCGATCTCGACCAGCGTGGACAGCTCGTTGATCGTGGCTTCCAGGTCGGTGGTTTTGCTCGGTGTTATTTCCAGCGTATAACCGGAATAATTGTGCGCCAGCACCACGCCGTTACGGTCGAGGATCAGCCCGCGATTGGGTACGATGGGTACGATGGAGATGCGGTTGCTCTCCGCCAGCGTCTGGTAATAGTCGTGGCGCATCACTTGCAGGTAGATGAAACGCGCCAGCAGTATCCCGAACAATAGCAGCACAAACCCGATGCTGATGACCAGCCTCAGCCGGAAATAAAAGATTTCGCGCTGATGGTTTTTTAATTCGACGTGCTTTTTCATCCCAGTGTCAGGGGCGCTTGGCAGGATAATTCACACGCGCCTGCCGTATTGTCTGGAGTACGATGTTGAGCGGCGCCCACAACAGGGTTGAAGTCAGGCAGCCGAGAAAGTACGGCCATACCACATAGCCGCTCACTTGCCAGTGCACCAGCGCATACGCCGCATAAGTGGCGGCAAAGATACCGAATACCTGGGTGGTTTGCTGGCGCAAGTTAAACATCTGCAAGCGGTGATGCAGCATCACGCCGCCAAAAGCCAGCAAGGTGTAGGCCAGCGCATGCTGACCGAACAGGCTGGCGTCGGCTACGTCGGCCAGTATTCCAACCGACCACGACAAGCCGATGCCGACACGCAACGGCCGGTGCATGCACCAATACAGCATTAACATCGCAACGAAATCCGGGCGCAACATCAGCCAGATACCTTCCCAAGGCAGCCCGTTCAGAAACAATGCTGCGGCCACGCTCAATACGACAAAAAGGTTGCTGGCTGGCCGCTGGATTTCCGGAGCGGCAGAGGTGGTCTGATTCATCATGGCGTAGCCGCCCTCTTTATTTTTGACTTGCTGCTTTTGTCGGTGCTTGCTGGCGCACGATTTTCTACCGGGCGCTCCGGTGGTTTCGCCAAGCCGGATAGAACCAGCAAGTGGCGATGTTTATCCACACCGGCTACCGGCAGGCAGGTGATGCGCGCGAACGGGTAGGCGGCGTCGCGTTCGATTTTTTCCACACGGGCGACCGGTATGCCCGGCGGATAGATGCCGTCAATGCCGGATGTCACCAGTATGTCGCCATTCTGGATATCGGAACTGACCGGCATATAGCGTAGCGACAGCAGGCTGGTGTCGCCGGCGCCGAACACGATGGTGCGCAGCCCGTTGCGTTGCACCTGCACCGGTACGGCATGGTCTTTTTCGGTGATCAGCGTTACTTCGGAAAGCCAGGGATAGACGCGCGTGATTTGCCCCACGATGCCGACGTCGTCCATCGCCACCTGTCCGGTCTGCACGTTGGCGTCGGCGCCCTTGTTGATGAGCACGCGGCGTTTGAATACGTCGCGTTCGGCATAGACGATCTCGGCGAATTGGGCGGCAAACGGCCCCTGTTGCTGCAAGGCCAGCAGGTTGCGCAACTGTGTGTTTTCACCACGCAGAAACTGTAATTGCGATAATTCTGCGGCATCATGCTCATGCCGGTGGCGCAGCGATTTGTTTTCTTCTACCAGGCCGCGTTGTGTGACGAAAAAATCTTCCGCCTGTTGCCATAATACGCTGGGCAGCGTCGCCAGTTGCTGTATCGGAGAAACAAGCACCGACAGCGCGCTGCGCGTGGATTCCAGATAGCGGTAACGCGCGTCGACAAACAGCAGCAACAGCGAGAGTACCGAGAAGAACACCAGCCGAACGATCGGGCTGGGGCCGCGATTGAAGAACCGGAAGGTTTGCGTGTTGTCCATTTCAGAGGACAGAGGACAGAGGACAGAGGACAGAGGGCAGAGGCTTTGTTGCCGCTACGCGGCAATTTTTTTATACAGGCGCGGCGTAGCCGCACAACATTCTGTCCTCTGTCTTCTGCCTTCTGTCTTCTGGTTATTACTCAGTTGTAAAAATGCTGGTGGATTTGTCCATGCTGTCGA
>JAIELH010000057.1 GCA_019753125.1 Gallionellaceae bacterium | reverse complement strand
GATCTCTGGTGTACCGGTTATCACGCCAGTGGTATTGCCGGGTAGCTAAATCTGGAAGAGATAACCGCTGAAAGCATCTAAGCGGGAAACTCGCCTTGAGATAAGATTTCCCTTAGGCCTTGAGCCTTCTGAAGGGTCGTTCGAGACCAGGACGTTGATAGGCTGGGTGTGGAAGCGCAGCGATGCGTTAAGCTAACCAGTACTAATTGCCCGTGAGGCTTGATCCTATAACGTTAAGTAAGTTGTTTCGCGACAACGTGCAATCAAAACACCGCTTTACTTCTTCCAAAAATACCGTTCGTTGACGAGGTGTTAGAACCGAAGCAGCGGACCACAAACACGGTGAGCTGCAGAACAGCGCAGTAAACCTGACAGTTTGTCTGACGACCATAGCGAGTTGGCCCCACTCCTTCCCATCCCGAACAGGACAGTGAAACGACTCCGCGCCGATGATAGTGTGGATTACCCATGCGAAAGTAGGTCATCGTCAGACTCCTTACAAACCAAAAGCCCTCCTCGCGAGGGCTTTTGTGTTTGGCGGATTCAAATGCGGGCTAATGCAATATTCGGGCTAATATGTCAAAATTGTTAAAATTTAATAAAGCTTTTTGCCGTCTCTAGTAAGGAATAGACATGTCTACACAGAAAATGCATGGGCATCCAGCCCTGATTATCGGGGCCGGGCGTGGCGGCAGCGCTTTGCTCGAGATGTTCATGGAAGATAGTCTGGTCAGGGTTATAGCGATAGCGGACACAAACCCTGACGCGCCCGGAATACGGATGGCGAAAGAGTACGGCATTCCGACCTATACCGATGCGGTTTCAGCATTAAAAGCCTGCAAAGACTATCCAGACTGCATTGTATTCAACTTGTCGCAAAATGATGACGTCGCCGAAGATGTCAATAAGGTTCTTGGCAACAAGAGGGTGGCGAGCGGTCTTGAGGTCAAATTGTTCTGGCAGATGGTGACAAACCTGAAGCAGGTCAAGGAAGAGCTGGAAAAAAGCCAGCGGCAGTTACAAGCCATTATCCATAACGCGATGGATGGCATCATCATGATCGATGAATATGGAGAAATTCAGGGATTCAATCCGGCAGCCGAGCAAATATTCGGCTATTTGCAAAAGGATGTGCTGGGTAAAAACGTGGCATTGCTGATGCCTGAAGAAACCCGGAGCGAGCATGATAGCTATATCGCCCGGTATATACAGACCGGAATAAAAAGGATGATCGGCAAACGGGGGCGCGAGGTAATAGCTCTCCGGAAAAATGGCGAACAGTTCCCGATGGAAATATCGGTATCGGAAATGGTGCTGGGCGGGCTGCGATATTTTGTCGGTATTACGCGGGATATTACGGAGCGCAAGCTGACCGAACAAAAGATAGCGCATCTGGCGCACCATGATTATTTGACAGGCCTTCCGAACCGGGTGCTGTTTCTGAATAACCTTGAGCATTCCATTGGTTTAGCCAAGCGCAATAACTACAAGTTGTCGGTGTTGTTTCTTGATCTGGATGGATTCAAAAAGGTCAATGATACGCTTGGGCACGAGGCGGGCGATCTGTTGTTGCAGGAAGTTGCCAAGAGGTTGAAAGAAATTATCCGGGAATCTGATACCGTAGCCCGGGTTGGCGGGGATGAATTTACTTTTGTGCTGGACAACATCGGCTCCGGGGAAAATGCCTCTCTGACGGCCAAGAAGATAATTGCTGTTCTGGCGGAACCATTCAAACTAAGCGGGCAGCAATGCCATATTGGAGGTAGTCTCGGTATTGCGCTTTTTCCGGATGACGCCAATCAGATTGGCCAGCTTATCAAACAAGCCGATGACGCAATGTATTTGGCCAAGCAAAGCGGGAAAAACACCTATAAATTTTATCGTGAGCTGTTGCGTTAACAAGCCAATGAATGAAAGTGTTGACTGCCACATCATGAGCTCCAGCCATGCAAGTCGCGCCAGGCAATAAATAACGGCATATTGCAATAAGGTGCGCGTTCATCACACACAGAAAACCTGCGCTGCTTAGCCTTGTTAATCCATAATCCAAATGAAAGGCATGTCGCCGCAAACAGTCGGGTTGCATCCACTCTTTCCGTCCAAGCCGGATTACGGCGCATGTTGCAATGGCTGCGGGGTTTGCTGCGCGCTGGAACCTTGCCCGGTCGCGTATATTTTTTTGCTCCAGTTCAAGGGGAAATGCCGTGCGCTGCTGTGGCAGGATGAGACAAACCGCTATGTGTGCGGCATGGTTGTTTGCCCGGATCGATACCTGAGCCTGATTCCGGAGAGGTTGCGTGAACGTGCCGGAAAATTTTTTGCCTCGCGCATTGCGGCTGGTATGGGATGTGACTTCGCGGCCGAGATAGACGATACGCCCGAAAGTAATTAAATTAAACCTGCATTCGAGCAGGGTGCTTACCTTACCCTTCGCTTTTCTCTGCACCTTTACTCATGAATCACCTCAAAGTCATGTGTAATCGCGGCAGTTGCGCCGAGCATGATGGAGGCGGAACAATATTTTTCGGCCGATAATTTGATCGCTTTTTCAACAGCTTCCGGCTTGATATTCTTGCCTGTCACGACGAAGTGCATGTGGATTTTGGTAAATACCCTGGGGTCGGTTTCGGCGCGTTCCGCTTCCAGTTCCACATGGCAATCGGAAATATCCTGGCGGCTTTTCTTCAAGATGCTGACCACGTCAAAGGTGGTGCAGCCGCCTGTGCCGAGCAGCAGCATTTCCATCGGACGCGGACCAAGATTGCGACCGCCTGCCGTCGGCGGGCCGTCCATCAATACCGCGTGATTACTTTCGGTCTCCCCAAGAAAAGAGGCCTGTTCCACCCATTTGACGCGCGCTTTCATAATTACCCCTTAAATGTTAGAGATTGACAACCTTACTTGGTACCAGAACGTTCCGATTATTTCATGCATAAAGATTCTGCTGTCATACAACGCTCCGGCGCTTGGCAGAAATGCCAACAGGTCAGTCCGATAGCGCGTCGTAAAGGCAGTCGGCGCTTCGACCACCTCAAATCCTGCATGGCGGAATACGTTGGCAGAACGCGACATGTGCCAGGCATGCGTAACAAGATATATTTTTTTGACACCAACTTTTTGCAAAATCTGGAACGAGTAACGCGCATTTTCGAAGGTGTTATCTGAGGCATCTTCCGTCCAGCGCACCGGCGCATGGAAATCCTGCTCCAGCGAGGAACGCATCTGCTGCGCCTCGGAAGTGCTGTTACCCAGCGGCTTGCCGCCAGTTACCAGGATGGGCTTTCCAGTTTCGCGCTGTAGCTTCGCGCCGTAGCGCAGGCGAGTCAGCGTGGCTTCGCCGACGGTGTCCTGCCCCGCATATTCCGGCGCGTTGAAATACGTCCCGCCGCCGAGAATCACGATCGCCTCGGCCTGCGCGCTTGCCTTGCCCAACGCGGCAGTACGCGCCTCAAGAAAGTGCAGCGCACTATCGGAGCAATAAGGTATGGAGGCGATCCAGAGAAAAATGAATACGGCGAGCAGCAGCGGTTTGGCAAATTTGTGGCGGCGGTACAGCAGAAAAATGCCCAGCGCAAATAGCAGCAGCAAGCTGAGTGGCGGCAATAAAAAGGCGGCAATGAGGTTGGTGAACCAGTGCATGCGAATAGGGGCGATGTTGTAACGTGGATATCTTACCGGTTTTTATCTGTGGTCATCTAGAATCAGGTTATTCGAGAGTACCTATCCCGCCAAAAACCTCGATGGCAGCCCAATAAGCCCACAAGCCGTGTCGTGCGCCAAACAGGATAAGGCGCTACACCAAGCCTGATTCCGGGTTCAACTTCTCCAGCAACACCCGCAATGCCTTGCCGCGATGGCTGATCGCGTGCTTTTGCTCGCGTTCCAGTTGCGCGCTGGTCTTGCCCAGCGCCGGCAGCCAGAATAGCGGATCATAGCCAAAACCCCCATCACCAACCGGTTGTATCGCGATCTCGCCATGCCATTCGCCTTCGGCAATCAGCGGTTGCGGGTCATCGGCATGGCGCAGCAGCACCAGCACGCAGTAGTAATGCGCACGGCGATCCGTGACGCCTTGCAGGTCTTGCAGCAGTTTGTCGTTGTTGCGCTGATCCGCCTGCCGCCTCATTTCTTCCTGCGTCAATTCCGGAGAAGGTTGTTCGGCGGCCTTGCGGCTGCTCCCGCAATCGGCTGGCTCCGCCAGTAACGTGTCGCAGCCGCGCTTGTTGCCCGCATAGCGCGCGGATTGGACGCCGGGCGCGCCGCCCAGCGCGGTGACGCAGATGCCGGAATCGTCCGCCAATGCGGGCAACCCGCTCAGACGGCTGACATGGCGCGCCTTGGCGAGAGCATTTTCGATAAACGTGTCGTGCGGCTCTTCCGCTTCCCCGATATTCAGTTGCGACTGTGTCAGCACCTCGATGCCGAGCGGCTGCAACAGGAACTGGAATTCGCGCAGCTTGCCGGGGTTGTTGGAGGCGATGACGAGCTTTTGCACGGCTTTATTCATTAACGAGCCCTAATGCCGCACGCTGCATTCCGACCAGCTGTTCGATGCCGGATTTCGCCAGCTCCAGCAGCTCGTCCATTTCGGCGCGGGTGAACGGATGGCCTTCCGCCGTGCCCTGCACTTCGACGAAATGCCCGTTGCCCAGCATTACGACATTCATGTCGGTGTCGCATGCCGAGTCTTCGACATAATCCAGATCCAGCACCGGCACACCCTGGTAAATCCCGACCGAGATCGCGGCGACAAAATCCTTGAGCGGGGACTCCGGTATCTTGCCGCTGCCGAGCAAGCCGTTCACCGCATCGTGCAGCGCGACGAAGGCGCCGGTGATGCTGGCGGTGCGCGTCCCGCCGTCGGCCTGAATCACGTCGCAGTCGAGCTGGATGGTGCGCTCGCCGAGTTTCTGCAAATCTACCACGGCGCGCAGGCTGCGCCCGATCAGCCGCTGTATTTCCTGGGTGCGCCCGGATTGCTTGCCTTTCGCGGCTTCGCGCCCCATGCGTTCGTTCGTCGAGCGCGGCAACATGCCGTATTCCGCCGTCACCCATCCTTCGCCGGAGCCTTTCTTGTGCGGCGGCACGCGTTCCTCGACGCTGGCGGTGCAGATGACTCGGGTGTCGCCGCATTCGATCAATACCGAGCCTTCGGCATGTTTGGTGTAGCGGCGGGTGATGCGAATTTCACGCAACTGGTTCGGCGATCTCTGGCTTGGGCGCATATTGTGTGCTCGTATGGAAATGGTTGGCGGAAAGTGGTTAGCGGGAAGCGGTCAGTGGATTTCGAGGATGCAGCTTACCGGTTCGGCGGTGTCATGTGCGGCTTCGCGCGCTCCCCAGCGCAACGCTATGCCGGTGATATTGTCGGAATTCCCCTCTTCGCGATCCAGCGCGCAAGCGGCCAGGTTATTCAGCGCCTCGGCAACAGGCGTTGCGACGAATTTCTCCGCTAATTCATTATCGGTAAACGGCCCCCACAGGCCGTCGCTGCCGAGCAATAGCACGTCATCCTGCCGCAATTCGACCGGTTCACCGGCTTCCATGTAAAACAGGTTTTTGGCGCCGCCGAGGCAGTTGGTGATCTTGTTGCGTTGTGAATTGAGACGCGCCTCTTCAACGCTGATCATGCCCCAGTCAACCCACTGCTGCACTATCGAGTGATCGCGGGTCACGGCCAGCACCGCACCGTCGCGCAACAGGTAAAAACGCGAATCTCCGGCATGACCCCAATGCACCTTGCCATCTTGAATCAATGCGGCCACACACGTTGATCCCGGGGCACTACCCGCCGCACTGGCATGGGGGACTTGCAGGATGCGCTGATTGGCGCGGCGCATCGTATTCTCCAGAAACAGCCGTGGATCGACAGGAAAAGATTGTGCATATGGGCCGAACGAATCGACAAAGGTTTCTATGACCATGCGGGAAGCCAGCTCGCCGTGCAGGTGCCCGCCCATACCGTCCGCCAGCACCAACAGCAACACATCGTTGCTGTAGGCGTAGGCAACGCGATCCTGGTTGAATTTGCGGTTGCCGATATGGCTGACTTGATGGACGGAAAAATTCATGATGACAATCGTAATATAATGCAACCTCCGAGCACAGTCTTTTATTTGTGCGCCAGTTACCCGAAAGTCTCTGCCATGATTTTAAGTATGACAGGTTATGCCGCCGCCAGCGCGGAGCTTGACAGCGGTTCGCTGACATTGGAACTGCGCGCCGTCAACCATCGCTATCTGGATGTACAGTTGCGCATGCCGGATGAGCTCCGCAGTTTCGAGGGCGCGCTGCGCGAAGCGATTGCCGCACAGTTGCAGCGCGGCAAGGTGGAATGCCGCATCAATTATGCGGCGCGCGGCGCGCAAAGTGGCGCTGCGCTGAACCGCGACTTGTTGCAGCAGCTCGCGGCGTGGAACAGGGAAGTGCAAACAGCGCTGCCGGAAGCGCGAACCTTGAGCGTGGCCGACGTGCTGCGCTGGAATGGCGTGCTGGAGGCACCTGCGGCATCGGCGGACGAACTGCGCACCGCACTGTTCGGGTTGATGCAGGAGGTGTTGCAGGAATTTTCCGCATCGCGCGCCCGCGAAGGCGAAAAGCTCAAGGATTTCTTGTTGCAGCGCATCGAAAAAATCGAGGCGCTGCGCCAGAGCGTGATGCCGCATGTTCCCGCCGCGATCGCCGCCTACGAGCAGAAACTTGCCGCGCGGCTGCGCGATGCGCTGCAGAATGCCCAGGACATGTGGGACGAGCGCATCCGCCAGGAAATCACGCTGTTCGCCAGCAAGATAGATGTCGATGAAGAATTGTCGCGGCTGTCCAGTCACCTCACCGAGATGCGCCGCATTCTTGCGCAGGGCGGCGCGGTCGGCAAGCGGCTGGACTTTTTGATGCAGGAGCTGAATCGCGAGGCCAATACGCTGGGCTCGAAATCCGTCGATGCGGAAGTGTCGCGCAGCGCGATGGAGATGAAGATACTGATCGAGCAGATGCGCGAGCAGATTCAGAATCTGGAATAGCATTAAATTCATCGGGAGAATAAACCATGCCTGGAAATTTATTCGTCATCAGCGCACCATCGGGCGCAGGCAAGACCAGCCTGGTGCGTGCCTTGCTCAATATCAATCCACAGATCAACCTGTCGATTTCTTACACTACGCGCAACCCGCGCCCCGGCGAAGTTGACGGCAAGGACTATCATTTTGTCGAGCGTGAGGCTTTCCTCGCGATGGCAAAACGCGGCGAGTTTCTCGAGAGCGCAGAAGTGTACGGCAACTTTTATGGCACCTCGCAAAAATGGATCAGCGCGGAGATCGCCAAAGGGCGCGATATCCTGCTGGAAATAGACTGGCAGGGCGCGGCGCAGGTGCGCAAACTGTTTCCGCGGTGCATCAGCATCTTCATCCTGCCGCCTTCGATCGAGGCGCTGGAGCAGCGCCTGAAAGGGCGCGGCCAGGACGAGCATGACGTGATCGCCAGGCGCATGGCGGCGGTGCGCGAGGATGTGTCCCACGTCGCCGAATTCGATTATGTTATCATCAACGACAATCTGAACGAGGCGCTGCGCGAACTGAACGCGGTTGTGCTTTCTGCCAGGCTGCGCTGCACAAACCAACTGGCACACCATCAGATGCTGATCAACCAATTACAGAACCCGGAGTAAATCATATGGCACGCATTACCGTTGAAGAATGTCTTTCGCAAATCCCGAACCGCTTTGAGTTGACGCTGGCCGCAGCTTACCGTGCACGCCAGTTGGCAAACGGCGCGACACATCTGGTGGAAGATAGCCGGGACAAGCCTACCGTTATCGCGCTGCGTGAAATCAGCGAGGGCAAGGTAGGCAAGGAAATCCTGAATCGCGGCCAGGCGTAACCCCGGAAACGGCGGTTGTCCGCCATTTGGATGATCGATGTGATTTCACATGTCCGATGCAGAATCCCTTCTCGAAGAGGTTGCGGCCTACTTTAAACCGCAGGATGCCGAGCATGTCCGCGCCGCTATCGAGTTTAGCCGCGCCGCGCACCAAGGGCAAACGCGCCAGTCCGGCGACCCTTATGTCACCCACCCGATTTCCGTAGCGCGCCTTCTCGCGTCCCTGCGTCTCGATGTGCAGGCGATCATCGCCGCGCTGTTGCACGATGTGGTGGAAGACACCGGCATCACCTCCGGCCAGATCGCCGAAAAATTCGGCAAGCCGGTAGCGGAGTTGGTGGATGGCCTGAGCAAGCTGGAGAAGCTTCAGTTCGAGACGCGCGAAGATGCGCAGGCGGAAAATTTCCGCAAGATGCTGCTGGCGATGACGCGCGATGTGCGCGTCATCCTGATCAAACTGGCCGACCGCCTGCATAACATGCGCACGCTGGAAGCCATGCCGCACCAGAAGCGCGAGCGCATCGCCCGCGAGACGATGGAAATTTATGCGCCGATCGCGAACCGCCTCGGCCTGCATGACATTCACCACGAGCTTGAAGATTTGAGTTTCAAGTACCTGCATGCCAACCGCTACGCGGTGTTGTCCAAGGCGCTGAAGGTGGCGCGCGGCAACCGCCGCCAGGTGGTTGACCGGATACTCGAGGCGATACAGAGACGGCTCGGCGAGCATCATATCCATGCCGAGGTGGCCGGCCGCGAAAAGAATATCTACAGCATCTACAAGAAAATGCAGAGCAAATCGCTGGCTTTCGCCGAGGTGCTCGACATCTATGGATTCCGCGTGCTGGTGGATGATTTCGATTCCTGCTACAGGGCGCTGGGCGCGCTGCACGGGCTGTACAAGCCCATTCCGGGCAAGTTCAAGGACTATATCGCGATTCCCAAGGTGAACGGCTACCAGTCGCTGCACACGACATTGTTCGGCCCGTTCGGCACGCCGATCGAGATCCAGATACGCACCCACGAGATGCACAGGATCGCCGACGCCGGCGTGGCTTCGCACTGGCTGTACAAGAGCGGTCACGAATCGATCAACGACCTGCACAAGAAAACCCACCAGTGGTTGCAGGAGTTGCTGGAAAGCCTCAGTCAGAGCGGCAATTCGGCAGAGTTTCTGGAGCACCTGAAGGTGGATCTGTTCCCGGATGCGGTATATGTCTTCACCCCCAAGGGCAAGATCATGTCGTTGCCGCGCCGCGCAACCGCAGTGGATTTTGCTTACAGCGTGCACACCGATATCGGCAACCATTGCATTGCCGTGAAGGTGAACCATGAACTGGCGCCATTGCGCACCGAACTCAAGAACGGCGACTGTGTCGAGATCATTACCGCATCGCATGCCAAACCGGATCCGGCTTGGCTCGGCTATGTCACCACCAGCAAGGCGCGCAGCCACATCCGCCATTTCCTCAAGACCATGCAGTCCGGCGAGTCGGCAGAGCTTGGCGAGCGCCTGCTCAACCAGGCGCTGCATACGCTGGGTATCCAGCCGCAGAGCATGGATGAGGCGCACTGGAACAAGCTGCTCAGGGAAACGGGCCTGAAAACGCGGCAGGATATACTCGCCGACATCGGCCTTGGCCGCCGCCTCAATATAGTGGTGGCCCGGCAGCTCGCCTCGATTGGCGAAGCTGTTTCAAACGAACCGCTGACCAGGCAGGCTATCACGATCCAGGGCACCGAGGGCGTGGCGGTGCAGTTCGCCAAGTGTTGCAGCCCGATTCCCGGCGACCCGATCATCGGCGTGGTCAAGAGCGGGCAAAGCCTGGTGGTGCATACCCGCGACTGCCCCGCTATTCGCCGCGCCCAAGGCAGCAACGAGCAATGGCTGGAAGTTGCGTGGGATAAAAACATCAGCCGTGTTTTCGAAGTCAACATCAAGCTGCTGGTCGCCAATCAGCGCGGTGTGCTGGCGAAAATCGCCGCCGCCATTGCCGAAGCGGAATCCAACATCGAGAACGTCAATTTTGCCAGCGAGGGCAGGCATACCGCACTGCATTTCACACTGGAAGTGAACAATCGCCTGCACCTTGCGAACATCCTTCGCGGGTTGCGCAAGATACCGGAAGTGCTGCGCATCGTTCGGGTAAAGAGCGCCGCCTAGCAGCCAAACAGGCCGGAATGCCTGAGTGGCCAGCCGGAATATATAGGCGGCTTAAGCCGAAATATCTAGATATTTCGGCATATATCCATTGCGGCAGGATGCACGTATAAAGCGCATAGTATCCAATAGCCGCAAGGGCAGCATGGAATCTATGTGGTCAAAAAAATTAAGTGTCGGCAACCGGCTTATCGATTCAAAGCACAAGCGGTTGCATAACACAATCAATGACTTGTCCAGGTCGATTTCGGCAGGTGAGGCGGCTGCCTTGTCAGGACTATTCGATCTGCTGGAAGATTATCTGCATGACTGTTTCGTGGTCGAAGAAAATATTGCACAGACGATTGGTTTCGATTTTTCCCAGCACCGGCTGACCCATCAACGCCTGTTGAATGAATTTCAACGCATCAAGAATGAATTGACAGCCAAGAATGGCATGTGGTCCAGCCATGAGGGGAAGCATTACGCCAATACCTTGAAATCCAGCCTGGTTAAACACATCGAGCTGGATGGCAAGCCGTTCAAGGCGGTGCTGGATACACATTATTACGATCTCAAACCTAACAATGCAGGAGGTTTGCATCCCTGAACACAAGGTTGGGGCAGCGTTTTGCGTTAACCAAGGAATCTTTACCCAGCCAGGCAGCTTCGAACAAACACTGCTCTGAAGTTGTTTGGCTGTCAGTATGTTACGCGCACATCCAAGAAGTAATGCCAATATAAAAATAAGGCCGAGATTCTTATAGAGCCAACAATCAACGGGGGAGAGTATGAAACGCTTAACGATTACGCAATATCTTGTGTTGCTGGTATTGGTCCCTGTGGCGGCGCTGGTTTTGTCTTCCGGCACGCTGATCTGGGATAGTTTTTGCCGCTACCAGAGTGCAGTCCAGTCGAAGAAAATCATGGGGGTCGCAGTGGCGGCCGGTGACTTGATTCATTACATGCAGACCGAACGCGGCGCTACCGCCGGTTTCATTCAGTCCAAAGGGGGAAAGTTTGCGGACGCGCTGCCGGGCATACGCGCAAAAACCGATGAGAAGCTGGCGGCCTACAAACAGATGATGGAGGTGTTCAACGGCTCGATGCCGGAATTGAAAAAGGACATCGATGAGGTCTGGCGCAGCCTCGAGGGGCTGGCCAAAACACGCGAACAGGCTGCAAGGCTGGCTATTCCCGCTACGGAATCATCAGTTTTTTTCACTGGAGCAATCGGCCGGCTTACCGAGTTGATCAGCGATGCTGCCGAGCACAACAATGATCCGGTAACTTCGTGGCAACTGTTGACCTACCATACTTTTGTCAATGCCAAGGAAAATGCCGGGCAGGAGCGTGCGCTGACCGTGGCGGCTTTTGTCGCGAACAAGGTCGAGCCCGCCCAATTCCACAATATCACAGGAAAAATCTTCAAACAGGAAGCCTTTCTGGACGCCTTTGTCGACGCCGCAAGCGAATCGGAAAAAGCGCTGCTGAAAGCGGTGCTGGCACGCGATGCGGTAAAGGAAGTGCAGCGTATGCGCAGCATCGTGGCCGAAAAGGCCGTGCAGGGCGGATTTGATGTGGATCCGTCCGTGTGGTTCAAGCAAAGCACCGCCAGGATCGACGGCTTGCATGAAGTCGAAGAGGCTATCACAAAAAATATCAGCTCCGATGCCGACAAGCTGTTGTCGTCCAGCCGCATGACCCTTGTGGTGCAGTTGATACTGCTGGTGTTGACGATTGCAATCGCGGCGGTAGCGGCGGGATGGGTGGCGCACAAGGTGAAGCAATCGCTGGAAGTTGTTGTGGATGCGGCCGAGTATGCGGTTGCGCACGACGATTTCAGCCGCAGCATTCCCGAGGACGGCACACAGGAAACGGCGCGTGCCGGGCTGGCGATCAACCGCTTGCTGCAGAAATTTCGCAGCATTATTCTGGAGTCCAAACAATCCAGCGGCAATATTGCGAGCGCATCCAGCGTGCTGGCCGCTTCAAGCAACGAAGTTTTCAAGAGTTCGCATGAACAGGCGGGCGCCGCTGCAACGGTCGCTTCGGCCATAGAAGAAGTTTCGGTAAGCGTCAGCGAAACCACCGAGAATGCTCGCAAGGCTGGCGAGATAGTCGAAAAGGCGCATAGCGGAGCCGGGCAGGCGCTTGCGGTCATGACCGAAACGGTGAAAAACGTGAACGATGTCGCCGCATTGATCCGGCAATCGAATGTCAATGTGGAGCGTCTCGACGAAAGCTCGAAAAAAATTGGCGGCATCGTTCAGGTAATCAAGGAGGTGGCCGACCAGACCAACCTGCTGGCGTTGAATGCCGCGATTGAAGCGGCGCGCGCCGGCGAGCAGGGAAGGGGCTTTGCGGTCGTGGCGGACGAAGTGCGCAAGCTGGCCGAACGTACCGGAAAAGCGACCGCAGAAATCGCCACGCTTATCAGCGGCATTCAGGGGCATATCGGCGAGGCGGTTGCGAGCATGAATCAGGCCGATACCCAGGTTGTTGGCAGCCTTGATCTGGTTGGCAAGGCAGAAAGCTCGCTACGCGGGATAGGCGAAGATTCGCGCGAAGTGGCAAGCAACGTTCAGAATATTATCGCTGCAATACGCGAGCAGGGCTCCGCTATCCAGCAGGTTGCGACAAATATCGAGAAAATCGCCCAGATGACCGAGGAAAACAGTGCGGCAGCCGCAGCGAACAGCGATACGGCGGTCGAGCTTGATAGACTGTCCGGCGCGCTCAGGGAATCCGTGGCACGTTTTAAGGTTTGATGGCTGAGCTTTCAAACCTTCAACACGGCTATTAAACGCCATCTTCCGGTTGGAGATAACCGCCCTCGTAACATTTGCTATAATCCGTTCCGCATTGAGGTGCCGGATGGTTTGCGCCATCCGGTTAAACGGGAAACAGGTGAAACACCTGTGCTGCCCCCGCAACGGTAAGCAAGTGTGGACACATCAATATGCCACTGTGAGCATATCCCTGCAAGGGATCTTATGGGAAGGCGATGCGTTTTGTCTTGCGAGCCCGTATATCGGCCTTGAATGCAGGGATTCCCCAAGAAAACTTTGGGTAATTTCATAGGTCGGGAAATGCAGCGGGCGGCGCATGGACGGCAGAATGGCCAGCCATGCCGGTTGACCGCGCTTCCTTCCTGTTTTGCCCTCATCATTTCCTGTGTTTGAACGTTCCAACGGGGAACCTTGGAACTCATTCGGGAAAATCACAATGAAACAGCAAAAACTTCTTGCCGCCATTTTATGCGCGGCTGCTCCCTTGGCTTATGCAGCAAGCGGCACATTAGACGAAATCGTCGTGACGGCGACGCGCACCGCGCAGTCCGCCGATGCGACCCTGGCTTCCGTTTCTGTCATCACGCGCCAGGATATTGACCGCCTGCAAGCGCAATCGTTGCCGGATGTGCTGCGTGGCGTGGCGGGTTTGACCCTCAGCAACAATGGCGGCCCAGGCAAGACAACTTCGGTATTTTTGCGTGGAACCAATGCCGATCATGTGCTGGTGCTGGTCGATGGCGTTAAAATTGGCTCGGCAACAACTGGCACGGCATCCTTTCAAGACATCCCTGTCGCACAGATCGAACGCATCGAAATCGTGCGCGGCCCGCGCGCCAGCCTGTACGGCTCGGAAGCGATCGGCGGGGTGATCCAGATTTTTACCCGCAAGGGTGGTGGTGCGCTGAGCCCTTCGTTCAGTGCGACTGCGGGGAAATATGGCACAGCCAATGGAACAGCAGGTTTAAGCGGCGGCGGTGAGCAAGGCTGGTTTAACGCCAGGATCAATCAACAGGAAACCAGCGGTTTCAGTGCGAAACGTAATGTTATCGGAGCCGACCTGGACAAAGACGGCTATCGCAATTTATCACTCGGATTGAACGGCGGTTATCGCTTTGACAATGGCGCGGTAGCCGATGCGCAACTGCTGCGCGCCAACAGCAAAAACCAATATGATGCTGGCGGCGCAAATGAGAACGAAGATGTGCAACAAGTGCTGGGGGGCTCGCTGAAATTTTCGCCGATGCAAGCTTGGAACATGACATTGCGCGCCGGGCGTAGTCAGGATAAATACAACGATTTGCTGAACGGTGCAACTTCGAGCCGCTATAACACGCAACGCGACAGCCTGTCGTGGCAGAACGATTTTGCCGTCAAGCCCGATCAGTTACTCACGGCAGGGCTCGATTACCAGAATGATCGCATCGATAGCACTACTGTTTATAGCAGCGCCACACGCGACAATCGCGCGCTGTTCGGGCAATATCAAGGCGGTTTTGGTGCGCATAGCCTGCAAGCCAGCGCGCGGCACGACGATAACCAGCAGTTCGGCAACCATAATACCGGTGGCTTGGGTTACGGTTATGCAATCAGCGATACAACACGTTTGACGGTTTCGTATGGCACGGCGTTCAAGGCGCCGACCTTCAACCAGTTGTATTACCCCGGATTCGGCAGTGCGACGCTACGCCCTGAATTATCGCGCAGCCTGGAGGTAGGACTGAGTAATCGCGGCGCTTGGGGTAAATGGCTACTTAACGCCTATCAAACCAACATCACTGACTTGATTGGTTACGATGCGCTCTTTAACCCGGTTAATATCAACACTGCGCGTTTGAATGGTGTGGAAGGCCAGCTTCAAACGCATCTGGCTGACTGTGACATCAACGGTACGCTAACCCTGCAAGATCCGCGTCAGACCTCCGGCGCGAATCAAGGCAAATTGCTGAACCGTCGCGCGACCGAAGCGGCGCGCATCGAAGTGGCGCATGACTTCGGCGCGTATCGTTTGGCCAGTTCGCTGTATGCGGAAGGCCGCCGCTTTGACGACCTTGCCAACACCAGCGCCAAACGTTTGGGCGGCTACGGCTTGCTCGATGTGCGTGCCGAATATCGTGCCGCGCCTGCCTGGTTGTTGCAGGGGCGGGTCGACAACTTGCTGGACAAGCAATACGAGGCTGTGCAGTTCTACAATCAGCCTCGGCGCGGGTTATACTTCACGCTGAATTACCAACCCAAGAATTAACTTTTGCAGGGTGGGCTGCGCCCACCCATTTTTCTTCATTTTTTAGGAGCGCAACATGAAACTGTTATCTCAACGTTCAGCATTAATCGGCTTTGTTTTGGCAGCCTTGATGGCGGCCACACGCATGCATCATTTCGGCACGGCACTGCATCTGCCGGATGCTTCGGTGGCGGTATTCATGCTGGCGGGTTTCTTCATCGCCAGCCCGCTGTTTTTTGCCGGCCTGTTGCTTGAAGCGGGCGCGTTGGATTATGTCGCGATCACCCACCTGGGCGTCAGCGATTGGTGCGTCACGCCCGCCTACTGGTTTCTGATTCCGACCTATGCGGTGCTGTGGCTCGCGGGCCGCTACTATGCGCGCATTCATCAGCAAAGCTGGCGTAGCCTGGGGGTATTTTCAGGCATCGCGTTTGCCGCGGTCAGCGTGGCGTTTTTCATTTCCAACGGGGCGTTTTACTGGTTTTCTGGACGCTATCCGAACGTCAATGTGGCTGAGTATGTCGCGCGCGTGGCGCAATACTATCCGCAATATCTGACCGGTGGCCTGCTGTATCTGGCGTGTGCGGCTGCGTTGTATGCGGCGCTGTCGGTGCGCTCGCCCGTTGCCGTCAAAACAGCAGGTAAATAATGGGCGATAAAAGTGCTGTTCCTGCCGATGACAAGCATCGTGCGCGCACGCAACGCCACAAGGAAATCGTCGATGCAAAAATAGCCGGTGCTACGGAGAATCGCGGCATCGTGCTGGTGCACACCGGCAACGGCAAGGGCAAGAGCAGCTCGGCGTTCGGCATGGTTGCACGCGCCCTCGGGCACAACATGCGCGTGGGCGTGGTGCAATTCATCAAGGGCAGTTTTTCCACTGGTGAGGAAATATTCTTTCGCCGCTTCCCCGAAGTCAGCTATCACGTAATGGGCGAAGGCTTCACCTGGGAAACGCAGGATCGTGAGCGCGACATTGCTGCCGCAGGCCGTGCATGGCAGCAGGCGATAGCGTTCCTCACCGATCCCGCAGTGGATTTGGTGGTGCTGGATGAAATCAACATCGCGCTCAAACATAGCTATCTCGATCTGCAAACGGTGCTCGCCGCCTTGCGAGCACGCCCGCCCATGCAGCATGTGGTATTAACTGGCCGTGCTGCACCCGATGCGCTCATTGAGTTTGCCGACACCGTCACCGAGATGCGCGACATCAAACACGCCTATCGTACCGGCATTCAGGCGCAGAAAGGCGTTGAGTTATGAGCGCGCCCTGTCCTGCGCTGATGGTTGCCGCTCCCGCTTCCGGACATGGCAAAACTACCGTGACGGCGGCGTTGGCGCATTATCATCGCGGGCAGGGTCGGGTCGTGCGTGTGTTCAAGACCGGGCCAGATTTTCTTGACCCGATGATCCTGGAGCGCGCATCAGGCCATCCGGTTTATCAGCTCGACCTGTGGATGGGTGGCGAAGACCATTGTCGTGAACTGCTCTATCAGGCCGCCACGGAAGCCGACTTGATTATTGTGGAAGGCGTGATGGGGCTGTTCGACGGCACACCTTCCAGCGCCGACTTGGCCGCATTGTTCGGCATCCCGGTGCTGGCAGTCATTGACGCCAGTGCAATGGCGCAGACCTTCGGGGCCATCGTCTACGGCCTGGCCAATTATCGGAGCGATATCAAACTTTTCGGTGTGCTGGCCAACCGCGTCGCGAGCCCCAATCATGCCGATATGCTCGGGGAGGGCCTGCCGACCGGCATACGTTGCTTCGCCACCCTGCCGCGCGATGCCGAGTTGAGCCTGCCGCATCGCCATCTCGGGCTGGTGCAGGCGCGGGAGATTGCCGATCTGGATCAGCGCATCGCGCATGCCGCGAGCAAACTGTCCGAACAAGCATGTGCGGCCTTGCCTGAACCCATCGCTTTTGCACCTGCCAGTGCCGCAATGCCGCAACGCAAACTTGCAGGCATCAGGATTGCGGTGGCAAGGGATGCCGCTTTCTCGTTTCTGTATCATGCCAACCTCGATGCGCTGTGTGCGTTAGGTGCAGAGCTTGAATTTTTTTCTCCGCTTACCGATGCGCTTTTGCCCGAAGCGGACAGTCTCTATTTGCCCGGCGGTTATCCGGAACTGCACCTGCAAACACTGCAAGCAAACGCGGCAATGCGCGATGCGATTCGCTCGCATCATGCGGCGAACAAACCCATATTTGCCGAATGCGGCGGCATGCTCTATTTGCTGGAAACCTTGACCGATGCCCAGGGGGTTCGAGCCGGTATGGTGGGTGTGTTGCAGGGCCATGCGGTAATGCAGAAGAAACTGGCCAACCTCGGCATGCACAGCGTGTCGCTGCCGGAAGGGGAATTTCGTGGCCACACCTTCCATCACTCCGCAATGCAGACATCGTGCGAGCCCGTTGCCATGACCATTCCGATGCGAACACGCGGCAAGCCGGAAGCCGTGTATCGCAAGGGCAGGCTGCACGCCTCTTATTTGCATTATTACCTGCCGTCGAATTTAGCGGCGGCCGCACATTTTTTCACCCCGTAACTCATTTTTGACTCACTGACCATAAGGAGAACACCATGCACATCGAACCCGGAATCATCGCTCAAGCCAAAATTTTGGCTGCCAACGTCGGCGCGGCTGGACTGCTGCTTGCTTACACAAAAGACCTGATCAAGAATCCGGCCGACATCGTGCGCATGCTGGTGGCGGCGGTATTTTTCTCGCTGTTCATGCAGGGGTTTTTCGTCAAGGTGGGGCCGTCCGAACTGCACTTCGTCGGGGCGATGGTGATTTACCTGACGCTGGGTTTTGTGCCCACCTTGATCGGATTCGCCGTGGGCCTGCTGTTGCAAGGCGTGTTGTTCGATCCGCTGGATCTGCCGCACCTGGCCGTGAACAGCCTGTCGCTGATCGTGCCGCTGATCGCCGTGCATTACACGCTGGGTCGCAAATTGCGCGAACAGGATAGCGTCATCACCTGGAAAAATATTCTCAAGCTGGATGCGATGTATTACAGCGGCGTCACCATAATGGTGGGTTTCTGGCTGGCGATGAGCAATGTAGCGACATCATTTACAGCATGGGCAACTTTTGCTTCGTCCTATCTGGCGCTGGTCGCCTGCGAACCGCTGCTGACCTACTCCGCATTGCGCCTGCTCAAGCGTCATGAGGATAGCAAAATCGTCGATATTTGTTTCGCGGTGAAGTCGCTCAAGCTGGCAAATTGATGGGTAAAGTCTGGTTCGTTGGCGCGGGTCCCGGCGATCCCGATCTCATCACGGTCAAGGGACGCGATCTGGTAGCCAGTGCGGGAGCCATACTCTACGCTGGCTCGCTGGTCGCCGAAGCAACCACGCGCTGGGCACGCACTGGGTGCGAGATTTGCGACTCGAAAAGCATGGCGCTGGAAGAGATCACCGCCTGGTTGATCGACCGGGCGGCCAAACACGCGACGGTGGTGCGCTTGCAGACCGGCGACCCGACGCTGTACGGCGCGCTGATTGAAATGGTGCAACCGCTCGATGCGGCGGGTATCGACGTCGGCGTGGTGCCCGGTGTATCTTCGGCGATGGCTGCTGCGGCAGCGGCAGTGGAGAGCCTGACACTGCCGGAAGTCACGCAGACGGTGATCCTGACGCGCATGGAAGGCCGCACCCCGATGCCGGATGGCGAGACGCTGAGGGACCTGGCCCGACATCACAGCACACTGTGTGTGTTTCTTTCCATCACGCTGCTGGGCGAAGTCAGGAAGGAATTGCTGGCGGCAGGCTGGCGCGATGATGCGCCGATATTGGTGGTGCACAAGGCGAGCTGGCCCGGCGAAGAAAAAATCATCCGTGGCACCTTGGCAGATATCCGCGATAAGTGCCGGGAGCAGAAAATCAACAGCCAGGCCATGATTATCATCAGCCCCGCGCTGGGGGCGCGCCAATGGCCGGAATTGAAGAGATCGAAATTGTATGACGCCAGATTCACCCATCGCTTCCGCAAGGGCGTGAAGGTGGCGCAATAACCTTGCGGCAACACTTTTTATTTTTTTACACTCAAGGAGATGACCATGCAACAAACCAAAAGCAAACAACACCCGCAAACCGCCGCCACCGTTTCCGCTGCACCAGCACCGATTATCGCTGTGCGCAAGAGTTGCAACCCGGATGGCATCGGCCTCTCGCATTACGTGCTGATGGACAAGAAAGTGGCCAAATGACCGTTGAGGCTTTGAGCCGGGCCGGCAACGGCCCGGCATTCATTCCCGTGGACATCGGCCATGATGTATATGCCGCTGTCACCGACCCGAACACCGCCTTCTGGGCGCTGGTCGACAAGACGCGTATCCATGAAGAAATCACTGGCGGCCCGCTGCTCGACAGCTATCGTGCCAAGGCCGACAGCTTCGCCCGCGAACTGCATGCGTTGCGCTTCGAACTGAAGCCCTCCGGCGTCTATCTGAATCCCACCGAGCGCTGCAACCTCAATTGCACCTACTGCTACCTGCCCGGCGAGCAGCGCAGCAACGGCAGTCACATGCCGCCAGAAACACTGAACGCTTCGCTCGGAAAATTGCGCGACTACTTTCGCTCGGTGATGCCCGAAGAGCGCAAGCCGCGCGCCATTTTTCACGGCGCAGAGCCGTTGATGAACAAGGAGGCGGTGTTCTCCGCCATCGATGCATTCTCTGAGGATTTTGTTTTTGGCCTGCAAACCAATGGCACGTTGCTCGATGATGCGGCGCTGGAATTTCTCACCTCGCGCAACGTCAGCATCGGCCTTTCGCTGGACGGCCCCTTCGCCGGCATCACCGATGCCACGCGCAAAACCTGGGGAGGCAAGAGTGTGCATGACAAAGTGCTGGCGGCGATGAAGAAGCTGAAAGGCTACGGCTCATGGAGCGTCATCACCACCTGCACCACCGAAAACCTGCCTTACCTGACGCAGATGGTCGAGCTGTTCCACGCCAGCGAAGTGCCAACCTGCATGCTCAATACGGTGCGCTGCACCCTGCCTGGCGCGCGAGGAGTGAAACCGGCCGACGGCGATATGGCAAAGTCGTTTTTCGCCGCGATGGATCGCACTCATGAACTCTATCGTGAAACGGGGCGCAAGCTGATAGTCGCCAATTTCGCCAACATCCTCATTGGCATTCTCGCGCCGACGGCTCGGCGGCTGATGTGCGATATCTCGCCCTGCGGCGGTGGCCGCGCCTTTTTTGCCCTGGCGGCAGATGGCGGCCTGTACCCTTGCAGCGAATTCATCGGCCTGCCGCGTTTCAACGGCGGCAATTTGCTGGCCGAAGGCGGCGTCGAAGCGGCGCTAGCCTCAGCTGCTTTTCAGACCGTGACAACGCGTGATGTCGATACTTTCAGCCCTTGCGGTGACTGCGCGATCCGCCATTTCTGCGGCTCGCCCTGCCCGGCCGAGGCATACGAAATGAACGGCGGCATGGAAAAAACCGGTGCTTTCTGCGAGTTCTACAAGGAGCAGGTCAACTACGCCTTGCGCCTGATCGCCGACGGCAAGGCCAACGACTACCTGTGGGACGGATGGGACGGAGACACGGAGACGGTTTTCAATCATGCGCTCAACTGAGGACACTGCGCAGGCGCACGCCTCGCACAAAGGGAAGGAAACATCTTGAACGAAACAATTCTGCTGATCGGCCACGGCTCGCGCAAAACCGCAGGCAACGAGGAAATCCTTTGCTTCGCCGAAACATGGCGCTCGCATCATTCCGGTTTGCATGTCGAGGTGTGCTTCATCGAACATGGCAAGGTGCTGATGAACGATGGACTGGATAAAGCTGCTGCGAATAGCAAACAGGTGATCGTGGTGCCCCTGTTTCTGAATGCGGCAGGCCACGTCAAGATGGATATACCGCAAGCAGTCGCAGCCGCGCGTACGCGCCATCCCGGCATCGAGTTCGTCAGCACCGCGCCGCTGGGCATGGGGCGCGAAATCCACGCCATACTCCGGCATCGCATCGAGCACTTGCTGAAAGAACTGGCTGTGCCCGATCCACGCACCACCGGCATTATCCTGCTCGGACGCGGCTCATCGGATGCGGGAGCGAATGGCGAGATCGCCAAGATGGCGCGCTGGCTGTTCGAAGATATGCAACATGATCTGGTGGACATTGCCTTCACCGGCATCACTTTGCCGCGCCTGGAAACTGTGGTGCAGCGTCAGGTGAAACTGGGCATGACGCAAATCGTGATCCAGCCGGTTTATCTTTTCACCGGTGTGCTGATCGAGCGCATCGAGCAGCAGGCCGCACGTCTGCGCCAGAGCTATCCGCACATTGCCTTTGCGCTGGGCGGTTACTTTGGCTTCGACGCAGGCATCAATAAAATAGTCGATGCGCGTGTGCGCGACCATGCTGCAACAGGCGGCAGACTGGATTGCGACGGCTGCAAATATCGCCTGGCTGCAGCACACGACCACCACCATCACCAACATGATCACGATCATAATCACGCACATACATGCTGAGAGGACACCATGAATAATCGCGTTACCGAGCAACTCACCGCGGCCGGAGCCGCCATCGAGCACGACTCCTTCGCCATCATAGACCGCGAAGTCGCGCATCACACTTACACCAGCGAGCAATGGCCGCTGGTGCGGCGCATGATCCACGCCACTGGCGATTTCGAGTTCAACGGGCTGGCGCGCTTCCACCCCGACGCGATACGCGCAGGGCTTGCCGCCGTGCTGCGAGGCGATACGACCATCGTCGCCGACGTGGAAATGATTTGCGTCGGCCTCTCGCCGATACGCCTGAAGCACTTTGGGCTGACCGTGCGGCAGTTCATTTCCGATGACGATGTGATCGCGCAGGCCAAGGCAGAGGACAGCACGCGCGCCGTGCAGGCGATGCGCAAAGCACATCGCCTGGGGCTGCTCGATGGCGCCATCGTCGGCATCGGCAACGCGCCCACTGCGCTGATCGAATTGGTGCGCCTGATCCGCGAGGAAGGTGCAAAACCGGCTCTGGTAATCGGCATGCCGGTGGGCTTTGTTTCCGCCGCCGAGTCCAAGGCGCTGCTTGCCGCGCAGCAGGATGTGCCGTGGATCATCACCGAGGGCAGAAAAGGCGGTTCCACCCTGGTGGTGGCCGCATTACACGCCTTCCTGTCGCTGGCCGAGGCGTGTCAGCGCGAAGCTAAAGCCGCCTGAACAGGATGAGCAGTCCTGCCGAAACCGGGAAGATTCGCAAAGGCAATGGCAAGCGCCAGCGCGGCAATCGCACCGGGTTCACCACCGGGATCAACGCCGCAGCCGCGGCTACAGCTGCCACGCTGGGGCTGATAGAAGGCAGCGTGCCGGAGCAGGTGGAGTGCGTGCTGCCTAACACGCAACGCGTTGCGTTTCACATCATCGAAGGCAGCGTGGATGGCATGCATGCGCATGCAGTAAGCATCAAGGATGCGGGCGATGACCCGGATGCGACGAATGGCGCACATCTCACCGCCGACGTGCGGCGCATCCCGGGCGGCAACGGTATCCAGCTCAAGGGCGGGGCAGGCGTGGGCATCGTGACCAAACTCGGCCTGGGCCTCGAAGTGGGCGGTCCGGCGATCAACCCGGTGCCCAGACGCAACATCATAGAGAACGTGCAGGCGGCAGGCGCACCCATACTGGAGGCAGGTGACGGGCTGGAAGTGACGATCTCTGTGCCCGGCGGCGACGAGATGGCGAAAAAAACGCTCAATGCGCGGCTCGGCATACTCGGCGGAATTTCCATCCTTGGCACCACCGGCATCGTGCGGCCCTATTCCACCGCAGCGTTCCGCGCAAGTGTGGTGCAGGCTGTGCAAGTGGCTGCGAACCAGGGACAGAAGAGTGTGGTGTTCACCACCGGCGGGCGCACCGAGAAATGTGCGATGCGGGTTTTTAATAAACTCGATGAATCCTGTTTCGTGCAGATGGGCGATTTCGTCAGGGCCGCTTTCCAGTCTGCGCTGAAACATGAAATGGAGCACATCATCGTCGGCGCGATGGTGGGCAAGCTCACCAAGATCGCGCAAGGCTTGCCGGTCACCCATGCATGGCGCGAGGAGGTGGATCGCGGCCTGATCGCCGAAGCCGCAATCGAAGTGGGCGCGCCCGCCGAACTGGTGGAAGAAATCCGCGCCGCGGAAACCGCGCGGTTTGCCGCGGAAAAGCTGGATCAGATGGGGCTTACCGTCGCATTCCACCGCGCGCTGGCGCAGCGTGCGCTGCGCACCTTGCGCGCAATCTACCCGGGGCCGCACCGGCTTACCATTCTTGCCTGCGACTTTGCAGGCAAGCCCATCGTGACATTGGAGGAAGAAGCACTTGGCTAAGTCTTGTTCGATTATCGGTATCCTGGACAACGGGTGGCCTGGTTTGTCCGGACACTCCCGCGACAGGCTTGCGGCAGCGTCCTGCGTGATCGGCGCGGGGCGCACGCTGGAACTGGTTGCACCGCATCTCGCCGCGCAGGCAAAGCAATTCGACATGGATGGCGCATTGGTGCGCGTGCCGGAGTGGATAACAGCAGCGCTGTCAGAAGGACAGACTGTTGCCGTGCTCGCCACCGGCGATCCGCTCTGTCATGGCATTGCCAAGCTGCTGCTTGAAAAAGTGGGCGCAGAAAATATCGAGATACTGCCCACACCTTCCACGGTGCAACTCGCGTTCGCCAGGCTCGGGCGTCCGTGGCAGCAGGCGCACATCGTCTCGGTGCACGGCAAGGATGCGGGCGAGTGGTTTTCGGGCGCCACACCGCAGCACGGTCTGTATGCACTGGTGCGTGCCGTCGCTGAACACGATCTGCTCGCGTCATTCACCAGCCGCGAAAACGGCCCGGAACGCATTGCGCGCGCTTTGCTGGCAGTCGGGTATGGCGACGAATTGCGGCTGTCGGTGGCTGCGTGCCTGCTGTTGCCGGACGAAAAAATCAGCGCAAATCTTACGCTTTCCGAGGCGGCGTCACGCGAGTTTTCCTCACCCAATATCGTGGTGCTCGAGCGCATTGCACCGCGCTCCCGGCGCGCCCTGTTCGGGTTCGAGGACGAGGAATATGTGCAGCGCCGTCCGGAGAAAGGACTCATCACCAAGCTGGAAGTGCGCGCGGTTTCGCTCGCCAAGCTCGCCCTGACTGACGACAGCATCGTATGGGACATCGGCGCGTGCACCGGCTCGGTGGGCCTGGAAGCCTCACGTATCGCGCGTCGCGGCCACGTCTGGGCGATCGAGAAGAATGCGGCGGATGCAGCCAACGCGCGCGAGAATGCGCAGATTTTGCGTGCCACCAATTACACCCTGTTCGAAGGCAAGGCGCCCGATCAACTCGACACCTGGCCCGACCCGGACGCTGTGTTCATCGGCGGTTCGGGCGGCGAGCTTGCAGGCCTGATCCAGCTGGTGCTTTCCCGCCTCAAACCTAGCGGGCGGCTGGTGATGAATTTCGTGACGATAGAAAATCTCGCCGCAGCCACCGGTGCGCTCGCGGTAGCGGGAGCGGACTGGGAGGTGGTGCAACTGCAAGCTGCACGCAGCCAGCCGATACTCGACATGCATCGCCTTGCAGCCCAGAACCCGGTATGGATCATCACCGCCACAAGGAAAGCGACACCATGAATTTAATTAAACAGGACGGCAAAATAAAATACGGCCGCTTGATCGGCGCCTCGCTGGGCCCCGGCGATCCTGAATTGATCACACGGCGCGCCTGGGCCGTGCTGCAATCGGGCGCGCGCTGGCTTTACCCGGTCAAGAAAGCCGAGGAAAGCTCGTACGCGCTGGCTATTGCCGAGCGCGGCGGCCTCGCCGTGCCCGCCGATGCCGAAGCACTGGTTTTTCCGATGACCCGCGACCCGGAGATTCTCGACAAGGCCTGGGCGCGCGCGGCAGTGCGCACCATCGAGCTGCTTGCCGAGGGGCGCGATCTCGTCTTTCTCGTCGAGGGCGATGCCTCGACTTTCGCCACGTTCGGCCATCTCGCCCGCGTGGTTCGCCAGCTCGTGCCTGAAGTCGAGGTGGAAACCATCCCGGGCGTGTCGTCCTTTGCTGCGGCGGCAGCCGCGACCGGCACCATACTCGCCGAGGAGGACGAAACGCTGGCCGTGATTCCCGCCGCATACGGAGTCGAGTTCATCGACCATTTGATAGACGAGTTCGACACGCTGGTGCTGCTCAAGGTCAAACCCATGATAGACGAAACCGTCGAGTTGCTCGAACGGAGGGGACTCGTCGCCACGAGCTGCTTTGTCGAGAAGGTCGGTGCGCCGGGCGAGCGTATCGTCTGCGATGTGGCAAGCCTCAAGGGCGAGAAGGTGAATTACCTCTCGCTGATGATCGTGCAGAATCCGCAGCGCGCGCGCGGCGAACTGCGACGTGGTTGCCGCAAACGCGTGGAGCGCAAGCAAGTTGCTGCTGCGGAAACCGCATGAAGATCGCCGTCGTTTCCATTACCCGCCACGGCATTGCGCTCGCCGGCAAGATTGTTGCCGCATTGCCTGGCGCGCAGCTTTTCGCGCCGGAGAAATTCCGGTCAGAAGCCGAGGAAGCCGCACCCGGCGCCGCGCATTGCTACGCCGGCAAGACCAACGAGCAGATCCCTGTGCTGTTCGCAAATTTTGATGGCATCATCGCCATCGTCTCGCTGGGTGCGATGGTGCGGCTGATGGCGCCGCACTTGAAAGACAAGGAACATGACCCCGGCGTGGTGGTGATGGACGAGGCAGGGCGCTATACTATCCCGGTGCTTGCAGGGCATCTTGGCGGCGCCAACGAACTGGCCGGGAGGCTGGCACGTGCGCTGGGCGCGCTGCCGGTGCTTACCACCGCATCCGATGCGCGCGAAACGCTGGCAGTGGATTTGCTCGGGCGCGAACTGGGCTGGACTTTCGCGGCAAGTAAACAGGTAATCGTGCGCACCAGTGCTGCCGTGGTCAACGATGAGCAGGTCGCATTGGTGCAGGAGGCGGGCAGCCGCGACTGGTGGGTGCGCCATGCCAATGGTCGCAGCAACCCGCTGCCCGCCAATATCCAGTTGCTGGAAAAAATTGAAGAACTCGATCTGGCACGTTACGGCGCGGTGCTGTGGGTCACGCATCGCAAGCCAGAAGTTTTGCCCGCCGCATTGCATGCGGCTATCCGCGACCGGCTGGTGGTCTACAGCCCGGCTGATGATAAAACATAAAGGGGAACGGGCGTGAGGGTTGCACTGGGTATCGGCTGCGACCGTGGCACGCCTGCCGCCACCATTGCACAGGCAGTGGATGCCGCGCTGGAACAGGCAGGCGTCATTGCATCCGATGTGTGCGCCGTGGCCAGCATCGATCTCAAGGCCGATGAACCGGGCTTGCTGGATATTGCGGCAGTGCGCGGCTGGCACATAAGGTTTTACCCGGCGGCTGAACTTGCCAGAGTGGTTGTTCCCAATCCTTCCGAAGTGGTGCGCAAATATGCCGGCACGCCTTCGGTGTCGGAAGCCGCCGCGCTGCTTGCTGCCGCAACAGACATGAGCCAACTGCTCGTAGAAAAATACAAACTGCGCGGCCCAGATGGCCGCAACGCAACAATTTCCATCGCAAGGATTACACAATGAACACCAGCACTAAAGAACAATCCGGAAAAATCATGCTGGTCGGCATAGGCCCCGGCAACATCGAACACATGACCGCACGGGCGCGCAGCGCCATCGCCGAGGCCGATGTCGTGATTGGATACACCACTTACATCAGGCTGGTCAAAGACCTGATAGGGGACAAGGAGGTGGTGAAAAAATCGATGACCGAGGAGCTTGACCGCGCCATCGAGGCATTGGAACGGGCAAATGCCGGCAAGAAAGTGGCGCTGATTTCCTCGGGTGACGCCGGAGTGTATGGCATGGCCGGTCCCACTTACGAGGTGCTGTTCCAGGCAGGCTGGACGCCGCAATCCGGCATAGAGGTGGAAATCGTGCCCGGTGCTTCCGCGCTGAACACTTGCGCCGCGCTGGTCGGCGCGCCGCTCACGCACGATTTTTGCGCCATTTCGCTGTCCGACCTGCTCACGCCGTGGCCGGCGATCGCGCGGCGCCTCAATGCGGCTGCGGTAGCTGACTTCGTGGTGGCACTGTATAACCCGAAGAGCGGCCGCCGCACGCGCCAGATCGTGGAAGCGCAGCGCCTGTTCCTGCGCCACCGCCGTCCCGATACGCCGGTGGCGATCGTCAAATCCGCCTATCGTCCCAAGCAGCGCATCGAGTTCACCACGCTGGCGCAAATGAACGAATGCGACATCGGCATGCACTCGACCGTGCTGATCGGCAATTCAAATACCTTCGTGCGTGACGGACTGATGGTCACACCGCGCGGTTACGCCAACAAGTACAACGTGGAAAGCGGGGACACCAGGAACGGCGAGCGTGCCGGGCGCTCGCTTTCCAGCGGCTTGCTGGGCTGGATGGAAACGCTGCACGCCAGCAATGAAACGCCGGAGCAGTTGGCGGCGCGTTATGGCTTGCCGGTCGAATATATCGTCGAAGTATTGGCCGAGCCTGTCGAGATGGATGACAAGCTTGAGAACGTGCTCGATGAAAACGGCTGAAGAAAAATTGGCCAGTGGCGAGTATTTTTCGGCAAGCGAACGGGCGGCTTTTTTCCGCGTTATTGCGGCTCGCCGTGACATGCGCCATTTTCTGCCGGGTGCTACGATCGAAGAGGCAGTGCTGCAACGCCTGTTGCAGGCCGCACACAGCGCGCCCAGTGTCGGCATGATGCAGCCATGGCGTTTCATCCGCGCGCGCGATGCGGCATTGCGCGCGGCCATCGCCGCATTGGTGGATGAGGAGCGCATGCTGACCGCACAGGCGTTAGGCGGGCGCGAGGCGGAATTCATGCGCTTGAAGGTGGAAGGCATACACGAATGCGCGGAACTGCTGGTTGCCGTACTGGCGCCCGATGACGGCACGGTATTCGGACGGCGCACCATGCCGGAGGAAATGGCGCTGTGTTCCGTCGCGTGCGCAATTCAGAATCTGTGGCTGGCGGCGCGCGCGGAAAATCTTGGCATGGGCTGGGTGTCACTGTTTGATCCAATGGCGCTCGCTGCATTGTTGGACATTCCGTCAGGCGGTAAGCCAATTGCGGTTTTATGTCTCGGACCGGTGCCGGAATTCTATGCCGCACCGATGCTGCAACTGGAGCAATGGCGCACCCCGCAGCCGTTGCACGAGATGTTATTTGAAAACAGTTGGGGATGCCACGCGGCAGCATGATGCAGACGGTGCAATTGTTGAATCATCTGGAAGTGCCGCTGATGATATTGGCGGCAGTGTTGCTCGACCGGTTATTGGGCGAGCCGCGCCGCTTTCACCCGCTGGCTGGCTTCGGCAATCTGGCGCGGCAAGCCGAGAACCTGTTTTACGGGCCATCGAATGCCGCTCCCACCGCGCGCTACCTGCGCGGCATCATCTCAGTCAGCGTGCTACTGACCCCGCTCGTGGCACTCGCGGCAGTGCTGCAACAGTCCTCAATTTTCGGGACGCTGTTTTCCATCGTGCTGCTGTATTTCGCCATCGCGCCGCGCAGTCTGCGTGAGCACGCCGAGCGCGTGGTTAACGCTTTTTCTGCCGGAGATTTGCCGGATGCGCGCCGCCAGTTGAGCTTGATAGTCAGCCGCGACACCGGCCAATTGGACGAGTCCGGCGTGGCGCGCGCCACGGTGGAATCGGTGCTGGAAAACGGCAGCGACGCGATATTTGGCGCACTGTTCTGGTTCGTCGTCGCCGGTGCGCCGGGGGCGCTGCTGTATCGTCTGAGCAATACGCTGGATGCGATGTGGGGCTACCGCAATGCGCGCTATAACCATTTCGGCTGGGCGGCAGCGCGGCTGGACGATGTGCTGAATTTCATTCCGGCGCGGCTCACCGCGCTCACCTATGCGCTGCTCGGCAATACGCGTAGCGCCCTGCACTGCTGGCGGCAACAGGCACATGCCTGGGACAGCCCGAACGGCGGGCCGGTGATGGCGAGCGGCGCGGGCAGTCTGAATGTGACGCTGGGCGGCGCGGCAAATTACCACGGCGTCTGCGAGACGCGCCCTGTGCTGGGCGCGGGCAGTGCGCCGCAGGCATCCGACATTGCGCGCGCCATTGCGCTGGTGCAACACGGTGTGTGGCTGTGGGTTGCCGTGCTGTTATTGATCGGATTGCTGCATGGCTGAGCACGGTATGCTGGAACATGGCGGACAAATCCGCGCCGCAGCTGCACGCCATGGCATCGCAGTGGAGGGCTGGCTGGACCTGTCCTCCGGCATCAATCCCATCCCCTTCGTGCCGCCGGAAATTCCACTCGCGGCCTGGGCGCGTTTGCCGCAGGAACAGGATGGACTGGAGGAAGCGGCAGCCCGCTATTACGGCACGTCTGACCTGTTGCCCGTCGCCGGCTCGCAGGCCGCGATACAACTGCTGCCGCGCTTGCGCAGCCACTGCCGCGCAGGGGTGCTGCATCCGGGTTATGCCGAGCACGCCCATGCCTGGCGTAGCGCGGAACATCAGGTGCAGGAATTGTGCGCAGATGAAATCGCTGCGCAGATACACAACCTTGACGTGCTGGTGCTGATGCAGCCGAACAATCCAACCGGCGAATTATTTACCCACACGCAGTTGCATGAATGGCATACGCAACTGTCGGCGTGCGGCGGCTGGCTGATCGTGGACGAAGCCTTTATTGAAGCGAGTGCACAGGCCAGCTTTGCGCCGCCACAGATGCCGCAGGGATTGATCGTGCTGCGTTCACTGGGAAAATTTTTCGGGCTGGCCGGTGCACGCGTTGGTTTCGTGCTGGCGCATGCCGAACTGCTGGCGCGCCTGCGCGTAGCGCTGGGGCCATGGAGTGTGGCCGGTCCCTCGCGCCATGTGGCGCAGGCTGCATTGCTTGATCGCGCCTGGCAAGCGGCAACACGGGAACGCTTGTTGCGTGATGGGGCGCGCCTTGCACAATTATTGAGCGAAGCAGGTCTGCTGCCCGCCGGTGGCTGCGGCCTGTTTCAGTGGGTGCTGACAGAGCAGGCCGAGGCTATCCATCGGCAACTCGCACAATGCGGCATCTTCACACGTTTGTTCACGCAACCGCGCAGCGTGCGATTTGGCTTGCCCGGCAGCGTGGCGGAGTGGGATAGGCTGACTGCTGCACTCAAACGGATGCATTCAATATGACCGCGACGACACTGATGATCCAGGGCACGACTTCCGATGCTGGCAAGAGCACCGTGGTAGCAGGCCTGTGCCGTGTACTCAGACGGCGCGGCATAAATGTCGCGCCGTTCAAGCCGCAGAACATGGCGCTGAACAGCGCGGTGACTGCGGACGGCGGCGAGATCGGGCGCGCGCAGGCGGTGCAGGCGCAGGCGGCGGGTCTGACTGCGCATACCGACATGAACCCGGTGCTGCTGAAGCCGAACAGCGACACCGGCGCGCAGGTGATCATCCACGGGCGCGCGATCGGTAACATGGAAGCGGCGGTCTATCACGATTACAAACGCGTGGCGCGCGAGGCGGTGCTCGCTTCGCACCAGCGGCTGTCCATGCAATATCAGATGATCGTGGTGGAAGGCGCGGGCAGCCCCGCCGAAATCAATCTGCGCGCCGGTGACATCGCCAATATGGGCTTTGCCGAAACGGTGGATTGCCCGGTGATCCTGGTCGCCGACATCGACCGCGGCGGCGTGTTCGCGCATCTGGTCGGCACACTGGCGTTGCTGAGCGAGCGCGAACAGGCGCGTGTGCGCGGTTTCATCATCAACCGCTTTCGCGGCGACATCGCGCTGTTGCAGGGTGGGCTGGACTGGCTGGAACAGCGCACCGGCAAGCCGGTGCTGGGTGTGCTGCCGTATCTGCACGGACTGCATCTGGAAGCCGAGGATTCCATCTCACGCACTACAACAGAATCTGTACCTGATTGCTTGCGCGTGGTGGTGCCTGTCCTGCCGCACATCAGCAACCATACCGATTTCGACCCGCTGCGTTGGCATCCGCAAGTGTCGCTGCACTGGGTCGCACCCGATGCGCCGCCGCCCGCCGCCGACTGGGTGATCTTGCCCGGCAGCAAGAATGTGCGCGCCGATCTCGACTGGCTGCGTGCGCAAGGTTGGGAAGATTATCTGGCGCGGCATCTGCGCTATCGCGGCAAGCTGATGGGCATTTGCGGCGGGATGCAAATGTTGGGCGGCGCGCTACACGACCCGCACGGCATCGAAGGTGATCCGGGCAGCAGCAACGGGTTCGGCTATCTGAATTTCACCACCACGCTGCAACCGTACAAGCAACTGTGCAATGTGCAAGGCAGGCTCGCACAGGGCGACATACCGGTGAGCGGCTACGAGATTCATGCCGGGGTCAGTGATGGTGATGGATTGCAGCGACCGTTCGCACAACTCGATGATGGCCGCACGGATGGCGCAACCTCGGACGATGGACAGATCATCGCAACCTATCTGCACGGCGTGTTCGAAGCGCCGCAGGCCTGCGCCGCGTTGCTGGAATGGGCCGGATTGCAGGCACCGGTGCCATTTGATTATCACGCCTTGTGCGAGCGGAACATCGAGCGTCTGGCCGATACGCTGGAAGCGCATCTGGATATGCCGCGGGTCTTACAATTATTTGGAGTAAAAACCGGGCAATTGCTGGGGGCAGAAGCATGAGAGAGTTGATACTGGGCGGCGCACGCTCCGGCAAGAGCCGTCTTGCCGAACAGCATGCGCAAGAGAGTGGACTGCATGTCACTTATCTGGCCACTGCCACAACAGGAGACGATGAGATGCGTGCACGCATCGCACACCATCAGGCACAGCGCCCCGGCCATTGGCAGTTGGTGGAAGAACCGCTGGCGCTGGCCGCCGCGCTGCAACGCTGCGCCGCCGCAGGACAATGCGTGCTGGTGGATTGCCTGACGCTGTGGCTGACCAATTTGTTATGTGTGCAGGACGAGGCGCGGCTGCGCCAAGAAGTGTCCGCGTTGCTGGAAGTGCTGCCGCTATTGCCGGGCCATATCATCCTGGTGAGCAACGAAACCGGCATGGGGGTCGTGCCGCTGGGCGAGTTGACGCGGCGCTATTGCGATGAGGCGGGGCGGCTGCATCAGGCGGTGGCGCAATGCTGTGAGAAGGTGATTTTAACGGTGGCGGGTTTGCCACTTAATTTGAAAGGATGAAGCAAGCATCATGAATACCAATCTGAATTGGCTGAAACAGCCGGCACAAGCCATGAATGAAACGGCGCGCAACGCAGCACAGGCGCGCCAGGGGCAACTGACTAAACCGCCCGGCGCACTGGGGAAATTGGAAGCATTGGCGATCCAGCTCGCTGCGATGCAGGGGCGCGAAAAGCCGCAAATGAGTGATATTTACATCAGCGTGTTCGCAGGCGACCACGGTGTTGCGGAAGAAGGCGTGTCGCTTTTTCCGCAGGCGGTGACCGCCGAGATGGTGAAAAATTTCGCGCGCGGCGGCGCGGCCATCAGCGTGTTGGCCAAACAGCTTGGCGCTATGATGGAAGTCGTGAACCTCGGCACCGCATTCGATACCGGCGAGTTGCCCGGTGTACTGCAATGCAACCTGGGCAAGGGCACAGCCAACTTCACACTGGAAGCCGCGATGACTGAAGGACAGTTGGCGGCAGCCTTGCAGGCGGGCAATGACAGTGCCGCGCGTGCCGCGAAATCCGGCGCAACCCTGTTCATCGGCGGCGAGATGGGTATCGCCAACACCACTGCCGCCGCCGCACTGGCATGCGCCCTGCTCAACCTGCAACCGCAACAACTCGCCGGCCCCGGAACCGGTCTCGATCAGACAGGCGTGCAACACAAGGCAACAGTGGTGGCGCGCGCACTCGCGCTGCATGCGGCGCATCTGAATGATCCGCTGGAAACGTTGCGCCGCCTCGGCGGCTTTGAAATCGCCGCGTTGACCGGCGCCTTCATCGCTTGCGCACAGCGCGGCGTTCCGGTGCTGGTGGACGGCTACATCACCACTGCCGCAGCGCTGCTCGCGGCGCGTATCCAGCCAAGCGTGACGAGCTGGCTGATGTACGCACACCGCTCTGCAGAACCCGGACATATCCTGATGCTGGAAGCGTTGCAGGCCGAGCCGCTGTTGCAACTGGGCATGCGCCTGGGTGAGGGGAGTGGCGCGGCGGTCGCGGTGCCGCTGTTGCAGTTGGCATGCGCGCTGCATAGCGGGATGGCGACGTTTGCGGAAGCGGGAGTGTCGGAGAAGATTTAGTTTTTGGGCTCTTGCAAAAACAACTTCGCCTATGGGGGCAGCCCGGCAGATTTCCGGTACGTGCGTACACCAACCACCGCCCCATACTCAATCTTCCAATTCAGCGTATCAGTCAGCGCCACACCGCCAATCTGCGCCAGTATCGCGCGAATGCTGCCGCCGTGCGCGATCAGCGCGATGTTTCGCTGCGGCAGTTGCGTCACACTGTGCAAACACGTTTGCACTCGCTGCATCAACTGCTGCGCCGACTCTCCGCCCGGCGGGACGTAGCCCGGTACATCAGCAGCCCAGGCGTCGATTTCGCGGCGCGCAATGTCGTTCCACGCTCTTCCTTCCCATGCGCCGAAGTGTTTTTCCATCAGGCGCGCGTCGCTGCGCAGTTCACAGCGCTGGGCTTGTGCGAGGTGTTCGGCCAGCCGTCTGGCGCGTTGTAGCGGCGAAGTGATGATGAGTTCTACAGGCGGCAGCCAGCGCAGGACGTCGTTCGCTTCCTTTTCGAAGCTGCCGGTCACGCCGATGTCGAGTTGTCCGTAACAGATACCGGGCGCAATATGCGGCGTCGTGTGGCGGATCAGATACAGAGTGAACATCAGATATTGATCAGCAAACCCAGATAGAACGCCAGCTCGCTGAGTTGCTGCACCGCGCCCAGGCAGTCGCCGGTGTAGCCGCCCAGCCGCTTTTGCAGCCGCGCCGCAAGGTACGCGCGCATCATGAATGCGGCGGCTACGGCGATGAATACTGAGGCGGGATGAGCGCCTGCTGCGAACAGAAGGCCCGTGGCGGCGATGCCGGTGAGCGATGCGATCGCGAAACTGGCTCGGCTGATTTTCTGTGCGGCGGGTTTGGCGCGGGCGCTGTCGTCGTCACGGACGTAGCGCTGGGCCAGCATGATGCTGGCCGCCATTAAACGGCTGATGGCGTGCGCCGCGATGAGTGCGGCGGCGACGAACAGCGGCGATTGTTCACTGCATAATTCCAGTAGCGCCTGATATTTCAGCAGCAGCACCAGTACGAGGGCAATCACTCCGTATACGCCGACGCGCGAATCCTTCATGATCGCCAGCACTTTTTCCTTGCTGTGGCCGCCGCCCATGCCGTCGGCAAAATCGCTCAGGCCGTCTTCGTGGAATGCGCCGGTAGCGAGGATGCTCGCTGCGATGCTTAATCCTGCCGCCAGCGGCAGCGGTAGAGCTTGCGCGCCGAGCCACAGTACGGCTGCGGAAAGCGCGCCTATGCAGACGCCGACCAGCGGAAAGTAGCGCGCCGCCTGTTCGAGTTGCTGCGCGGAATGGCCAACCCACGCGGGCGCCGGGATGCGCGTGAAGAATTGGACGGCAGTAAGAAATAAGCGCAGTTCTTGCAACATGGTTTGCGGGGAAAATTAAAGCCTGTAAAGACTAGCAGCGGCCGCTTGTGCTGTCCAGTATTGCGAATGGCGCATGCCGGTTGGCACAACGCTTGCGCCGTGTGCAAATTCTGTGCGCCATATGCGCTTTCATACCCAAATGTCATTGGCTGCATTTCTGGCGGAGCTTGAGGCGACCATGCTGGCGGTGTCAATGATTGTGCCGCCTAGAGAGGCATCTCATTGAGAAATTTCGCGCTTCCGTGTATTTCGTGGACTAACTGCTTTTTCTGGGTTAAATTGCCAATCGAACATTTGAATGCAATTACGCTTATGGAAAAAATCCGCCTGTCCAAACGCATGTCAGAACTCGGCTTGTGCTCGCGCCGCGAAGCGGATGGCTATATCGAAAAAGGCTGGGTGCAGGTGGATGGCGAAACGGTCAGCGAGCTGGGCAGCAAGGTTTACCCGATCCAGCAGATCACGTTGCGTAGCGCCGCGCAAAACACCCAGCAGCAGCGCGTGACGATCCTGCTCAATAAACCGATCGGCTATGTGTCCGGCCAGGCGGAGCACAATTACAAACCGGCGATCACGTTGCTGGATGACGCGACGCACTGGGCGGAAGACCCGTCGCCGCTGCGCTTTCATCGCAGCCAACTGCTCGGCCTCGCTCCGGCAGGCCGCCTGGATATTGATTCGCAGGGTTTGCTGGTGCTTACACAGGATGGCCGCATCGCCAAGCAACTGATCGGTGAAGATTCCAAAGTGGACAAGGAATATCTGGTGCGCGTGCAGGGCAAACTGAAAGACAGCGGACTGGCCTTGCTTAATCAGGGACTCAAGCTGGACGGCCAATACCTGAAGCCCGCGAAGGTCACCTGGCAGAACGAAGACCAGTTGCGCTTCGTGCTGCGCGAGGGAAAAAAACGCCAGATCCGCCGCATGTGCGAACTGGTCGGGCTGAGCGTTACCGGCTTGAAACGCATCCGTATCGGCAAGGTGAAACTGGGCAACCTGCCGGTCGGGCAGTGGCGGTATCTAGATGAGAGCGAGCAGTTCTAGTTTGCGTGGTATTTCTGTCGCAGGGTGAGCACGATTCTGTGCCCACGCGGATACCAAACCGCGTAGGCAGATGAGACCTTGTCTGCTCACCACACGTCTTAATTTCGTCTAACCACCCAGATAGGCGCGTTGCACCGCCTCGCTGCCGAGCAGTTCGCCCGATGCGCCAGCCAACGTAATCGCGCCGCTTTCCATCACATAGCCGCGCTGGGCGGCTTGCAGGGCGAGCCTGGCGTTCTGCTCGACCAGCAGGATGCTCATGCCGAGCGCCGCAATGTCGCGGACAGTTTCGAATATCTTTTGCACCATCAATGGCGCGAGCCCCATGCTGGGTTCATCCAACATCAGCAGGCGCGGGCGGCTCATCAAGGCGCGCGCCATCGCGGCCATCTGCTGCTCGCCGCCGGAAAGCGTGCCGGCCAGTTGATCTTTGCGTTCGGCGAGGCGCGGAAACAGTTCGTACATACGCGCCAAGTCTGCCGCAATTTCATGTTGGCCGTTGCGGCTGTATGCGCCCATCTGCAAATTCTCTTGCACGGTGAGGCGCGCGAAGATGCCGCGCCCTTCCGGCACCAGCGTGATGCCCATTGCCACACGTTGGTGTGCGGCAATATTGTGCAGGTCTTTGCCGTCGTAGCGGATCTGCCCGCTGACCGGATGCAGCAGGCCCGCCAGAGTTTTCAGCGTCGTGGTCTTGCCCGCGCCGTTGCTGCCGATCAGCGCGACCAGTTCACCCGGCGCGATTTGCAGCGTGACGCCTTTCACCGCATGGATGCCGCCGTAGGCGACTTGCAGGTCATGTATTTCGAGCAGTGAGTCAGTCATCGCTGCCTCCCAGATAGGCGGCGATCACGGCTGGCTTCCGGCGCACCTCGTCCGGGATGCCCTCGGCGATCTTTTTGCCGTAGTCCAGCACCGCGACGCGGTCGCATAGCACCATGATGAGTTTCACGTCGTGCTCGATCAGCAGCACGGTGATGCCGCTGGCGCGTATCGTCTGCAACAGCGTCTTGAGGCTCTCGGTTTCGGTGGCGTTCATGCCGGCGGCGGGTTCATCCAGCGCCAGCAGCAGCGGGTCGGTCGCCAGCGCGCGTGCGATCTCCAGGCGGCGCTGCTCCCCGTACGACAGGTGCCGCGCCAGCGTCTGGTGCGGCTTCGTTATCCCGACATAATCCAGCAACTCGCGTGCGCGTTCGGCGATCGCGCGCTCTTCATGGCGCGCCGCCCGGTTACGCAGCAACGCGCCGATCACGCCCGTCTTCGTGCGCACATGCCGCCCGATCATAACGTTTTCCAGCGCGCTGAGGTTGGCGAACAGCCGGATATTCTGGAAGGTGCGCGCGATGCCGGCCCGCGCCAGAACATGCGGTTTACATGACTGATAATTTTTGCCGTTAAACTGAAACTCGCCCGCACTCGCCTGATACAGCCCGGTGATGACATTGAACAGCGTAGTCTTGCCCGCGCCGTTCGGGCCGATCAGACCGTAAATTTCGCCGCGCCGGATGTGCAGCGACACATCGCTTAACGCGCTCAATCCGCCAAACTGCTTGCTGATAGAGGAGAATTGCAACAAAGGGGAGGCAGAAATGCTATTCATTCAGGCTCCACAACTGTTCGCAGCAATGTATCGAAGATAGGTAGGATGGGTGGAGCGCAGCGATACCCATCAATCGGTTGTACAAACAAAAGCAGGACGATGGGTATCGCTGCGCTCCACCCATCCTACGATTTGTTGCTGCGTTTGCCTGCGTCATACTGTCTCCGCCACTTCATCGGTATCCAGCTCGCGGCGGCGCACCCGCGACGGCAGCAAGCCGGCCGGGCGATACAGCATCATCACGACCAACGCACCACCAAACAGCAGCATGCGCAAGCTCTCCGGGTCGATAATCATCTTGCCGAACAGCGCCTGCTGCAACGGCACGACGCCGTGGCGCAACACCTCGGGCAGCAACGCCAGCAACACACTGCCGAGTATCACCCCGGCAATGTTGCCCATGCCGCCCAGCACCACCATGCATAGCACCATGACCGATTCCATCAGGCTGAAGCTTTCCGGGCTGACAAACCCCTGAAAACCTGCAAACAATGCGCCGGACACGCCACCGAACATCGCACCCATCGCAAACGCCAGCAGCTTGAGGTTACGCGTGTTGATGCCCATCGCGGATGCGGCGATCTCGTCTTCGCGGATCGCCATCCAGGCACGGCCGATACGCGATTTTTCCAGGCGCCGCGAAGTGAATACCACCAGTGCGGTGAAGGCCAGGAACAGGTAAAAATACAGATGCACCGAGGGTAGCGTGACGCCGAGTATCTGCTGCGTGGCGTTCAGCGGCGCACCCGCCACGTTGACGGGGTCGATGCGGCTGATGCCTTGCGGGCCGTTGGTCAGATTGAGCGGCGCATTGAGATTGTTCAGGAAAATGCGGATGATCTCGCCGAAGCCGAGCGTGACAATCGCCAGATAATCGCCGCGCAGTCGCAGCGTCGGCGCACCAAGCAACACGCCAAAGCCGCCCGCCAATAAAGCCGCCAACGGCAGGACTACCCAGAACGACAGGTGTATGCCATGCGGAAACAACAGCGGAAACGCGCTGGCCAGATGCGGCGACCCGGTGAGCGCGTAGCAGTATGCGCCCACCGCGAAGAATGCGATGTAGCCCAGATCCAATAGTCCCGCGTAGCCGACCACGATATTCAGGCCGAGCGCCAGCATGATATAGAGCATCGCGAAATCCGCGATACGCACCCAGCCGCGCCCGAGCAGTGCGTCGATGAAGAACGGCAGCAACAGCAGCACGATAGCGAGCACGGCAAGCAGCGGTTTTGATTTTTGGTTGATCGTCATCTCGGGAAAAATAATTTAATTCCAATTGCCTGGTTCATGCACGCTCCGCCAGGCGCTCACCCAACAAACCCGATGGGCGGAGCACCAGCACCGCAATCAACACGAAGAACGCGAACACATCCTGATAGTTGCTGCCCATGAAACCGCCGGTCAGGTCACCGATGTAGCCCGCCCCCAGGCTTTCGATCAGGCCGAGCAACAGCCCGCCCAGCATCGCTCCGCGCAGGTTGCCGATCCCGCCCAGCACCGCAGCGGTGAAGGCTTTCAGGCCAAGCAAGAAACCCATGTAGTAATGCGCCAGCCCATAGTTGGCGCTAACCATCAACCCCGCTACTGCGGCCAGCGCCGAACCGAGCATGAAGGTGATGGAAATCACGCGGTTGATGTCCACCCCCATCAATTGCGCGGCATGTTGATCCTCGGCGACGGCGCGCATTGCGCGCCCCAACCGGGTGCGGTGCACCACCACCATCAGCCCCGCCATGATTGCCAATGCCGTAATGAAAATGATGATCTGAACGTCATTGATGATTGCGCCGGCCAAGGTGTGCGTGTTGTTGGCGATCATCTGCGGAAACGCATGATACTGCCGCCCCCAGACCATCATCGCCAGATTCTGCAGCACGATCGAAACGCCGATCGCGGTGATCAGCGGCGCCAAGCGCGGCGCGTGGCGCAGCGGGCGATAGGCAATGCGCTCGATGCCATAGCCCAAAGCCATGCAGCCCAGCATCGTGAATGCCAGACTCAACGGCAAAGCCAGCAACGGCGGCATCCCCCAGCCCAGCATCGCGTTTAACGAGGAAAGCGCCAGCATCGCGCCGATCATCACTACTTCGCCGTGCGCAAAGTTGATCAGACCGAGGATGCCGTACACCATGGTATAGCCGAGTGCGACCAGCGCGTAAACACTGCCTTGCACCAAGCCATTGACGATTTGCTGAAAGAATATTTCCATAATTGGTAAACAAAAAACGACACGCTGCAAACGTGCCGCTTCCTGTTTTACAGGCGCTTCATCAATGCGCCGCAGCGCTTGCGGCCAGCGTTTCCAGCGGCTGCCACTTGCCCTGTTGCACCTGATACATTGTCACGGCGCCATCTTTGAGGTCACCCTTGGCGTCGAACTGTATTTTTGCCGTTACCCCGTCGTATGAAATACCGGCAAGCGCTGGCAGGTAGCTTGCCGGTTCGGTAGAACCGGCCTTTTGCATTGCGGCGATCATCACATTGACTGCGTCGTAGCAATACGGCGCGTACAACTGGATCGGCTGGTATTTTGCGACAAAGCGCGCTTCAAACTCCTTGCCGCCTGGCATCTTGGCAAGCGGTACGCCGGGCAGCGAAGCATAAGCGCCTTCTGCCGCATCGCCCGCCAGCTTGATGAATGCCGGGGTATAGCCGCCGTCGCCCATCATGAACTTCAGGTCCAACGCGAGCCCCTTGATCTGTTTCGCCATCGGACCTGCCTGCGGGTCCATACCTCCAAAGAACAACAGTTCCGGTTTCTTGCCTTTTACTGCGGTCAACACGGCAGTAAAGTCCACCGCCTTGTCATTGGTGTATTCATGCGCCACGATTTGCGCGCCGTTCGCCTGCGCCGCCTTGATGAATTCATCGGCCAGCCCCTGCCCGTAAGCGGTGCGATCATCTATCACGGCAATCTTTTTTGCGCCGAGATTTTTTGTTGCATACTCGCCCAGCACATGGCCCTGCTGGGCATCATTCGCCATCACGCGGAACACGGTCTTGAAGCCCTGCGCGGTGTAACTGACCGCCGTAGCGGAAGGAGAAATTTGGACAATGCCGTTGTCGTTATAGATTTTTGAGGCGGGAATGGTCGTGCCGGAATTAAGGTGGCCGACCACGCCGCTCACTTTGTTGTCCACCAGTTTTTGCGCCACAATGGTGGCGGTCTTGGGGTCGGCCTGATCGTCCTCGCTGACCAGTTCGAAACGCGCCTTGCGCCCGCCAATCATGATGCCCTTGGCGTTGGCGTCATCTATCGCCATGCGCGTGCCGCTCTCGTTATCCTTGCCGATATGCGCCTGATTGCCGGTAAGCGGCGCGACAGCCCCGATGCGCACCAGCAACTCGCCGGAAGATGCCGCCTTGCCGGCAGGAGCCGCTTGTTCGCTGGAAGATTTTCCGCACGCAACCAGCAATAAGGGTAAAGCGGCGAGCAACAGTGGCCGTACACAATAAAACGACATGAATGATCTCCTGAAGAATGCGGGCGGATTATCCTAGAAACCTCAGTTGGACGGGGCGGAGTGTGCGGTTATGGGGGTGCAGGGCAAGGCATAACGACGCCATGCGCTGCCAGAACCGTGCAATCCGCCCCGTAGTGCGCTCACCCAATCGGTGAGACGGCAAAGCAACACAAAAACCATTTTAGCCATTGATCTATGCACTTCAATGAGCGGTCAACTGAGGTTTCTAGGATTATGTGAAGGACGGGCTTGAATTGTCAATTTACGGCCACAAAAAAACCGGCTTGCGCCGGTTTTTCTGAATTACTTGTTACCTTACTTGGCCAAGCCCAGAACGAAGGTGATCAGTTCCTTCATTTCTGCGGGAGTTACCTTAGGATTGGCAGGCATCGGCATCTTGCCCCATACGCCCACACCGCCCTTGGCCACTTTTTCGCTCAGCTTGGCTTCGGCAGTAGCATCGCCCTTGTACTTCTGGGATACTTCCATCCAATCCGGGCCAACACCCTTCTTGCCGATCGCGTGACAAGCAACGCACCCCCTGTCCTTCGCTAGTTTCGGCATATCAACTGCCGACGCGCCACCCGCAACCATCAAACCTGCCGCCACCAACAAACCTGTAATAATAGACTTCATGCTTTTCTCCGTTTTATGTTAAAAAATAACTGACTAACAATGTGAAGGTCACCCTTCACCGATGATTCTTAACAACTTTGCCCGCCAAAACAGCCCGGCAGTATAAAACAATATTACGAAGGCTACAACGCGCTCAACTTCCTTCGCGTTGACAAGCTATTTCAGCGACAGCACCCATCTTGCCAGAGTCCTGCGATCCGCCTCGCTCACATGCGGGTAGCCGGGCATCGCTATGCTGCCCCATGCGCCGCTGCCGCCATTGAGAAACTTGTTCATCAAATAAATTTCAGCGTCAGGATTGCCGTTAAAGCGTGCCGCCACATTTTTCCATGACGGGCCAAGCAATTTTTTCTCGATTGAGTGGCAGGCAAAACAGCCGATTTTTTTCGCCAATTCCGTGCCCTCTTCCATTGACACCACAGCATTGGCGGCTTGCGTGGCCGCATGATGCAACGTAGCAGGCTGCACAGCAGTTGAAGTTATCGCTGCGGCAGGCGCTATAACTTGTTGTGCGGGTGCTCCCGGCTGACAGCCATACAAAACGACCAACAACGATGTCAGCAAGATATTCCGTTTATGCATAGTTCTCCTTTTCAGACAATCCATTAAACCCTGCAATTGACCGCCGGGTTGATGAATTGGTTCACGATATAAAAAATTTCAATACCCATCCATTGCGGGAGTGCCGCCCACTCTCGCTACCAGATTTGAGTTCAATAATTACAACGATTCGACACGGTATTCGATACTGAGCGTGTGCCTGGTTCCGGCCGGGACTTTTACCGCATTATCGAAGGCATTGGCCGATTCTATGCACAGCATTTCGCGCCAGCCATCCGGCTGCCCCATATCACCCATCCTGCCGGCCTTTTCAATCCACGGCGTCCACACCACGGTGGATAGGCTGCCGGACTTGGCAATATGAATATGCCTGTTAAGTTGTTCGTCCTCAATTACGCATTCTTCAGCGGTATCGATATACACGCGGTCTGTTTCCGCCGAAAAGCTGATCGCACCCTGCTGTTTCCTGAGCGTACTGCCGCCGACTTTGTCCCAGAATTCACGGCCCGACAAGCCGGCAACGCGTACCGAGCCGATATCGCCAATCCGGAAATAAGTATGCAGCGCCTCGCTGATGACGAAGTCGGATGTTCCGGTATTTTCCGTGGTCAATTCCATGCGTAACGTTTCACCAACAACCACCTTCAATACGAGCTGCGCCTGGTGCGGCCACTGCGCCCGTGTTTTTGCGCTTGCCAGCAGGCGTAGCGACAACCGTGTCGCGCCGTTTGCTTCGGCACCGGTTTCGACAACCTCCCAAGGCACGGTGCGCGCAAAACCATGCGCGGGAAGGCTTGCATCCGAAGCGTGTGCGCCGAACCACGGCCAGCATACCGGCACGCCGCCCCGGATCGATTTTCCCTCGGCCAGTCGGGCGTCGCGCGACAGCCACACCACCGGTACGGCCTGGTTTTTTGGCTGCCAGGTCATCAGGTGTGCGCCCTGCAAACATAACGTTGCGTTTGCCTGCGCATTGCCGATTTCCGCAACGATCAACCCGCTCGCATCTTCGCGAAAAACAAGCTGGCGATTGATGCCAAATTGCGTATTTAGTTCCTGAACTGTGGCCATTTTTATATCTTGTCGGGTTATCAGAATTTCACGCCGTATTATTTTTCGACCTGCGCCACATCGCGCACCGCGCCCTTGTCGGCGCTGGTCACCATTGCGGCGTAAGCGCGCAACGCAACCGATACCCTGCGCCGGCGCTCTGTTGCCGGCTTCCATGCCTGCTTGCCCTTGGCCTGCATCGCTGCGCGGCGTTGCGCCAACTCAATGTCGGAAATCGCCAGGCTGATACTGCGCTGCGGAATGTCGATCTCGATACGGTCGCCTTCCTGCACCAGCGCGATCGCGCCGCCGCTTGCTGCTTCCGGAGAAACGTGCCCGATGCTCAGGCCGGACGTGCCGCCGGAAAAACGCCCGTCGGTGAGTAGCGCGCACGCCTTGCCCAGCCCTTTCGATTTCAGGTAGCTGGTCGGATACAGCATTTCCTGCATGCCCGGCCCGCCTCTCGGCCCTTCATAGCGGATTACCACCACATCGCCCGCGACGATCCGGTCGGCAAGAATGGCCGCGACCGCGTCGTCCTGGCTCTCGAATACGCGTGCCCGCCCACTGAATTTCAGGATGCTCTCATCGACACCTGCTGTCTTCACGATGCAACCATCCAGCGCGATATTGCCATACAGCACCGCCAGCCCGCCGTCCTGCGAATGGGCGTGCGCCTTGTTGCGGATGCAACCATTGGCGCGATCCGCATCCAGCTCCGGATAGTGCATTGACTGCGAAAAGGCCAGCGTCGTGACGACACCGCCGGGCGCGGCACGAAAGAATTTTTTCACAGTTTCGTCAGCGGTCTGCACGATATCCCAGTGTTTGAGGCCATCGCGCAAGGTTTTGCTATATACCGTACCGGTTTCGCCGTGCAACAATCCGGCGCGATCCAGTTCGCCCAGAATTGCGGGGATTCCGCCGGCACGATGCACGTCTTCCATATGATATTCGGACGACGGTGCGACCTTGCATAGCGTCGGCACATGGCGCGACAGCCTGTCCATATCCTGCATCGTAAAATTCACGCCCGCTTCATGCGCGATCGCGAGCAGGTGCAACACCGTGTTGGTCGAACCGCCCATCGCGATGTCCAGCGTCATTGCATTCTCGAATGCAGCAAACGTGGCGATGCTGCGCGGTAGCACCGAAGCATCGTCCTGCTCGTAATAACGTTTGCACAGCTCGACGATCACCTGCCCTGCGCGCAGGAACAACTGCTTGCGCTCAGCATGTGTCGCGACCAGCGAGCCGTTGCCGGGCAACGACAGACCCAGCGCCTCGGTCAGGCAATTCATCGAATTGGCGGTAAACATGCCGGAGCAGGAGCCGCAGGTGGGGCAGGCGGAACGCTCGATCGCCTCCACTTCCTCGTCGCTGCAATGGCTATCGGCCGCCGCCACCATTGCATCGACCAGATCCAGCCCTCTGGTCTGGCCATGCCAGTTCACCTTGCCCGCTTCCATCGGCCCGCCCGAGACAAATATCACCGGGATGTTCAGGCGCATCGCCGCCATTACCATGCCGGGTGTGATCTTGTCGCAATTGGAGATGCACACCAGCGCGTCGGCGCAATGGGCATTGACCATGTATTCCACCGAATCGGCGATCAAGTCGCGGCTGGGCAACGAATACAACATGCCGTCATGTCCCATCGCAATACCATCATCGACGGCAATCGTGTTGAACTCCTTGGCGATGCCGCCCGCCTTCTCGATTTCGCGCGCGACCAGTTGCCCCATATCCTTCAGGTGGACATGGCCCGGCACAAACTGGGTAAACGAGTTGGCGATCGCGATGATCGGCTTGCCGAAGTCGCCCTCGGCCATGCCGGTGGCGCGCCATAAAGCGCGTGCGCCGGCCATGTTGCGGCCATGGGTGGAAGTGCGGGAACGGTAAGCTGGCATGTTATTTCCTTCAATAGTGGCAAAGCACACGTATAATCCAACCGCACATTTTACCCGATTCCACCATAAAACCTCTGCACAACGTAGCGAGCGCAGTTGAGGCAAGGCAAAAAATGGTGAGAAACCGGAATGTACTTTTGTACATGAGGATTTTGAACCATTTTTTAACGCAGTATCAACAAGCGCAGTAGTTGTGCAGAGGTTTTATCATGCTTGTTCACCCCCAATTCAACCCCGTCGCGATACAACTCGGTCCGCTCGCGATCCACTGGTACGGGCTGATGTACCTGGCCGGCTTTCTGACCTTCCTGTGGCTGGGGCGCAAGCGCATCGCCATACTGAACAATCCCCGGATCGACGCCAGACTGCTCGACGACCTGCTGTTTTACGGCGTGCTCGGCGTGATTTTCGGCGGGCGGCTGGGCTATGTGTTCTTTTACAAGGCTTCGTATTACCTCGGGCATCCGCTGGAAATCCTCGCGGTGTGGCAGGGCGGCATGTCGTTCCATGGCGGCTTTCTGGGAGTGCTGGCCGCAATGGCCTGGTTCGCGCACAAGCAGCGGCTGCGCTGGCTGGAAATCACCGATTTCATTGCCCCGCTGGTTCCGCCCGGCCTGGCATTCGGCCGGCTGGGCAATTTCATCAATGGCGAGTTGTGGGGGCGGCCGGCCGATGTGCCGTGGGCGATGATCTTCCCCAGAGTGGACAATTTGCCGCGCCATCCCTCGCAACTCTATGAATTCGCGCTGGAAGGCTTGCTGCTGTTCACTCTGCTGTGGCTGTATGCGCGCAAACCGCGCCCGGTAGGCACGGTATCCGGCCTGTTTCTGATCGGCTATGGCAGTTTCCGCCTCCTCGGCGAATTCACCCGTGAGCCGGACGATTTCCTCGGCCTGCTGTCGCTCGGCATGAGCATGGGGCAATGGCTGAGCCTGCCGATGGTGATTGCCGGAACATTCCTGATGACACGGAGCTTGCGGCGTCCCGCTTGACACATGCCAGACTCTCTCGCACCATTCCAGACATCCTAGTCTTCTAAGCACAACTTTGGACGATATCCCCTTAAGTACGCTGTTTGGCATCCTGTTGCTGCTGCTATTGTGCAGCGCATTCTTTTCCGGATCGGAAACCAGCATGATGGCGATCAACCGCTATCGCCTGAACAGTCTGGTGCGCAAAGGAAACCGTAGCGCCAGATTGGCCAGCCGCCTGCTCGGCAAGGTCGACAAACTGCTCGGCTCGATCCTGCTCGGCAATACGCTGCTTAACGTCGCCTCCGCCGCGGTGACCAACATCATTATCCTGCGCCTGTTCGGGCAGGACGATGTGGCGATCCTGCTGGGTACGCTGGCCATTACCTTCGCGTTGCTGGTGTTCAGCGAAATCATGCCCAAGGTCATCGCCGCGAGCTATCCGGAACGCATCGCATTGCCCGCCAGCTATGTGCTCACGCCGCTGATCACGCTGTTTCATCCGGTCGTCTCGGTGGCCACCGCACTGGTCAAAGGCTTTCTGTGGCTGCTGCGCATCCGGATACAGACCGACCAGAGCAAACAAAAAATGACGCTGGAAGAATTGCGCGGTCTGGTGCTGGATGCAGAACACTTCATGCCGCGCAAACACCAGAAGATGCTGCTGAACCTGGTCGATCTCGAACGCATCACCGTCAACGATGTGATGATTCCGCGCAACCAGATCGAAGCGCTGGACATCAATGCCGAGCCTGCCGAGCTGCGCCAGCAGATCATCACCTGCCACCATACGCTGCTGCCGGTTTATGCCGATGCACCCAGCAACATCATCGGCATCCTGCACATCAAGCGCGCTCCGGCATTGTTGCAGGAAGCCGCGCTGGACATAGTGCAACTGCGCGAAACACTCCACGAACCATATTTCATCCCTTCCGACACGCCGTTGCTCAAACAACTGCAACAATTCCAGGAGCGCCATACGCGGCTTGGGCTGGTAGTGGACGAATACGGCGAACTGCTCGGCCTGGTGACGCTGGAAAATATCCTGGAAGAAATCGTCGGGGAATTCACGACACAATCGCCGGCGCAAGCCGGGAAGTTTCTGCGCCAGGAAGACGGCAGCTTCCTGCTTGAGGGCAGCAGCAGCCTGCGCGAGCTGAACCGCAAACTGGGGCTGCATCTGCCGCTGAAAGGCGCAAAAACGCTGAACGGCCTGATACTCGAACATCTGGAAGACATCCCGGAAACCGGCACCAGCTTGAAAATCGCCGGTTACCCGATCGAAATCATCCAGACCCAGGATCGGATCGTAAAAATGGCGCGAATATTCCCGGCACAAATGGGAAAACAATAGGAAGTGGAGAGTGGAGAGCGGGAGCTGGTTTTCCCACTCCCTGCTTCCTACTCCCCACTCTCCATTTCAGCTTTACAATAACCACAAAGCTCGGCATGATGCCCGCCAACGTTAAGTCGTGACCCAAGGGAGTGGCTATGGCTGTCGCACAAAAAGTTCAAAAAGCAAAAGAATATTCCTACCTCTGGGAAGGCAAGGACAAAACCGGCAAGCTGGTCAAAGGCGAGATGCGCGCGCCCGGCGAGGCCACCGTTTCCTCCGCGCTGCGACGCCAAGGCATCAACGTCCTGAAAGTAAAACGCCTGCGTGCCAGCACCAAACCTATCGGCGAGAAAGACATCGCGCTGTTCACACGTCAGTTGGCCACGATGATGAAATCCGGCGTGCCGCTGCTGCAGGCATTCGATATCGTTGGCAAGGGGCACAGTAATCCCTCGGTGGCAAAGCTGCTGTTCGACATCAAAACCGACGTGGAGACCGGCAGCAGCTTGCAACAGGCCTTCAAGAAATATCCGCTGTATTTCGACGAATTGTATTGCAACCTGATCGGGGCGGGTGAAGCTGCGGGTATTCTGGATACGCTGCTGGACCGCCTGGCGAGCTACAAGGAAAAAATCCAGGCGATCAAGAGCAAGATCAAATCGGCGTTGTTCTATCCGGTCTCGATCATCGTCATCGCCTTCGTTATCACCGCAGTAATCATGATTTTCGTGATTCCCGCTTTCAAGGAGCTGTTTTCCAGCTTTGGCGCCGACCTGCCTGCCCCGACACTGGTAATCATGGGCATTTCCGATTTCTTCGTGAAATGGTGGTGGGCAATTTTTGGCGGGGTTGGCGGCGGCTTCTACACTTTTTTCTATTTCTGGAAACGCAGCAAGAAAATGCAAAGCGCGATGGACCGGATGATGCTGAAACTGCCGATCTTCGGCCACCTGATCAAGATCGCCAGCATCGCGCGCTGGGCGCGCACCCTTTCGACGATGTTCGCGGCCGGCGTACCGCTGGTGGAAGCGTTTGACTCGGTAGCGGGCGCAGCGGGCAATATAGTGTATTTTGACGCCACCAAGGCGATTCAGCGCGCCGTCACCTCCGGTGAAAGCTTGACCGTCGCGATGCAAGATACCGGCGTATTTCCGAGTATGGTGTTACAGATGGTGGCGATCGGCGAAGAAGCCGGCTCGCTGGATTCGATGCTGAGCAAGGTTGCCGATTTTTTCGAGGCCGAAGTGGATGACGCCGTGGAAGCGCTTTCCAGCCTGATGGAACCGGTCATCATGGTAGTGCTCGGCACGCTGATCGGCGGCATGGTGGTCGCGATGTACCTGCCAATCTTCAAGATGGGCCAGGCAGTTGGCTAACCGCAACAATAAAAAACACGGCGCGTGTTCTGGCCAGCTCGCGGATTAGCCCGCGCCGAAACGAACTACATGTCTGAATTCTTCCATCTTCTCCAAATGTCACCGCCGGTATTTACCGGCATGTGCGTTGTTCTAGGTTTAATGGTCGGCAGTTTCTTGAACGTCGTGATCCATCGCTTGCCGAAGATGATGGAGCTCGGCTGGCAGCAGCAATGCGCCGAACTGCGCGGCGAAGAACCTGTTGCCCGCCCCCCCTATAATCTCTTCGTTCCACGCTCCGCCTGCCCGCATTGCGGCCACGCCATCGGCGCGCTGGAAAATATTCCGATCGCCAGCTACCTGCTGTTGCGTGGCAAGTGCAAGGGCTGCGGCGCCGCCATCTCGCCGCGCTACCCGGTCATCGAAGCGATCAGCGGCCTCCTGTGCGGCTATGCCGCATGGCATTTCGGCTTTGGCTGGACGGCAGCGGGTGCGCTGCTGTTGATCTGGGCGCTGCTCGCGCTCACGGCAATCGACTTTGACACGCAGTTGCTGCCGGACGACATCACGCTGCCGCTGCTCTGGGCAGGCTTATTGTTCAACTTGCTCGGCACTTTCACCAGCCTGCCCAGTGCGCTGCTGGGAGCGGTGTTCGGCTATCTCACGTTATGGAGTGTGTACTGGTTGTTCAAGTTGCTCACCGGCAAGGAGGGCATGGGCTACGGCGATTTCAAGCTGCTCGCTGCGCTTGGCGCATGGATGGGCTGGCAAATGCTGCCCTTGATCATCCTGCTGTCCTCGCTGGTCGGGGCAGCGGTTGGCGTCACGCTGATCGTGGCCGCCAAACACGGTCGCAACATCCCGATCCCGTTCGGCCCCTACCTTGCCGGCGGCGGCTTGATCGCGCTGTTCTGGGGCCAGCAGATCACACAAAGCTACCTGCAGTTGCTCGCACACCCATGACTCTTCGACAAGCTCAGAACAAGCGGCTGTGCGTGGGGCTTACCGGCGGAATAGGCAGCGGCAAAAGCACCGTCGCCGAATTGTTCGCAAAACAGGGTGCTGGCATCGTTGACACTGACGCGATTGCCCATTGCCTGACGCAAGCCGGCGGCGAGGCAATCCCGGCAATCCATGCCGCCTTTGGCGGCAGCTACCTCATGGATGACGGCGCGCTGGATCGCGCAAAAATGCGCGCCTTAATCTTTTCAGATAGCGCCGCCAAACAGCGCCTGGAAGGGATACTGCACCCGCTGATACGCGAGCAGGCCAAAGCCGCAATGCAGCAACTGTCGGCAAAGCCGTACCTGATCCTGGTCGTGCCGCTGCTGCCGGAAAGCCAGGCATTTCAACAAATGGTGCAGCGCATATTGGTGGTAGATTGCGGCGAAAACACCCAGGTTGAGCGTGTTATCCGGCGCAGCCGCATGACCGAAGCCGAAGTGCGCGCCATCATTGCCCGGCAAACCCCGCGCGCCGAACGGTTGCAATTGGCCGACGATGTAATACGCAATACCACCACCCTGGAGAGCTTGAACGAGCAGGTCGCCATACTGCATGAACGTTACTCGAAACTATCAAACAACAATTGACGATACAAGGTTATTCAATATACTGTTCGCCACCGAAATCTATTCGCTGATGCCGCCGTGATCGACTACGAGTTTCCTCTCAACGAAAAAGTGCGCACCTTGTTGCGCCTCAACGATTTGTTTGCGCGCATGGCGCACTTCACAGCGCGCGGGCATAGCATGGACCACCATGCCGCGCTGATTACCCTGTTTGAAATTCTTGAAGTTTCCTATCGCGCCGATCTGAAGTCCGAATTGCTGCAGGAACTCGAACGGCAGAAGCGGTTTTTTTCCGCGCTGCACAACAACCCGGCAATTTCCGAAGATGCGCTGGACGAACTCATTACAAAAATTGATGCGGCTTCGACCGGCCTGCTCGCGATGCCCGGAAAAACCGGCCAGCACCTGCGCGATAACGAATGGCTGATGGGCATCAAACAGCGCGCCGGCATACCGGGCGGCATGTGCGAATTCGACCTGCCCTCCTATCACTACTGGCTGGAGAAAAGCGCCCAGTCACGTCGCGATGATTTAACCGCGTGGCTTGCCCCGTTCCTTCCGATCAAAGAAGGCATGAATATCGTATTGCGCCTGTTGCGCGACAGCAGCAAGGTGTTGCGCTTCACCGCACATCAGGGTACTTTCCAGCAAATGCAGGGTGGGCGCGTCGCGCAAATGCTGCGCCTCAGCCTGGACGAAAATCTGCCCTGCATCCCCGAAGTGGGCGCCAACAAATACGCGATCAATATCCGCTTTATCGCCGCCGATTTTGCCGCTAAAACCACCTTGTTTGAACACGACGTGCCGTTTGACCTGACTTTTTGCAGCCTCTCCTCATAATGCAATCCAAGACGCCACCGATCGTCGCATGCCCGCAATGCGGCAAAGAACATCAGTGGGATGCCAATAATCGTTTCCGCCCGTTTTGCAGCGAACGCTGCAAAATGGTCGATCTGGGCAAATGGGCGAACGAGGAATATCGCGTCGCGCAACCTGCGGACGGGCAGGAATTTACCGAGCCATCTCACCAAGCCTGACGCAATAGAGCGATGCCATGCGCACCATGCTGCCATGCGGTCTGCATGTCATCATGCGTCAACCCGCCGAGCGCATACACCGGAATCGACGAACCTGCCGCAATTGCCGCAAAGTTTTCCCAACCCAGATGCGGCGCTCCCGGATGGCTTTTCGTCGGCGACACCGGGCTCAGCAGCGCAAAATCGCAACCCAGCGCTTCGGCGCGGCGCAACTCCTCAACGTTGTGGCATGACGCAGCGCACCAATCCAGTTCCGGCCTGCTCTTCAACTCCGCCAATTGCGCGCCAGTAAGCTGCACCCCATCTGCGCCGATTTCCCGCGCCAGAGCGATGTCGGCATT
>JAIELH010000060.1 GCA_019753125.1 Gallionellaceae bacterium | reverse complement strand
GAATTCGTCAAGGTCGATTATGAGGAAGAAGGTTCCGGCGGCGGCGGCTACGCCAAGGTGATGAGCGAGGGCTTCCAGAAAGCCCAGCGCGAGATGTACGCCAAACAGGCCAAAGAAGTGGACATCATCATCACCACCGCGCTGATCCCCGGCAAACCCGCGCCCAAACTGATCACCGCCGAAATGGTGCAGTCGATGAAGCCAGGCAGCGTCATCGTCGACCTGGCGGCCGAACAGGGCGGCAACTGCGAACTGACCGAACCCGGCCAAGCGGTCGTGAAGCACGGTGTAACGATTATCGGCTATACGGATTTACCGAGCCGACTGGCCAAACAGTCCTCCACGCTGTACGCGACCAACCTGTTCCGCCTGACCGAAGAGCTGTGCAAGACCAAGGACGGCGTCATCAACGTCAACATGGAAGACGAGGCTATCCGCGGTCTGACGGTCATCAAGGAAGGCAACGTCACCTGGCCGGCGCCCGCGCCGAAGCAGTCGGTCGCACCGGCGAAACCGGCGGCCAAGCCGGCGGCGGCCCCGGCGGCCAAGGGCCACGGGCACGGCGGCAGCGGTGCGCCGATGGACGGAGGCAAACTGGCGATCATGTTCGCTGTTGCCGCAGTCCTGTTCTGGCTTATCGGCGCGTATGCCCCGGCAGCGTTCCTCGGACACTTCACGGTGTTCGTGCTGGCCTGCTTCGTCGGCTACATGGTGGTGTGGAATGTCACCCCGGCCCTGCACACGCCGCTGATGAGCGTCACCAATGCGATCAGCAGCATCATCGCGATCGGCGCGCTGGTGCAGGTCGCCCCGCCGCTTGATGGAGCGACCGATGGCAGGGGCCTGATCCTCGGCCTCGCCGTTGCCGCACTGGCGCTCACCGCAGTCAACATGTTCGGCGGTTTTGCCGTCACCCAGCGCATGCTGGCGATGTTCCGCAAATAAGACCGTAAAAACAATACAGGGTAATCAATCATGTCTGAAAGTCTGGCAACAGTTTCATATATCGGCGCGACGATACTTTTCATTCTGAGCCTCGGCGGCCTTTCCCATCCGGAAACCTCACGGCGCGGCAATCTCTACGGCATGATCGGCATGACGCTCGCGGTGCTGGCGACCATCTGCGGACCGCGTGTCACGATGGCCGGCATCCCGTGGATCATCGGTTCGATGGTGGTCGGCGGCGGCATCGGCATTTATGCCGCCCGCGTCGTGAAGATGACGGAAATGCCCGAACTGGTCGCATTGATGCACAGCCTGGTGGGGCTGGCCGCCTGTCTGGTCGGGTTTGCGAATTACTTCGACCCGGCGGCGGCAGCCAACCTGACTCATGCAGAAAAAGCCATCCATGAAGTTGAAATCTACATCGGCATCCTGATCGGCGCGGTAACCTTCTCCGGCTCGATCATCGCCTTCGGCAAGCTGTCGGGCAAGATCGGCGGCAAACCGCTGTTGCTGCCTGCACGCCACTGGCTGAATCTTGCCGGCCTGCTGGTCGTCATCTATTTCGGCGGTGTTTTCCTGCACAGTGAATCGGTATCCGCCGGCTTGGTGCCGCTGATCGTGATGACGGTGATCGCACTGTTGTTCGGTATCCACATGGTGATGGCGATTGGCGGCGCCGATATGCCGGTCGTGGTGTCGATGCTGAACAGCTATTCCGGCTGGGCAGCGGCAGCAACCGGCTTCATGCTGAATAATGACCTGCTGATCGTCATCGGCGCATTGGTGGGTTCAAGCGGTGCGATCCTCTCTTACATCATGTGCAAGGCGATGAACCGCCACTTCATCAGCGTGATTGCAGGCGGCTTCGGCACTGGTGGCGGTGCGCCTGCCGCCGCACCGAGTGGCGATGCGCAACCGGTCGGAGAAGTCGTAGCGGTCAGTGCGGCAGAGACCGCCGAGCTGCTGCGCGAAGCCAAGAACGTGATCATCGTGCCGGGCTATGGCATGGCGGTGGCACAGGCCCAGCATATCGTCTACGAAATCACCCAGCATCTGCGCGAAAAAGGCGTCAATGTGCGCTTCGGCATCCACCCGGTCGCCGGCCGCATGCCCGGCCACATGAACGTGCTATTGGCCGAAGCCAAGGTACCCTATGACATCGTGCTGGAAATGGATGAACTCAACGAGGACTTCCCCGACACCGACGTCGCGATGGTGATCGGCGCCAACGACATCGTGAACCCGGCCGCGCAGGACGACCCGAACAGCCCGATCGCCGGAATGCCGGTGCTGGAAGTGTGGAAGGCCAAGACCTCGATCGTGATGAAGCGCAGCATGGCCTCCGGCTATGCGGGCGTCGACAATCCGCTGTTCTACAAGGAGAACAACCGCATGCTGTTCGGCGATGCCAAGAAGATGCTGGACGAAGTGTTCGTCTCGCTCAAGTCATAACGAAACAGAATGTTGTTGCAAAATAACGCCCGCGCAAGCGGGCGTTATTCTTTTGTGCGTTAAAATTGCAAATCAGAATTACACGACATGTCACTTATGCCACACACAAGCCTGAACCCAACCACCGCTCAACTGATTCAGACTCACGCCAGTTGGAACGACAGCCGCCTGAAACAGGCGCTGGAAAAAACCTGCCATGCGCAGCAAGCCTGGGCGCAAACAACTTTTTCCCAACGCACCGAAGTACTGCGCAATGTGGCAATTCAGCTACACGCACAACGTGACCACTACGCTTCCCTCATCACACAGGAAATGGGCAAGCCGTTGCGCGAAGCCCGTGCCGAGGTTGAAAAATGCGCCGGTGTCTGTGACTACTACGCGCAACATGGCGAAGAATTTATGCGCGCCGAAACGCTGGCATCGGATGCCGGCAAGAGCTATGTCACACATTACCCGCTCGGTGTGGTGCTGGCCATCATGCCGTGGAATTTCCCGTTCTGGCAGGTGTTCCGCGCCGCCGCCCCGACCCTGATGGCGGGCAACGCGCTGTTGCTGAAACACGCGCCGAATGTGCCGCAGTGCGGGCTGGCAATTGAGACGCTGTTCCGCGATTCTGGCCTGATGGAAGGTGTGTTCACAAACCTGATGATCGAAGTCGAGCAGGTGGCCGAGGCCATCGCCAGCCCGCATGTGCATGCGGTCACGCTCACCGGCTCGGAAGCCGCCGGACGCAAGGTCGCAGCACTCGCAGGACAGCACCTGAAAAAATGCGTGCTGGAACTGGGCGGCTCCGACCCGTTCATCGTGCTGCACGATGCCGACCTGGAACTGGCCGCCGACATGGCAGTGGCCTCGCGCTTCCTGAATTGCGGCCAATCGTGCATCGCCGCGAAACGCTTCATCGTCGTGCCGCAGATCGCGGACGATTTTTTGCAACGCTTCAAAACCAGAGTGGAAGCGCTCAAGGTCGGCGACCCGCTCGACGACGCCACGCAAATCGGCCCGATGGCACGCCTCGATCTGCGCGATACACTGCATCGCCAGGTCACTGATTCCATCGCACAGGGTGCGGTGGCGTTGACCGGTTGCAAGCCTGTCGAACGGGAAGGATTTTTCTACCAGCCATCGATCCTCGATCATGTCACCGCCGACACTTGTGCTTACCATGAAGAACTGTTCGGCCCGGTGGCAATCGTGATCCGCGCCGCCAACGAACAAGACGCGCTGCGCATCGCCAACGAAACCCGCTTTGGCCTCGGTTCGTCGATCTGGAGCAAGGATACGGTACGCGCCGAACAGCTGGCGGCACATATCGAGGCTGGCTGCACCTTCATCAACGGCATGGTCAAGTCCGATCCGCGCCTGCCGTTCGGCGGCGTGAAATCCTCAGGCTATGGGCGCGAATTATCAAGGCTCGGGATGCTTGAATTTATGAATGCGAAAACAGTGTGGGTTCGCTAGAGTGCAATAATCAAGAAGCTGTGACGTAAGTGATGGACAAAAATCAGCGCACCGTTAAAAGGCAAATTCGGGAATGAAGTGCAATTTTGAGTAACTCTGGTCAGGTGGGCGGGATGCGGTAGCAGCCATGCCGCAGTAAGTAAAGGGGATGCCGAGGCATCCCATTTTTATTGAGCCCTATCCCATTCGGATCAGATACAAAAAATCATTCTGCACGCTTCCGCGCATTCTGGAACATGCGCAGCCATACGCCATTTTTCTGCCTATCACCCAATACTCCTCTCGCCACTATTGACACTCTCGCAGGGATTCAAATAGAGTTCGTCCTACTTGCAAGTCCGCCGCAACGCACACCATACCGCAAGCACGGCATGGGGCAACCGGCGGCACCCCAGAACAGGAGGCTGGCGCAAGCTCATCTCGAACGAGATGAAATGAAGCGAGAAATTTTCCCGCTTCACTGTTGATTCCCGCACATACGGGAACCAGCGCCAGCAGCAAATTCTGTTCAAAGGAGGAATCACAATGGTTTCAGGCAATTCTATTTTTCTTCATGCCGTTCCGGCAAGCCCATATCCATCTCCATTTGTTGGCTGTAACAGGGAGATATGATCATGGCCGACTTCAATCCCGCATTCGACAAGATGATCCACAACGAGGGTGGGTTCCAGCTGATCGATATCGCTGCCGACCGGGGCGGACAAACCTACGCGGGCATTGCCCGCAACTTTCATCCAAACTGGCCCGGCTGGCGCTACATAGACAGCAAGGACACGACCAACCCGCAGCTCACCGCACTGGTGCGCGATTTCTACAAACAGCAATTCTGGGACAAAGTCTCCGGCGACGCGCTGGCCCGCCAGTCCACCGCGGAAGCCATCTTCGACTTCGCCGTGAATGCGGGAACCGGCACCGCCGCGAAGCTGGCGCAGATCGTGGTCGGCACCGTGCCGGATGGCAGCATCGGCCCGGTCACACAGGAAAAACTCAACGCGCTGGACGAAGCCGTGTTCGTAACCAAATACGCGCTCGCCAAGGTCGCCCGCTACGCGCAAATCTGCAACAAGGATCGCAGCCAGACCAAGTTCCTGCTGGGCTGGATCAACCGCACCATCGGGGGGCTAGCATGAGTCTGGATATGCTTGGTATTGGCAGCATCATCGAAGGCGTCGGCAAAGTGGCCGACGACCTCTTCACCTCGGACGAAGAACGCCTGAAGATCGCGTTGCAGGAAAAAAGCATCGAGGCCGACCTGGTCAAAGGCCAATTGGAAATAGACAAAACCGAGGCGCAACACGCCAGCGTATTCGTCGCTGGCTGGCGTCCTTTCATCGGCTGGGTAGGCGGCATCGCACTGGCCTACCAGTTCATCCTCTACCCGCTGATGGAATGGGGCTGGACATTTTTTCAAGCCCATGGCTGGGTGCCTGCCACGCTGCAACCGCCGCCCGTGCTGCCAGCCGAACAACTCTGGGTAATCCTGTCTGGCATGCTGGGCATCGCCGGACTGCGCAGCTTTGACAAGCTGAAGGGAACGGACACGGTGCAGGTCGGAGCACCGAAAGCGGGCAGCTGATGAAAAGGGCGCGATAAATCGCGCCCCTGTGAAACGGCAAAGCTTATCGCCCTACAGTATCATTTTGCTTTTCTTTTGATCGCTTCGACCATCGCTTCGCCCAGACCTGCGGGCGATTTGGCCACGACGACGCCGACCGCTTCGAGTGCGGCCATCTTGTCGGAGGCCAGCCCTTTGCCGCCGGCGATGATCGCGCCGGCATGGCCCATGCGCTTACCCTTCGGTGCGGTCTGCCCGGCGATGTAACCGGCCACCGGTTTGGTGACGTGCGCCTTGATGTATTCCGCCGCCGCTTCTTCGCGGTTGCCGCCGATTTCGCCGACCATGATGATCGCTTCGGTTTCCGGGTCTTCCTGGAACATCTTCAGGCAGTCGATGAAATCCAGTCCCTTGATCGGGTCGCCGCCGATGCCGACGCAGGTGGTTTGCCCCAGGCCGAGTTTGGTGGTCTGGTACACGGCCTCATAGGTGAGCGTGCCGGAGCGCGATACGACGCCGACCTTGCCCTTCTTGTGAATAAAGCCGGGCATGATGCCGATCTTGCACTCGCCCGGCGTGATGATGCCGGGGCAGTTCGGGCCGATCAGTATCGAGTTGTTGGCACGCAGCGCGGCCTTGACGTTGAGCATGTCCAGCACCGGAATGCCTTCGGTGATGCACACGATCACCTTGATGCCCGCGTCCGCCGCCTCCATGATGCCGTCTGCGGCGTAGCCGGGCGGCACATAGATCATCGTGGCATCGGCGCCGGTTTCACGCACCGCGTCGCGCATCGTGTCGAACACCGGTAGGCCGAGGTGTTTCTGGCCACCCTTGCCCGGTGTCACGCCGCCGACCATCTTGGTGCCGTAGGCGATCGCCTGTTCGGAGTGGAAAGTACCCTGCTTGCCGGTGAAACCCTGGCACAGGACTTTGGTATTTTTGTTTACAAGAACGCTCATCGAAGAATCCTTAATATTTTCTGTTTGCCGCCACCAACAGCACGGCAGTTAAATTCGCTCAGGCAACCGCCGCCACGGCGCGCTTCGCCGCATCGGTCATGTCGCTGGCGGAGATCACGCCGACGCCGCTTTCCGCGAGCATCTTCTGCCCCAGCTCGACGTTGGTGCCTTCCAGGCGCACGATCACCGGCACTTTCACGCCGACTTCCTTGACTGCGGCGATGATGCCCTCGGCGATGATGTCGCAGCGCATGATGCCGCCAAAGATGTTGACCAGCACCGCCTTGACGTTGCTGTCGGACAGGATGATCTTGAACGCCTTGGTCACCACTTCCGCCGTCGCACCACCGCCGACATCGAGGAAGTTGGCGGGTTGTCCGCCGTGCAGTTTGATCAGGTCCATCGTCGCCATCGCGAGGCCCGCGCCGTTGACCATGCAGCCGATGTTGCCGGACAGCGCGATGTAGCTGATGTCGCATTCTTTCGCTTCGACTTCTTTCGGGTCGATCTGGGTGGTGTCGCTCATCGCGGCCAGCTTCTTGTGGCGGAACAGCGCGTTGTCGTCTAGGCCGATCTTGCAGTCAAGCGCCACCAGATTACCGGTTGCGGTCACGATCAGCGGATTGATCTCGGCCATCGCCAGATCGTTCTCGACAAATAATTTATAGAGGTTCTTGGCGAGCTTGCCGAATTCGGCGATCTGCGCGCCTTCCAGCTTGAGGCCGAAGGCCAGCGCGCGGCACTGGAAATCTTGCAGGCCGAGCAGCGGGTCGCAGAATTCTTTCAGGATTTTTTCCGGGGAGTGCGCGGCGACTTCCTCGATCTCCATGCCGCCCTCGCTCGATGCGACCAGCGCGACGCGCTCGGTTTCGCGGTCCACCGTCAGGCTGATATAGAGTTCGCGGGCGATCGGCAAGGTCTCTTCGATCAGCAGGCGCGACACCATCTGCCCTTCGGGCGCGTTCTGGTAGGTCACCAGTTGTTTGCCCAGTAGCGCATTCACCGCCTCTTTGGCCGCATCGCGCGAGCGCACCAGCTTCACGCCGCCCGCCTTGCCGCGCCCGCCGGCGTGAATCTGCGCCTTGACTACCCACGCTTCGCCGCCCAATTCCGTCATCGCGCCGTCCGCTTGGGAGGCGCTGTCTATCGCCGCGCCGCGCGGTGTGGCGATGCCATATTCGCGCAACACCTGCTTGGCCTGATATTCATGCAAGTTCATAGGAATTTCCTAAAGTTAGTTTAAAACATCTGGGAAGGGAGAAGGGTTAAGGGGGAAGGGTGGGGGCACGCTGCTGTTACCCTTCCCTCTTCCCCCTTCTCCCTTCTCTTTTTTAAATAGCCGCCAATACCGTATTGAACGTTGCGCTGGGACGCATCGCCTTCGAGGTCTTGCCGAAATCCGGGTGGTAGTAGCCGCCCATATCCACTGGCTTGCCTTGCGCCGCGATCAACTCGGCATTGATCTTCGCCTCGTTTTCGGTCAGTGCCTTCGCCAGCGGTGCAAAACGTGCCTGCAACTCCTTGTCCTTGGTCTGCTCGGCCAATGCCTGCGCCCAGTACATCGCGAGGTAGAAATGACTGCCACGGTTGTCCAGTTCGCCGACCTTGCGCGCGGGCGAGCGGTTGTTGTCGAGGATCTTGCCGTTGGCCTGGTCGAGCGTCTCCGCAAGAACCTGCGCCTTCGGATTCTTGAAAGTCTGCGCCAGATGCTCGAGCGATACCGCAAGCGCGAGGAACTCGCCGAGCGAATCCCAGCGCAGATAGCCTTCTTCCTGGAATTGCTGGACATGCTTCGGCGCCGAACCACCCGCGCCGGTTTCGAACAGCCCGCCGCCGTTCATCAGCGGCACGATCGACAGCATCTTCGCGCTGGTATTCAGTTCGAGGATCGGGAACAGGTCGGTCAGGTAATCGCGCAGCACGTTGCCGGTGACGGAGATCGTGTCTTTGCCCTGGCGGATGCGCTCCAGCGACTTACGGCAGGCATCGGCGGGAGCCATGATGCTGATGTCCAGGCCGCTGGTGTCGTGATTCTTCAGGTATTTCTCGACCTTCGCGATGATCTGCGCATCGTGTGCACGATTCTTGTCGAGCCAGAAGATTGCCGGGGTGTTGGACAGGCGTGCGCGGGTAACAGCCAGCTTGACCCAGTCCTGGATCGGCGCATCCTTGGTCTGGCACATGCGGAAGATGTCGCCCTGCTCCACTTTCTGTTCCAGCAGCGTCTTGCCCGCCGCATCGACAACGCGGATCGTGCCGCTACCGGACGCTTCGAAAGTCTTGTCGTGCGAGCCGTATTCTTCGGCCTTCTGCGCCATCAGGCCGACGTTCGGCACCGAGCCCATCGTCACCGGATCGAGCGCGCCGTTCTTCTTGCAATCGTCGATGACTGCCTGGAAAACGCCGGCGTAGTTGCGATCCGGAATCATCGCCTTGGTGTCGTACGGCTTGCCGTCCGGACCCCACATCTTGCCGCCGTCGCGGATCACAGGAGGCATCGAAGCGTCGATGATCACGTCACTCGGCACATGCAGGTTGGTGATACCCTTGTCGGAATTCACCATCGCCAGCTTTGGTTGTTTCTGGTAGCAGGCCTGAATATCGGCCTCGATCTCTTTACGCTTGGCATCCGGCAGCGTCGCGATCTTCGCGAGCAGGTCGCCGAAGCCGTTGTTGAGGTTGACGCCCAATTCCTTGATGGTCGCAGCGTGCTTGTCGAGCACATCCTTGAAATAAACAGAAACGGCATGGCCAAACATGATCGGATCGGAGATCTTCATCATCGTCGCCTTCAGATGCAGCGACAGCAGCACGTCCGGCTCTTTCTTCGCTTCCTCGATTTGCTCTGCGAAGAACTTGCGCAACGCGCTACAACTCATCACGGAAGCGTCGATCACCTCACCCGCCTTCAGCGTGGTCTTTTCCTTCAGCACCGTGGCCTTGCCGTCCGCACCGACGAATTCGATGCGCACCGGGCCCGCTTCGGAAACCGTCAGGGACTTTTCGCTGCCGTAGAAATCACCGCCGCTCATGTGCGCGACATGTGTCTTGGAATCGGGAGCCCATTTGCCCATGCGGTGCGGATGCTTGCGCGCAAAATTCTTGACCGACAGCGCGGCACGGCGGTCGGAATTGCCTTCGCGCAACACCGGGTTGACGGCGCTACCGAGGATCTTGCCGTAACGTGCCTTGATTTCCTTCTCGGCATCGTTCTGCGGGTTCTCCGGAAAGTCCGGAACCTTGTAACCCTGCGACTGCAATTCCTTGATTGCGGCCTTCAGTTGCGGAACCGATGCGCTGATGTTCGGCAGCTTGATGATATTGGCTTCCGGCTTCAGCGTCAGTTCGCCCAGCGCGGTGAGCTCATCGGGAATGCGCTGGCTGTCGGTCAGGTTCTCGGGGAAATTCGCGATGATCCGGCCAGCCAGGGAGATATCCCTCGCCTCGACTTCAACGCCGGCTGCCTTCGTGAAGGCCTGAACGATAGGCAACAAAGAGTATGTTGCAAGCGCCGGTGCTTCGTCGATTTTTGTCCAAAAGATTTTTGCTGTAGTCATGATTCTTCCTCTTCAATTAAATAACGCAGGCCGGGCTTCGCCCGGGATGCCGGGCGAAACTCGACCTATCAATTTGTGTTCAGGCTGCTTTTTGCTGGCTGGCGAACAACGAGAGCGCGCCGCCGGCACGGATCATCGGGATGTCTTCCTTGCCTTGCGCGAGCTTGACAGGAATATCGCCGAGACCGTCGACCACCAGCTTGAGCTGGCCGCTTTCCAGGCCGGAAGTGTCGAGGGACACCTTCGCGCCCTGCTGGATGCGTTCCAGGTCTGCCGGGTTTTCGAAGACCAGCCCGAGAATGCCGAAATTTGCGAGGTTCGCCAGGTGGATGCGCTCGAAGCCCTTGGCCACGATCGCGCGCACTCCGAGGATACGCGGGCACAGTCCGGCGTGTTCGCGCGAGCTGCCCATGCCGTAGCCGTCGCCGGCGACGATGAAGCCATGCTTGCCCGCATCGCGCACTGCCGCCGCACGGGTGCTGAAGGTCTTGTCCACCTGGACGAAAGTCGCCTGCTTCGCGTACTCGTCCGCATTGGAACGCAACGACAGGTACTTGCCGGCCGGCTGGATGTGGTCGGTCGTGATCTCGTTGCCGAGCTTGAGCAGCACTTCGCCCGACAGCTTGGCCGGCAACGGATCAAGCGTCGGCAACGGCGCGATGTCCGGGCCGTAGCGCATCGCCACCTTGGCGGCTTCGGCTGGCGGCAACGGCGCGACATAGGAATCCATGTCGACCACCGGCGGAACATACTTGATCTTCAGATCGCCGCTGAACAGGGTGCGCGGATCGGTAATAACGCCGGTAATGGCTCCGGCTATCGCGGTGACCGGGCTGACCAAGTGCACCTTGGCGGTTTCGGTGCCGGAACGGCCTTCAAAGTTGCGGTTCGCGGTCGACAGCATCACACCGTTGCTGGGTGGCGAAAAACCCTGGCCGATACAAGCGGAACAGGCATTTTCCATCACGCGCACACCGGCGGCGTAGAAGATTTCCAGATAACCGGCCGCCGCCAGCTGGCGTGCGATGGCTTGCGAGCCGGGTGCAATCGCGGTATCGACCTTGACCTTTTTGCCGCGCAGCAACTCGCCGACGCGCGCCAGGTTTTCGTAGTTGGAGTTGGTGCAGCTACCGATGAACACCGCATCGATCGGCGCTCCGGCGTGCTTGGATACCGGCTCCATGCCTTTCAGGCGCGGATACAGCGCGATGGTCGGCTCCAGCGCCGACAAGTCGATCTCGACCGTGCGCGAGTAGGTTGCGCCCGCATCGGCGGCCAGCGGCTGGTAATCCTTCGCGCGCTTGCGCCCTTCGAGATAAGCCTTGGTGATTTCGTCGGACGGGAAAATCGAAAAAGCGACACCGCCTTCGGTTCCCATGTTGCAGATCGTCGCGCGGTCGGTGACATTCAGGCTCTTCAGGCCCGGCCCGGTGTATTCCAGGCAGATGCCCTTGTTGCCCTTGATGCCGATCACCTTCAGCACGTTCAGGATCACGTCCTTCGCCAGCACGCCCGGATGCAGCGCACCGGTCAGGTTCACCTGCACCACTTGCGGCATTTCGATCTTGTATGAAGTGCCCGCCATCGCGAAGCTGACGTCGGTGCCGCCCGCACCCATCGCCAGCATACCCATGCCGCCGGCATTGGTGGTGTGCGAGTCGGAGCCGATCACCGATTTGCCGGGAACCGCAAAATCTTCGAGGAACACGCTGTGGCAAATGCCGAGGCCGCTGCGCGAGAACCAGCAGCCATATTTTTTGCTGAATGTTTCGAGATAGCGATGATCGTCGCCATCGATATAGCCGACTTGCAGGGTCTTGTGATCCACGACGATGACCGACGTGGTCTTCACGCGATCCACGCCCATCTTCTCGAAGGCCAGCGCGGCAGCGGTACCGGTGGCGTCCTGATAGAGCGTGTGGGTGAACTGGATTTCCAGCGGCTGCCCCGCTGCGGGGAGCTGCTTCAAGCCCCCGGCCGCGTTGGCCAGCAGGATTTTCTGTGCGACATTTAATGCAGTCATAAATTCTCCAAAATTATTGCGTTAAATAAAAAGCAGTAGCCCTCACAGGACCGGTAGAGCAGCGCAACCGATCAGAGATTGATGAACTGTATGACGGGTTCCGCGCTGTGCTCCACCCATTCTGCGTTCTTCCCCAAATAGCCGCATTCAAAAACAAGATTATCGCGTAAAAGTTGAGAGTTTTCCAATAGTTTGTAATCAACCTCGCAGGCCTCAACAAAATCGCCTGTTTCGCATCCTAACAATAAGCATCAAAACTGCGGGTAAATTCGCCGAGAGAGCCTTGAATTAAGAGGTGCCGCGCAAAAAAAAGAGATACTCAGCCAGTTGAATGAAAAAGTGGTAGCATAAATATTCATCTGTTAAAAAGCATGAAGCTGAAGGAGTTTTAAGGGCATACCGATTAAAGCAGGCAGCAGACATTCAGGGGCAACAACATGCTCAACGATCACCTTGTCAATTCGTGATGAACTCCAACAATAAACCTGCGCCAATTAATTCCGGCGGCCAAGGTAATTCAAGAGGCAACATTACATGAGGTCATTCTTTTACCCCTCCATCGCCCTGATGAATCGCCTGTCCTACACTAGGAAATTTGCGCTGCTTGGGCTCATATCGCTGGTCGCGATTGCCGTGGTAGTGTATAGCCTGCTTGCCAGCCTTAATCAGGTTATCTACCACTCGCAAAAAGAGCTGGATGGCATTGCGCTGATCAGGCCGATTTCCCGAACCGTGCAATTTACCCAGCAGCATCGCGGGCTTTCGGCCGCACTCCTTGGCGGCAGCGAGGCCATGCGGGGCTGGCGAGCCTCCAAGGAAAAGGAGACTGATGATGTCTTCAATGCGATGGAAGAAAAGCTTAATTCAATCCATCCATCAAGCGAAACAAGCGAAGGCTGGCGGCAAATCAAGGTAAATTGGGAAAATTTGCAGAAGAGCGGGCTGAATTTGACGGTGGCCGAAAACTTCGCCGCGCACACTCGGCTGATAAATCAGATACTGCTTCTTGAGGTATCTATCGCCGATGAATATATGCTGACGCTGGATCCGGAAATCAGCACGTTCTACCTGATCGACACCACCGTTAAAAAACTGCCGCATGTCATTGAGCATCTCGGTGAAATTCGCGCGTACGGCACCGGCATCCTGGCTCAAAAAAAAATATCCTCATCCCAGAAAGCATATCTGGAGAACATGCTTGCCGAACTCGGCAACGCACTCAAGCTTCTCAACGCCAATATCGGGAAAGCCAACCGCTACGACACTGTGACACGAGACGCGCTCTTGACAGCGTCAAACGCCATTGCCGATTCAGCGCAGCGAATTACCGAGCGCGTAAAATCCGACATTCTTACCGGCCGCCTTGACACGCGCCCGGAAGATTATATGTTGATAGCTACCAAGGCAATAAACAGTGGCTACGAGCAAATTTACGAATCGCTGCTGCCGGCAACGGAAGTCTTGCTCAAGGCGCGCATCGAACAGGCAAAAAAAACGCTTTATACGAGTGCCGCCCTTGCCATCCTGCTCTTCCTGATAGCTGCCTATTTCGCGATCGGCATTTACAAAGCCATTACCGGCAGCATCGAGTCGCTGGCCAATTCCGCACGCGCATTTACCAGTGGCGACATGCGCGAGCGTGTCAATATCAGCGCGCATGATGAACTCAGTCAGATAGGCGACAGTTTCAACGAAATGGCCGATGGATTCAGCGCGATGCTGTCCAAGGTGACGCAGCGTGAACAGGAAATCCTGCGGATAAATGCAGAACTTGAAGAACGGGTGGCGGAGCGCACGGCAAAACTGACCGAGTCCAATGAAGCAATGGCTGCAGCCAATAATGAGCTGCGTGCGATACAGGAGGAATTGACCGCTTCAAACGAAAATTTGCGGCAAGAAGCTATTGAGCGGGAGCTGCTCGAAAAGCTGTTGCGCGAAAGGGAGGGGAAGCTGCGTGCCTATCTGGACAACATCAGCGACACCATCTGGATAATCAACGCAAACTTGGGCGTGGACTACGCTTCGCCCAGCGTCGTGCGTTTGCTGGGAGTCACACCCAAAGAGTTGATCGGGCGGCCAAGCGCCCTCGTCATCCACCCGGATGACATGAATGCCGTAACCGGTGCCCAGCATTATGTGATGCAACATCCCGGCGAACCTCATACGGTCCAGTACCGTGTCAGCCACAAGGACGGCCACTGGATATACGTGGAAAGTACCGGCGTAAACATGCTTGGCAATCCGGCCATCAATGGCGTGCTCATCGCCATGCGGGATATAACCGAACGCAAGCATATCGAGCACGAATTGCAAGAAGCCATGTTCGCTGCCGCTGCCGCCAGCCGCGCCAAGGGCGATTTCCTCGCCAACATGAGCCACGAAATCCGCACTCCGATGAACGCCATCATCGGGTTGAGCAATTTGTGCATGCAGACGGAACCTACTCCGAAACAGAGCGATTACCTGCAAAAAATCCATAGCTCCGCCAAATCGCTGCTCGGTATCATCAACGACATTCTGGACTTCTCCAAGATCGAGGCAGGCAAGATAGGAATGGAGCAGATGCGGTTCGAACTGGAAGATGTGATGAACAACCTGGCGACAGTTATTTCCACCAAAGCCGAGGAAAAAGGGCTGGAGCTTTTGTTTGAAATACCCAGTAATGTTTATCCCAGCTTTATTGGCGACCCCTTGCGCTTGGGGCAGGTACTGATCAACCTGGCGGGCAACGCGGTCAAATTTACCGAGAAGGGTGAAGTGCTGGTGCTGGCCGAGGTGGATCAGGAAACGCCGGACGACGTTGTCCTGCGTTTCACGATTCGGGATAGCGGCATCGGCATGACGCAGGAACAAGCCGGCAAAATATTTCAGGCCTTTACTCAGGCAGATACCACCACGACCCGCAAATTCGGCGGCACCGGTCTGGGGCTTTCCATCAGCAAGCAACTGGTAGAGTTGATGAACGGAAAAATCTGGGTGGAGAGCACACCCGGCACAGGGTCGAAATTCATCTTTACCGCACGCTTCGGGAAGGTGACGGAACAGCATGCCTGGAAAGGCCATCTGCCGCACGTCGACTTGCAGGGAATGCGCGTGCTGGCAGTGGACGATAACGCAACTTGCCGCCATATCCTGCAATCCTACCTGGAATCTTTTACCCTCAATATAACGACGGTCAACAATGGCCTTGAGGCGCTACAAACCGTCGAACAAGCCGACCGTGATGGGGCGCCTTACCGATTTGTGGTGCTTGACTGGAAAATGCCTGGAATGGATGGCATTGAAGTGGCGCAGAATATCCATGAAATGACCGGGCTAAGCAAAACACCCAAGATATTGCTGATCTCCGCTTTCAGCCAAAGCGAGATGCTGCGGCATCTGGAAGGCCATATGGTAGATGGCATATTGACCAAGCCTTTCCAGCAAAGCGATCTGTTCAATACGATCGTGGGAGTTTGCGGGAACAGCGAGGACAGTATAAAGAGAAATGCGTTGTCCGCTCTGTTTCATCATGATCTCGTCGCAAAAATCAGCGGCGCCTATCTGTTGCTGGCGGAAGACAATGAAATCAACCAGCAAGTGGCGCGGGAATTATTGGGGAAAGCGGGGGTGACGGTGGCCATCGCCAACAACGGGAAGGAGGCCATTGCGCGGTTATGGGAAGAAAAGTTCGATGGCGTGCTGATGGACATGCAGATGCCCGTGATGGATGGCCTCACTGCCACCCGCGAAATCCGCAAGAACCCGAGGCTTGCCAATTTGCCGATTATCGCCATAACCGCCAACGTAATGAAAGGCGACCGCGAACAATGTTTGGCGGCCGGGATGAACGATCGCATCACCAAGCCGCTTGACCCGAATCAGATGATAGAAACCCTTGCAAAATGGATTGTTCCCGCACAACCGGCTGATCTTCCACCAGCACACGGTTTGAAGACGTTGCAAGGCCACGAGGCTCTGCCAAATTTGCCCGGGGTGCGTGTGGGCGAAGGAGTGCGCCGGATGTGCGGCAGTATTGCTGGCTATTACGCCATCCTGGAAAAATTCCGCAATAACCAGCAGAACACCCTTGCCGAAATCCGTTCAGCCATTGCGGCAAATGACTGGGAAAAATCAGAAAGACTGGCGCATACACTGAAAGGTTTGCTGGGAACGCTGGGTGCCGGCAAATTAAAAGTACAGGCCGCGAAATTGGAGGCCGCCCTTCGCGAAAGGAACAGCCGCCAGTTTGAATCATTGTTTCCGGCAATTGATCTGGATATCACTCAGCTTTTTGCTGCCATTGACCAAGCTCTCAAGTTGCGGGCAGCAGAAAAAATAGCTGATGTTGCTGCGGCAGACAACCCGGTTGATATAGATGAGCTGACCAACCTGATCCACCTGGCCAAATCACAATTGGAGGAATTCGATTCTAATGCAGAAAATACTGTGGCAAAAATAAGCCGGATGGCGGGTGGCGATGCAGCCATGAAAAAGGCGATGGCTTCGATAGGGCGGCATATAGGCGCCTATCAATATGAACAAGGTTTAATCGAACTTGTCGCCTGCGCAAAAAGCATGAACATTTTGCGTACGTAAGCTTGAAAAGAACTGTTGAATTCGGCAACAGCTCAATTTTATTTGTGTAGCAAAAACAAATCGACTCCGAACATTTCATTCAAAACTTGAGTTGGAAAATGGAGGCATCGTCATGACTAAAGCGGGATGTTTTACCCTTGCACTGCTGGAATTATGGTTAGTTGTGCCGTTTGCCCAAGCGGCGGAAAGCGATTGCCGGAACTGCCACTTCCGGCCTGACCCTTCTTCGAAAGCGAAAGATTATTCCGCCATCTATTTGGAACCGAGCAGCCACCACCCTGTCGGTGCGGCCACCGGCGGCAAAGTAGAATGCGCGTCCTGTCACGACTACCAGCATGGCGATGCGGCGGCAACGCCAACGGCACGTACCTATCCTTTCTATCTCAGGATGACGAATGACCGAAGCGAATTATGCCTGACATGCCACCAGAAATAACTATCCTGCCCGGAATGCGGACAAGAACATGCCGTATACGACCATTCTGAGGATGGGTATTAAACCCATCCCCACTGATGAAACCACTCACCCTTCGACCTTACGAAACGTGGCTGCACTGCGAAGCCGGAGTGCGGGTATCCATGTTGCGGCCACGGTTGATGTGGTCGTCGATCTCACCGGCGCAGCCTGCCATGCGGCCGAACAGGAACGCGGTGAACGCGGCCATTTCCATCGAGCTTTCGCTGAACTCGCCCTTGCGGTAGCGCGACCACAGGAGTTTCAGCAGCATCGCGGCGATGATCGCGTCGATGTTGACGCAGAACACATTGGCCGTCACGCCGTTGTCGTACAGTGCCTGCACCAGCGTCCGGTAGTAGTCGTGGAAAATATTTTTCTCGCCACGCTCGGCAAACAGGTCGGCAATGTAAACCTCGCGCGGATCATGGTTGACCGGATGGCCCTTGAACACCGGATGGTTGACGCCGGGGATGCTGCGCACCGGCACGCCGAGCGCCTTGTTGACCTTCTTTTCCTTGTTGAACGCCAGCGCGAATTCCGTCGCCATTTTCTTCAGGTCGAGGCCGTGGTTGGCGGTGCTGGCGTCTGCCAGCGGGGTGCCCTTGAAGCTCTCGATCAGGAACTGGATGCCTTCGTAGCCGTTGCCGCCATGCGCGAATCCGGTATGGGTCAGGAAACCGATCATGCCCTTGTTGATCTGCACGCGCTCCGGAGATTCCGGGCCGTCGGCCGATACCGCGCCCTTGCAGCCTTGTGCCGAGATCGTGCCGACGCCGTTGGAGATGATCAGGCCCAGCATCACCTGGAACGGGAACAGGTTCGCCGCTGTTGGTTTCTCACCCAGCAGCGCGAGGTAAGCCAATTGCGTGACGGTCCATGATTCCAGCATTTCTTCGTTGGAGACGCCCCAGAATTTGCCCGGCTGATGGTTTTTGCTCTCGGTCGAAGCGCCGATGATGACGGCGAACAGGTGTGCATACCAAGGCAGGTTGCGCACGGTCAGACGCGAGATGCGCTTGCGGATCAGCGGCTCCCACGCGATAGTCGTGGTGAGCGCGGCGATCACCGCATCGGTGGTCGGGTGGCCGTTCAACGAACGCAAGTAGCGCACGAATACCGACTTGGCGCCACGCTTGTCGAAAGCCTTGAGCAAGGCTTCGGCTTGCGCATCCGGCGCCTTGCCCAGCAACGTTGCAAGCTGTTCCGGGGTAGCCGTGGCCGGGGTGATCTTGGCCTGCTCATCGTCGCCCTTGGACAGACCGGAATGAGCGAACAATTCGGTCAGGGTATCGGCCGCCTGGCGTGCACCATCGACGCGCTTCGGCCCGAGCAGCGCGACAGCGGCACTGATCGCGGTATTTGGTGCGTTGCCGGCTTCGCGCGCCGCATCGGCAGCAGCCAGCATCGGCTCGCCATGCAGGTTGACACGTGCCGCAACCGCCAGGTTGAACAAAATGTTGTCGTTGGCGTCGTTGTGTTCGCGCACCAGCGCCAGGCACAGGTTCGATTCCAGCGGCTGCTTGGCGGTATCCAGGATCGAGATGTTATTGACTTTGGTGACCTGGGTCTTCGGGTCCATCACCGAACTGCCAGAGCAGTCTTTCATGCTCTGGCGCGGGAAGATCGCGCCGACATTCTTGAGCAGCTCGGCGATCTGTTCATCGTAAGGCGACATCGCCTTGACCACCGGAATGTTCAACGCGGCCGGCAGCTTCAGCCCCTGATCGTCGCCGAACCATGGCTTCAATTCCAGATTGCCTTCCGGCGCAAAGTCTTTCTCGACACCGTTCAGTTTCATCACCGCAGTCAGCGCCTGCGGAATATGGGCGATGTTGGTAACTACCGCGCCTTTTTTCGAACATACCGGATTTTCCGGTGTGAACAAGTCATTCACACCGAACTTGTCCATGAACCATTTTTCCTTGGCGCGCGCATCGTCGCCCGATCCGGCGATCGCACCGGCATGGCCGACGGCACGCGTCAGATTCGCCTTCCAGCGCCCCACCACGCAGGCCACCACCGGTTTGTCGAAGGTGACCGATTGTTCATAGTAGCCGCCCGGCTCGGAATACAACACCGCCGCCTTGGTGCGCGCATCGTTGGACATCGCGAAGGCAAACTCCGGAGCAGCGTAGTTGATGTAGATATCCTTGCCGCTGGAGATCAGCGTCGTCGTACCCCAGCCGCCGATCGACAGATAGTTGGCGATCGTGGTGGTGAAGTTGCCCGAGTTGGAGAAAATCGCAACCGAACCCTTGCGCAAGGTTTCTGCAGGCTTGTCGCCGCCCAGCGCACCGCCTATCCGCACGTTGTTCCACGAGTCCGCTACGCCCAGACAGTTGCCGCCGAAAATATCCACGCCGCGCTGCTGGCCGAGCGCGCGTATTTCGCGTGCATCATGCACCGCTATTTTCTCGGTAAGGATGATGACTTTTTCGATATCGGGGTTGATCCGGATCAGTTCGGCAACGCCGTCGCGCACGGCGGAGGGCGGCAAATAGACGACGCCGACATTGAATTTGTGTCCGGCATCCAGACCTTCGCGCACGTTGTTGTATACAGGGATATTGCCGGCAGGCGTCTCAAGGACTTGCCCGCGGCGCCCGGGAGAAGTGCCGAACACCACATTGCCGCCGGAATAGGCGTGGCTGACCGGGGTCACGGCACGCGATTCGTTCCCCATGATGTTGAGTACGCAGATGCGATCTTCGCGGGTCGCGATATCGGCCAGGGAGCGGATGCCGACAAAATATTTAAAATTTTCGATACCAGGCTTTCTCATTGCTTGTCACCTTTACTTAATTCATTGTTCATTCGTATTTCGTAGGGTGGGCACATTTTGTGCCCACGCAACCTCACGCATCGGCTGGCAAACCCAGAACCTTCGCCACTTCGGCACGGCCACCGCTCTTCATCCAGCGATCCGCTTCCTGAGCGTAGTTCACCACGTCAGTCATCGCAGAGTCGAAGCCGAATATCCGGTATGGAATCCGCAACGAGTCGAGCACATCCTTGAAAACCCCCATACCGCGTATCACATTCGGGCCGCCGCGGCCAATCACCACATACAGCGGTGTCGGGCCGTGTTCGCTGAAGTAATCGCGCAACGCGTCGGCCATCGCACGGAACGTGACAAAGATGTCCGTGTTGTTGGCCTTGCCGCCGATGACGAACAGCACGTTCGACTGCTTGAGATAATACTTCAGGCATATACGCATCACGTCGTACATCTTCTCGTAAGGCGGGTTGCCGCCAAAGTCGGAAGAGATGATCGCGTCGTTGCCCAGCACTTCGGTGACCAGCGAATTTGCGCCGCCGCCAAAGGTAGGCGCCAGAATCGTGCCCTTGTCGTTGATCACGTAAACATCGCTCTGCCCCTGATAGGTGCGCAGCTCGTTGATCTCCTGCTCGAAATCGTTGGATTCGGTAACGAACAGATCGTCGGGCAGTTTCAAACGGTTCACGCGCGGATCGTCGCGGTCAAAACCGCACTTGAAGTCGCAGGCCACCGGGATCAGCGAACCGGATTTTCCTTCCATCATGCGGATTGGGTTGAGTTCCATCGTGGACATGCCGTAATGGTGGTACAGGTCCCACAGCTTCGGCAGGTGCTGCACCAGCGGCGACACGATCTCGCGCGGCGCGCCCAGGTCGGACAGCGCGTTGGAGATGACGAAGGACTTGAGTCCGGTCAGCGGATCGAACGGAACTTCGATGATCTGGCTCTTGTCCAGCTCCTCGATGTCCATGCCGCCGTGATGGGTCAGCGTCATCACCGGCGCACGATAACGGGTCGAGTCGGTGATCGAAAAGTAAATTTCATGCTGGGCCGGGACAGCGCCCTCGAAAGTGACGCCGCGCGACTTGTAAACGACATCGCCGACCTTGTATTCGCAGAAGTACAAACGCTCTTTCTCGGCCAGCGCGGATTTCAAGTCTTTGGCGCGTCCGATCAATCCGGACTTGCCCTTCTTGCCGATGCCGCCTTTAAAAATCGGCTTCACAAAGACCGAGCCGCAACGCTCGATCAGGTTGTGTATCTCGTGATCGCTGGCTTCCGGCCCCAGCACTTCGGACGCCGGAAAATCGACGATTTTGAGCAACTGCGCTCCGTAGAGCATACCACTGACGTTCATAGCTTCTTTACCCCTTCATTTATCAGATTCTGTGTAATTAGCCGTAGGGTGGGCACAGAAAACGTGCCCACCCTACGGCTAATGCTTAATACTCTTCAGGCAAGTGTTTCAATTCTGCCCAGGAATAGACCGGCCCCTTAACGCAAACATAATCCTTGCCGACATTGCAACGGCCGCATTTTCCGATGCCGCATTTCATCTTGTTTTCGATGGTCGTGTAAATCTGTTCATCCTTGAACCCGAGCTTGTTCAGGTTCTGGATCACGAACTTGATCATGATCGGCGGCCCGCAGGTGATCGCGATGGCATTGCCCGGATTGGGATCCTTGTCCATCACGGCTGCCGGCACAAAGCCGCAGTATCCCTCCCAACCCTCCTCCGCCTTGTCTATCGACAGGTGGACATCGACCGAATCGCGCAACTTTTCGAGTTCCGTCCGGTACATGATGTCGCGCGAGGTGCGCCCGCCGTAGAATACGGTGATATTCTTGAAATAATCGCGTTGCGCCACCGCAGTGGTGATTACCGGCCAGATCGGCGCCAGGCCGCAGCCGCCGCCGATAAAGTACAGGTTCTTGCCGCGCCAGTCGTCAACCGGAAAGCTGTTGCCATAAGGCCCGCGGATACCGATGACATCGCCCACTTCCAGTTCATGGAAAGCGGAGCTTACACGCCCCACCTTCATGATGCTGAACTGTTTGTATTCCCTGATCAGCGGCGAGGATGCAATCGAGATCATCGATTCGCCGCGCCCGAAGATCGAGAGCATCGCACATTGGCCGCACTCGTGGTCAAAAAGCTTGCCGTCCACAGGCTCGACGCGGAAAGTCTTGATGGCGCGCTCACCGTACACCTCGTCCTTGATGTAGGCGACTCTGGCCAGTTGCGGAAGATAGATGTTATCCGGCATGTTCGGTTACCTTATTGACTACAGTGACGATATCGATCCCCACCGGACATCCGGTGATGCAACGGCCGCAACCGGTACACTGGTGCATCCCGAAATTTTCGTGGAAATACTGAAATTTGTGGTTCACTCTCTGGCGCAACCGGGCGCCGGTGTTTTCGCGCGGGTTGTGGCCGGACGAGTGCATCGTGAAATCCGGGAACTGGCAATTGTCCCAGGTGCGCACCCGCTGGCCCTTCAGCGGCGCCTTGTTTTGCACCTCGTCATTGATATCGAAGCAATGGCAGGTCGGACAGAGGAAAGTACAAATGCCGCAACCGATACAGGCACGCGCCATCTCTTCCCACAACGGCGAATTGAAATTTGCCTTCAGTTTTGCCGGCGCGCCATCGGGATCATTGACCTTGCGCTGCGGATGAGCCACCGCCTCGGCATGCACCTGCTTCAACTGTTTCTGTTCGGCGGCGGACGGATCACTGAACATGCCGTCGGCTGCCTTCATCAGCGCCTTGCCCGCTTCGGTGATCGCCTTCACAAAATAGCGGTCGCCCATGTCGGTCAACTGGACATCGAGTCCATCGGTGGAAACCGGCGAACCGCCGACCGACAGGCAGAAGCAGTTCGGGCTGGGCGGCTTGTTGCAGGCCAGCCCCACATAGGCGACATTTTTGCGGCGCGCGTTGTAATAGGGGTCTTCCACATGATCGTTGAACACCTTATCCATGCGCGGCACGCCACGCCCATCGCAGGGACGGACACCGAACACGGCATGCTGCGGCGTTTTCGGCAGCACCTGCTTCAGTTTGGGCGGCTCACCCTTGATCTGCTCGAACGAGAAAAATATCTCGCGCTGCGGGAAGGCGAATCCTTTGGGCGACTGGTTGGTATTGGGGTGATCGAGCCTGATCGCGCCGCTGACCGGTTGATACGTCCAGATGCCGTCTTGCAGTGCCGGCGCATGAACTTCCCAGTCGGATAAGGCCTTGATCCAGTCGTCAATACGTTTCTTTTCTAAAATCTTTTCCATGCCATTACCTGATGAAATCGCCGGGGTCGTTATCGAGGAAGGAGGCCACCAGCGACGGCCCTCCGATGCTTGCTCCTGGCTCAAAGCCAAATTTTTCGCGGGCTTCCCGTTCCATTTTGTTGTTGAGCAGCCGTATCGGGACGTTGACCGGGCAGGCGCGCTCACATTCGCCGCAATCGGTGCAACGGCCTGCCAGGTGCATCGCGCGCGTCATCAGATAGGTGATGTTTTCGGAACGTGTCGCCGAGCGCTCGATCCAGCGGATGCGGTTGGCTTTTTCTTCCGCCGAGGTTTCCGAGGTAACCGGGAAGGTGATGCTGTCCACGACGCACTCGTCGCAGTAGCACATCGGGCACACCGAGCGGCACGCGAAACAGCGGATACAACGATCGAAATGGTGGCTCCAGAAATTCCAGCGATCGCCGCCTTCCTGGGCCTCGAAGCGTTTCAGCGCGGCAAATGGCTCCGCCAATTGGCGCCCGGTTTTATCTTCACCGAATACCAGATTGTGCTCTTTGGGAAACGGTATGCGGCATTCCAGACACCGGTCTGCCATCACCTCGCGGGCCGGCAGACGTTTCTCGCCTTGCGCGGTGGTGAATACGAAATCGTCGCCGTCAAAAACCGCATCTGAAGCCTGAAAGCCATTCAGGTGGGGAGCCAGTTTGCGTTCATCCACGACCCCGGTGCCTTCGCAGGATACGCCGATGATGTAGACATCTTCGCGCTTGAAATAATGCTCCTGCATCAGCACGACGATCGAGCGCGCATCACATCCCTTGGCAACGATGCCAATAGGCGCACCCGGGTTCTGGCGCAGATGCGCCAGGAACTTGCGGTCTTCGACCAGATACAGAGACAGGTTATGGAAACAGGTCGGATTCCACACCAGATCGTCGGCCTGCGCCGGATCGGTGATAAAGGCCGGTTCGGCGAGCATGCCGCGAGTGCCGCGCCGATAGCCGATGACGGTGCGTACCTCGCCTTTTGCGAGCATGTCCCTCGCGGTGTCGCGGATATCCTGAAGATTAATCATGCCTGCTCCGCCCTTTTCAGCTTGTCCTGCGGCCCGAGCGGCTTCAGGTCGTTGACAAAATCCGTGATGACAGTAGCAAACTTGGCGCCCTCGGCGGCCGATACCCAGGACATCCGGAACCGGTTCGGCTCGACGCCGATAAACTCGATCAGCTCCATGATCAGTTGCATCTTGCGCCGCGCCAGGAAGTTGCCCTCGATGTAGTGGCAGTCGCCGATATGGCAACCCGACACCAGAACGCCATCCGCGCCCTTGTTGAAGGCAGACAGGATGTACATCGGGGATATCGCGCCGGTGCATGGAACGGTGATCGGCGTCGCGTTGGCCGGATACTGGATACGCGAAACGCCGGCCAGATCGCTGCCGGCCGACGAGCACCATTTGCACAGGAATGCAACGATTCTTGGTTCGTAATCTTGTTGTTCAGACATCTATTTTCCTTCTTCTAAATTCTGGTAAGGGGGAAGGGCAAACCCTCCACGCTGCTACTACCCTTCTCCCTTTACCCTTCTCTCTTCACGTCTCTCAGGCCAGACATGCTTCGATCATTTCGTGTATCTGCAACTGCGTGACATTCTTGACGTCGATCGCGGCGCGCAGGCACGTGGCCGAGCAACTGCCGCAGCCTTCGCACAGCGCTTCATTCACCACCGCCTTGCCGCCTTCCAGCCGGATCGCGATGAACGGACAGGCATCGACGCACATCCCGCAACCGGTGCAATGCGAGCGGCGTACCTTGGCGATCAGCGGCGAGCGGCTCAAAGTGGTCTGCGACAGCAACGCAATCACCTTGGAAGCTGCCGCACCGGCCTGTGCGACGGTCTCCGGAATATCCTTCGGAGCCTGGGCGGCGCCTGCCAGATAGATACCGCCGGTGACGCTTTCGACAGGACGCAGTTTCGGATGCGCCTCGGCCAGGAAACCATCCTTGTCGCGGCCAATCTTGAGGGTCTTGGCAATCTCCACGGTGCCCTTCGATGGCACCATCGCGAGCGCCAGCACCACCATGTCGGCATCGATCTCCACGTTCTGGCCGGTCAGGGTATCGGTGCCAAGCACGCGAACCTTGCCGTCTTTCCGGTAAAGTTTGGAAACGCGGCCGCGCAGGTAGAGCGTATCGTCATCCTCCATCGTGCGCTGCACGAATTCCTCGTAGCCCTTGCCGCCGGAACGGATATCGATGTAGAACACATAGGCGCGCCCTTCCGGGACATGCTTCTTGTACAAACGCGCATGCTTGGCGGTGTACATGCAGCAAATCTTGGAGCAATAGGCGCAATGCTTCGCCGGGTCGCGCGAGCCGACGCACTGGATGAACACTACATCCTTGGGTACCTTGTGATCGGAAGGCCGCATGATATGACCCTGGGTCGCACCCGACGCCGAACACAGGCGTTCAAACTGCAAACCGTCGAGCACATCCTCGACCTTGCCACCACCCATCTCGGGCATATTGGCCTGATCGTAGAGATCGAAACCGGTTGCCACGACGATGGCGCCGACATCCTCGGTCACTGTCTGCGGCCGCATGTCGTAATTGATCGCGCCCGCTTCGCAAACGTCCTTGCATTTGCCGCAACGTACCGGATTCAGGCCCAGGCAGGCATCTTCGTCGAGTGTGAAGCTGGCCGGAATGGCCTGTGCATAAGGGATATAAATCGCGCGCCGCGCGGTCAGACCAAGCTCGTATTCGTTCGGTACCACTACCGGGCAAACCTCGGTGCAGTGATCGCATATCTTGCACTTGTCCGGGTCTACAAAAGTGGGCTTCTTGAGTATCTTGACCTGGAAACTTCCCACAGAGCCCGATACTTCCTGCACCTCGCTATAGGTCATCAGTTTGACCTTGGGATGGCGCTTCACCTCAACCATCTTCGGCGACAGGACGCATTGCGAACAATCCAGCGTAGGGAATGTCTCGGAGAGTTGCAACATGCGGCCGCCGATCGTCGCTTGCTTCTCGACCAGAATCACCTCGATGCCGGCGTTGCCGATATCGAGAGCGGCCTGAATACCGGCAACCCCGCCGCCTATGATCATCGCCCGCTTGGTAACTGGGACGGCAATCGCATCCATCGGTTTGTTATGGTTGACGCGCCGTACGACGCTGCGCGAAATCTTGATCGCCTTCTCGGTTCCCTTGGCCTTGTCGGCATGCACCCAACTGCACTGCTCGCGAATGTTGGCAATTTCGCAGGTGAAATTATTGATACCAGCCCGCTGTGCGTTATCGCGGAAAGTCTTTTCATGCAGGTTTGGCGAACAGCAGGTAACGACAACGCTGTCCAGCTTGTTGTCCTTGATCGCCTGAACCACCGACTCCTGCCCAGGCTCCGAGCACATGTAGACGTATTCCTGGGTAAAAGCAACAGTGCTTTCGTCGGCCATCTCCTTGGCCACCCTCGCCACATCGACGGTGGCGGCGATATTGGTGCCGCAATGACAGACAAAAACACCGGTGCGTTTCTTGCTCATAACGCGTCTCCGCCGTTAAAGTAAAACACGCGCAGCGTCCGCTTGCCTCCTCTCCCGCATGCGGGAGAGGATTGAGGAGAGGGAAACGGGCATGACGTTTCAATATCAAAGGTGGTCATATTCATGATTCATGCCCGTTGCTCTGGCCTGTCAACTTCAGGCCGTACTCATAGCCCTTGTCGAAAGCCTTGATGTTGATTTTCAGGAAACGATCCGGCACCAGACCTGGCAGCGCCTTCTTCATTGCATCGGCAGTGACCACATCGGTGACTGCGGTAAAAAAGCCCAGCGCAACGAGATTGGTGAACAGGCGGTTACCCAATTCTTCGGCATAGCGAGTTGCTGGCACACGCAGCAACCTGAGATCCGGATGCTCGCCACGCAACTTCACGAGCTGCTCTTCGACGATCAGCGTTCCCCCCTTGGGCAGCTCGCCGTAATACTTGTCGTAAGCCTCCTGGGAGAGCGCCATTAAAGTTCCGGGGTGTGTGATGTATGGATACAGGACACGCTCGTCGGAAACCACGAGTTGTGCGGCACAGGCGCTGCCGCGTGCCTCGGGCCCGAAGGCCTGAGTCATCGTGGCAAACTTGTCGTCATACAAGGCCAGCGCCTTGCCGGTAATCAAGGCGCAACGAATGATGCCCTGGCCGCCGAATCCGGAAAACCTGATTTCTTGTGTGCTCATGCGCTCAATTCCTACTTACGGGTCTTTTTAGGCGCTGCCTTGGCTTTGGCGGTTGCCTTGGGCGCGGCCTTTTTTACTGCCTTGGCCACAACTTTAGTCTTGGCTGCCTTTGGGGCGGCTTTCTTGACGGTCGCTTTGGTTGCTGCCTTCTTGGCCGGAGCCTTCACAACGGCTTTTGTTGCAGCTTTCTTCGCCGGTTTTGCTTTAACCGCAGCCTTCTTCACCGGCTTGGCCTTTGCCGGAGCCTTCTTCGCTGTCTTGGAGGCGGCAGCAGGCTTCGCTGGAGCCTTCTTTACGGCAGCCTTGGGCGCGGCTGCCTTCTTGGGTTCAGCAGCAGCCTCTTCCGGCTCTGCCTGCATCGCGGCGCGGCGAGCGGCAATCCGCTCCTTCTCGGCTTTTTCCTCGGCTTCCCGCTCGGGTATGGTCTTACCGTAAAGCTGATAATCATCCCCGACCAGTTTGACTGAACACTTGTCGGAAGCCTCCAGATAGGTAGGCTTGTTCTTCTCGACGAACTTGCCGACGACAATCTTGCCCTGATAGTCAATGGCGGTCTCACGTGTGTCGGCGCCGTGCTTGAGTATCGAGTTATCCTGATAGTTCTGGAGCTGATCGACGCCATCGCCGAGGCGATTGCGGCGCAGGTAAAGCGTCGGGCACGGCGAAATGATTTCAATGAAGGAAAAGCCCTTGCGCAGCAACGCTTCTTCGATCGACTGGGTAACATTGCGCGAATGCAGCGATGTCCAGCGTGCAATATAGGTGGCGCCGCAGGCATCCATCAGGAACGGCAGGCTGAACGGATATTCATAGTTGCCGTAGGGCGTAGTCGATGCCATCGCACTGCCGGGCGTGGTCGGTGTCAACTGACCGCCGGTCATGCCATAGGTGAAGTTGTTGTTGCAGATGACCACCAGATCCATGTTGCGCCGTGCGGCATGGATCAAATGGTTGCCGCCAATGCCGGCCAGATCGCCCTCGCCGCTGAACACCACCACCGTCAGTTCCGGATTGGCCAGCTTGATGCCGGTAGCGACAGGAATGGCGCGGCCGTGCGTGGTGTGAATCGAATCGAAATTGACATAGCCCGCAACGCGGCCGGTACAGCCGATGCCGGACACCACAACCACTTTCTTCGGATCGATGCCGCTGCGCTTGACCGCCTCGGCAAAAGAATTCACCTCGGAGCCAATGCCGCAACCGGGACACCAGATATGCGGCATCCGGTCCATGCGCAACGTGCTGGACATCGGGCTGCCCGCCTTGAATTTTTCGATATCGGTACTCATTGGTTTGCCTTTCTGATGGCGGCCAGGATGACATCAGGATCATGCACCGCACCACCGCAGTGATTGACGCTGATTACTTTTACGCCGCCCGCGCAACGTTCCACTTCCTTGACCATCTGGCCATAGTTGATTTCCGGCACCACGAACGCCTTCACCTTGGGCGCCAGTTTGCGGATGCGTTTTTCGCAGAACGGCCAGATCGTAATCAAGCGCAACGAGCCGACCTTGATGCCTTCCTTGCGCGCATCCTGGATGGCCTTGACGGCGATCCGCGAAGTGATGCCATAAGACACCACCACGACATCGGCGCCGTCGATCTCGTTCTCCTCAAGACGGATGATCTTGTCGGCATTGCCGTTGATTTTCTCCATCAGATGGGTCACGACCTTCACATTCTGTTCGGCGGTCATGACCGGATAGCCCTTCTCGTTGTGAGTCAGGCCGGTGATGTGAAAGTTGTAGCCATCGCCTGCTCGCACCATCGGATGACCGCCCTGACTGTCAAACTTATACGGGCGACAGCTCTCCTTGGGGCCGCTGTAGTTATTGCGCGGCAGTATCTTGATCTGGTCGGCCGGCGGAATCACCACTTTTTCGTGCATGTGGCCGACGGTCTCGTCGGTCAGAATGATGACCGGCACCCGGTAATATTCCGACAGGTTGAACGCCTCGACGGTGAGATCAAAACATTCCTGCGGGCTGTCCGGGCACAGGGCGATGATCATGTTGTCGCCATGCGGGCCGTAGCGCGCCTGCATCATGTCCTGCTGGGCGGTCAGCGTGGGCAGGCCGGTAGACGGGCCGCCGCGCTGCACGTTGGCGATCACCATCGGGGTTTCGGTCATGCAAGCCAAGCCAAGGTTTTCCGTCATCAGCGAGAAACCTGGACCACAGGTCACGGTCATGCATTTCTGCCCGCCCCATGCGCCGCCGATCAGTGCGGCGATCGACGCGAGCTCGTCTTCCATCTGAATGAACATCGCTCCGACTTCCGGCGCACGCTCGGCAAAGCGCTCTGCTGCCTCGGTCGAAGGCGTGATCGGATAGCCGGCAAAGAACCGGCAACCGGCAGCCAACCCGCCTTCGGCGATCGCATGATCGCCATCCATGAAATGAGGGCCGGCATCAACCCCTTTCGGGTCTGCGGTGACGATTGTCGCTCCGGGATAACGTTCGCTGCTGCAAACATCACCGCCGGAACCTCCTGTACCTGAAACTCCGCTTGGCTTTGTTTTCACTTATTTGTTTCTCCTATGTTGTTCTCTTCTACCCTGTTCACGAAGATGGAAAACTCCGGACAGATAAGTTGACAAAACTTGCAATCGGTACATGCTTCCGGGTTCTTCACATAAGGCGGGTGATAACCCTTGGCGTTAAACTCGGGGGACATCTCCAGCACATTGGTGGGGCAAAACTGCACACAGAAAGCGCAGCCCTTGCACCAGGTGGCATTGATATGCACTTCGCCGCGAGTCTGCTTGATATCGTTGAAAAACATCCCGTCCTCCTTAAGCCAGCCCGCGAGCCTTCAAGGCCGGCAGCGGATCGATATGCTGGAGATCGAAGCGCAAGGCCGACTCATCACAACCGAACGCCAGCGCCATCAACTGTGTAAAGTAAAGCACCGGCATGTTCTGGAAATCGGGGTTGAGGCGCTTGGCGTCATCCTGGCGATAGTCCAGATTGAAGGCGCACAGCGGGCAGCTCACGACAACCATGTCGGCCTGCTCTTCGCTTGCCGCCCCCATGATCTTGTCGGTGCGATCGGCAATGACTTCCGGTTTATCGACGGTCTGATAAGCGCCGCAGCATTCGGTCTTATGCGAAAACTCCACCGGCGTGGCGCCCAGCGCACGAATCAGGTTCTCCATCACCATCGGGTTCTCGACATCGTCGAAGGCGACTTCTTTCGGGCGCACCAGCAAGCAACCATAGTAGCTGGCCACACGCAGCCCCTTGAGCGGTTTTGTTACCTTTTTCGCGAGATTATCGAAGCCGACGCGGTCGCGCAGATACTCGAGCAGATGAAGCACTTCGACGTCGCCCTCGTATTTGGTTTTCTCGAGGTACAGCAAATTATTGATGGTTTCCAGCGCATCGGCGCGCTGCTTAACATCGATGTTGGCGCGCTTGAGCGTGTTGTAGCACATCGCGCAGGAAGTCATGAATTCGCTGGCCATGCCTTCGGTCTTGGCCTGCGCCTCCTTGACACGAATCATGTTGGTTATCGGCGCAACGCGATTCATGACGTTGTCGGAATCCAGTGCATGCACCGTACCGCAACAGTTCCAGCGATCCAGTTCTTCGACCTCCACATCCAGTTTCGCCATCGACGAAACCGTGGAAACATCAAAATTGGTGGCCTGGTTTTTTAGCGTACAGCCGGGGTAGTAGGCGAGCTTCATCGGTTTATTTTCATTTCCCATTAGGGGTTTCTCATCAGGAGGTCAGTTTACGCATGGCGCCGATCATCGCGATTGGCGGCAGCACGGCGCGCGCCTCGGCGGAGAGTTCCATGACGTGGAGATGATCGTTGCGCTGCCCGGTGTTCAGTGCCGCCTTGCGCAACGCTTCGATAACCTCGGCGATTTTTATGCCTTTCGGGCAACGCGAGTTGCACGTGAGACAGGATACGCACATCCAGATCGAGCGTGTCGCCAGCAGTTGCTCCTGCATCCCCAGTTGCGCCATGCGGATCATCTGGTTGGGCAGCACGTCCATATGCGCCGCCATCGGGCAACCGGCAGAGCACTTGCCGCACTGGTAGCAGGCCAGCAACTTCTGGCCGCTGACTTTTTCAATATTGGCCACGAAAGAACTGCCGGCACGGGCCGAGGTGATGCGCAGAGTAGTATCCATGATTGTCCGTTCAGAACCTTCCATCCATCCGAAACTCGGGGGTGTCGAGCCACAACCCCACATTCTGTATGCTGTCCATCTGCGCCTGGAGCGCATCGTACTGGGAGCATTCCTCGGTAATCATCTTGCCTATCAGTTTAAGAGCGTCGGAATCCTGGGTATGACCGGACAATTCCTTCAGCAAATGGATGATCCGCCGTTCAAGCTCCAGCGCCATACGCAATGCCTGGGCATCGTCGGCGAGAGCCGCGTGGCCACGTTGTACAACGGCTGCCTCCATCTCGGCGATCACTTTCGACGGGTGGGCATGCGCCGCTTCCTCGGCTGCAAGTTGCTGCCACAGATCATTGCCGATGACGGCGCTGAACAACTTGTGCATATCTTCCATATACCCCGATTCTTCCTCGGCAAGACGGAGAAACATCGCCTTGCCGCCCGGGTTCTGGGTCATCTCGGCCGCATGGCGGTAAAAGTGCTCCTCGCCGTACTCGTAACTGAGTGCGGTACGGGCCAGCTCGATTATTTTGTCGTCAATATGAGTCATCGGTCAGGTTCCAGTGTTTCAGGCGCCAAGGCCTTCATCGAACAACCTGTTGCTTAGCACCGATGCGCCGGGCAGCGAATTGCCGCCACGCACCAGCTGGCGTTTCTTGACATCCTTGGGGGTGTAGGACGGCAACAGGATCGGCGTTACCAGACTGGACTGTACACCGTTATCCGCCAATTCTTTTTCGTAGCTATCGAGATGCGCCAGGCTGAGCTTGCCGAGCTTGACCGTCTTGGCGTACTCACCGGCATAGCGTCCGGCACGGCGACCGAACACATTGTAGTCGAGCACCGAATTGCCCATCAGCCGGTTGCGGCCATGCAGGCCGCCGGTCGCTTCGCCAGCCACATACAGGCCGGGAATATCCGTCTCGCAACGCTCGTTGATCTCGATGCCGCCGTTCTGGTAATGCAGCGACGGGTAAATCAGCATCGGCAGCTTCGTGATGTCGATGCCGTAGCGGATGAACTGGCGATACATCGCAGGGAAATGCTTGTCGGTGTAACCCTCGCCGTGCAGCATATCGATCAGCGGCGAGTCCAGCCACACGCCGACACGTCCCGACGGCGTCGGGATGCCGCCGCCGTTCTGCACGCACTCGCGGATGATCGCCGCAGCCTCGATGTCGCGCGGTTCGCGCGGATAAACGAACAACTCGCCTTCCTTGTTCAGCGGCTGGCCACCCGCTCCGCGGATCGCTTCGGTAACCAGAAAGCCGGCAATCTGCTCGGGAAACGAGACGCCGGTCGGATGGTACTGCACCGAATCCATGTACATCAGTTTCGCGCCGGCACGATACGCCATCACCAGCCCGTCGCCGGTGGCGCCATAATGATTGGTGGTGTCGTAACCGCGAATATGCAAACGGCCGTAGCCGCCGGTGGCGATCAGCGTGGATTTCGCCTTGACGGTGAAAAATTCCTCGCTTTCCATGTCGTAGAGAACCGCGCCCGCACAACGCCCCTTGTCGTCCATGATCAGCTCCACGGCCGGCATGAATTCCTTGATGTCGATCATGTCGGGATGGTTGCGCACCTCATCCATCAGCGTGCGCATGATCATCGCGCCGGTATAGTCGCGGCAGGAAAGCATGCGCTTCCTCGATGTGCCACCGCCGTGCATGGTCTTCATCGCGCCGTCCTGTTGCTTGTCCCACACCACGCCCAGGTCTTCGAGCCACTTGACTACGCCAGGGCCGTCTTCGGTGAGCGCCCTGACCAGTTCGGGTTTGTTCTCGAAATGGCCACCGCCGATGGCATCCAGGTAATGGCGCGTCGGCGAATCGGTGCGCGATACGGCGGCCTGCATGCCGCCCTGGGACATCATCGAGTTGGCGTCGCCCATACGCAGCTTGGTGGCGATTATCGAGCGCATCCCGTGTTCCTTCATCGCGACCAGCGCGGCATTACAGCCGGCGCCACCGCCGCCGATAATCAACAAATCGGTCTCGAAATCCGGGTTTTTAAGGTCCACCTGATCGCTGCGCAACCAGGAGTGCGATTCCAGCAAATCGGCCACTTCGGTGGTCAACGACTCGTCCCGGTTGGGGCCGACGCGCACCGGACGGCGGGCGCTGGATTCAAAATCGGGATGAAAGCCTTCCAGAACAGTGCGGCGCTCTTCTGCGCTCATCGGCGGATAGACCGGCTCGGTTTTTTTGGCCAACTCAAAACGCGCGGGGCGTGTCTGAGCTACTTTACGCAACGACTCTGCCATGTAATCTGGATACATCTGATTCCTCTCTTTGCCTGAAGGCGGTGGTATCTGTTTTCTAAATCCTATTCGGTGTCCCGTGCATAGTAGCGTTTTGACAAAGCCTCGCGGCTCATCGACATCAGTTCGGCATATTCGGTATCGTAGGCGCCCTCCTCCACCGCCTTGACCCGCTCCGCCAGTTCCGGGCTGTCCTTGCGCAGATAGCGGCCATACAGGCGCTTGGCCAGAATACCTACCAGGGGTTGTGTGATTTCGGCGGGACAACGCAGCATGCACATCCCGCACACGACGCAATCGAAAGACAGATCCATCACCATCGCAATGTCGCCGCGCTTGGCGGCCTGCACATAGTCCATGACCTGCAGGCCTTGCGGACAGGACTTGGTGCAGGTATTACATGCGACACAACGGAAAACCGATGGATACATTTCCTGGATGGCGCTGACATTCGGCTTGAGTTTCTCGATGTCGTAGATGGCCTTTTCGGCCGGGACATAAGGCACCTGCGCCAGTGACATACCCTCCTCGACCATCGTCATGCAGGCCAAGCCGGTTTGTATCTTGTGATCGCCGGGGAGCCGGTAGATGGTAGCGCAAGCACCGCAATAACCCTCGCGGCAGCCAGCGCCGCGGATAATCTGGTGTCCGGCATATTCGATGGCGCCCATGATCGTCGCATCGGCAGGGACATCATGGGGTTTACCCATGATCTGGATCGTGATCAGTTTTTGCTTCGCCTGCCCTCCTTCAGCCTGCGAAGTTTTTGAACCCTCCGTTTTTCCTGCCATTGCGCACGCCATAATGAGTACCTTTATCTATTCTCACAACCATAATCCCCGACCGCGCTGCAGCCAGGGCGAATACAACTATTTGGGGGATATTTATTGAGTGAGGTGAACCAAGCAGCTCCGACACTTCGATTTTTTCCTTGCGTGAGGATTATAAAGAGGTTCATGAAAAATTTACAAGGGGATTATTAAATAAATCTTTAATGCAATTTCTTCGCCCGACAAACCCCAGCCGGCCTTATCAAACAGCCATCCTTAAGCTGTTCGAGGATGGCCGGATTTTGGCTGCGGCCACCGCTTCACGGTTTCACATCGGCTGCGCCGATATGAGCCTCCGCCGAAATCCGGCCTCCTGATCAAATGGCTTCCTTGAGCTGTTCGAGGATGGCCGGATTTTCCAGTGTCGAAATATCCTGGGTGATTTCCTCGCCGTTGGCGATGGCACGCAACAGGCGGCGCATGATTTTGCCGGAGCGCGTCTTGGGCAGATTGTCGCCAAAGCGGATTTCATCCGGCTTGGCAATCGGGCCGATCGTCTTGCTCACCCAGGCGCGCAATGTTTCGGCGATCTCTTTGGCTTTGGCTGCATCAACCGGGCGTGCACCCTTCAGCACCACATAGGCGACAATCGCCTCTCCCTTGATGTCATGCGGCTTGCCGACCACGGCAGCTTCCGCCACCAGCGGGTTGGTGGCCAGCGCGGATTCAATTTCCATCGTGCCGAGGCGATGGCCGGATACTTTCAACACGTCATCAATGCGCCCCATGATCCAGAAATACCCATCTTCATCGCGGTGCGCGGAATCTCCCGCCAAATAATAGCCGTGCATCTCTTCGGGAAAATAGGATTTTCTGTAGCGCTCCGGATCACCCCAGATGGTGCGAAGTTGCGACGGGAACGGGCGTTTGATGACGAGAAAACCGCCGAGCTGGCCGGGCACTTCGTTGCCCGCTTCATCGACGATGGTTGTCTGAATACCAGGCAACGGCAGCGTACAGGAACCCGGTTTGAGCGGCATCGCGCCGGGCAGCGGGGCGATCATATGGTACCCGGTCTCGGTCTGCCACCAGGTATCCACGATCGGGCAGCGGCTTTGCCCAACCTGAGTGTAGTACCACATCCAGGCTTCCGGATTGATCGGTTCGCCGACCGAACCAAGCAGGCGCAACGAAGAAAGGTCGTATTGCTTCGGCAGCTCGCCGCCGAGTTTGATCAGCGAACGGATCGCAGTAGGCGCGGTATAAAAAGTGTTGACCTTGTGATCCTGCACCATCCTCCAGAAACGCCCGGCATCGGGATAGGTCGGTATACCCTCGTACACCACCTGTGTCGCACCCATCGCCAACGGGCCGTAAGCCACATAGCTGTGGCCGGTGACCCAACCCACATCGGCGGTGCACCAGAAAATGTCCGCCGCCTTGTAATCGAATACCCACTGCATCGACAGCACCGTACCGAGCAAATAGCCGCCGCTGGAATGCTGCACCCCCTTGGGTTTGCCGGTGGAGCCGGAGGTATAAAGAATGTACAGCGGATGTTCCGAGCTGACCCATTCCGGTTCGCATATTGAATTCTGCCCGGCAACCAGATCATGCCACCAGACATTGTGCTGCGCATTCCACGCGGCTTCGCAGCCGGCGCGCCGATACACGATGACGCTGTGCACCATCCCGCAATCGCCCATCGCCAGCGCTTCGTCCACTGCCGGTTTCAGCGGCATCAGCTTGCCGCCGCGCATCTGCGCATCGGCGGTAATCACCGCACAGGCTTGCGCATCAGTGATGCGCTCGTGCAGGCTCTTGGAAGAGAAACCGCCGAACACCACCGAATGGATCGCGCCGATACGCGCGCAGGCCTGCATCGCGATCACCACTTCGATGCTCATCGGCATGTAGATGACGACACGGTCACCTTTTTTGATGTTGCGCGACTTCAACCCGTTGGCAAACTGGCAAACACGCGCATGCAGATCGCGATAATTGATTTTTGCTACCTTGCCGTCGTCGGCCTCAAAAATGATCGCGGTCTTTTCCGGTTGTGTGGCGAGATGCCGGTCGAGACAGTTGTAGGAAACATTCAATACGCCATCTTCAAACCACTTGAAAAAAGGCGCATTGCTTTCATCCAGAACTTTCGTGAACGGTTTCTTCCATGACAGGGTTTCACGCGCCAGCTTGGCCCAGAAGCCCTCATAGTCCTGCTCGGCAGCCTTGCACAAGGCCTGATAACTTGACATGCCTGACACATTGGCCTGTTTGACGAACTCGGCAGAAGGATTGAAAACGCGGGTTTCATGCATTACCGATTGAATATTGGACATGCTGCCTCCTGGGTGGCTGTTACGTTTGAATTCATATGAGCATGATGCAACAACAGAGCAAGGGAGAATGTAGTTTTTTTGTAGTAGCGCTGTCAACAATTTTCGCCCGACACTGTCTCAGGTACTTACGGCTCGTTTATAATGGCGGAATTTATCAACCGCAAGGAAACCGCATGAGCCTTTTGAATGTCCGCCCCGGCGACAACATCCCCCACGAATGCAATGTCATCGTTGAAATCCCCAAACATGCCGACCCGGTAAAATACGAGGTCGACAAAGGGGCCGGCGTGCTGGTGGTGGATCGCTTTATCGGCTCGCTGATGCGCTACCCCGCCAATTACGGCTTCATTCCGGAAACCATCGCGGATGACGGCGACCCGGTCGACGTGCTGGTCGTCACGCCCTTTCCGATCGTGCATGGCGCCATCATCCCCTGCCGCCCGGTCGGCATGTTGAGCATGTCCGACGAAGGCGGTGACGACGCAAAAATCATCGCGGTACCCACCGACAAACTCACCCCGCTGTACCACAACGTCCGGTCATACCAGGATCTGCCGGTCATCACGCTGGAACAGATCAAACATTTCTTTGAACTCTACAAGGCGCTGGAGCCGGGCAAGTGGGTCAAAATCAAGGGCTGGCAAGGCGTCGATGCGGCACATGCGGAGATATTGAAAGGCATCGAGCTTTACAAGAAATCAACCGCGGGCAATTAATTTACCGGAGAAAACCATGGCAGCACAAATCATTGACGGCAAAACCATCGCGCAGCAGGTGCGCGCAGAATGGAAAATACGCGCCGATGCGCTGAAGGCACGCGGCATCACGCCGGGGCTGGCGGTCATCATCGTCGGCGAAGACCCAGCCTCCAAAGTATACGTCGCCAACAAGGTGAAGGCCTGTGCAGAACTGGGCCTGCATTCCGAGCACGTCGTCATGTCAGCCGACACACCGGAAGCCGCACTGCTGGCGAAAATTGCCGAACTGAACAGCGACCCGAAGATTCACGGCATCCTCGTGCAACTGCCCGTGCCCAAACACATCGACAGCAGCAAGGTGCTCGAAGCCATCAGCCCGGACAAGGACGTGGACGGCTTCCACCCGATGAACGTCGGCGCGCTGGTCACCGGCAACATGCGCTTCGCCCCCTGCACGCCTTACGGCGCGATGAAGCTGCTGGAAAAATGCGGCGTATCCATCGAAGGCAAGCATGCCGTGGTGGTCGGGCGCAGCAACATCGTCGGCAAGCCGATGGCGCTGATGCTGCTGCAACACAACGCCACCGTCACGATCTGCACCTCCAGAACCGTCGACCTCGCCAAGCACACGCGCGACGCCGACATCCTCGTCGTCGCCACCGGCAAGGCGAAGATGATCACCGGTGACATGATCAAACCCGGCGCGGCCGTGATCGACGTCGGCATCAACCGTACCGCAGAAGGCAAGCTGGTCGGCGATGTGGACTTCGACTCCGCAAAAGAAGTGGCGGGTTACATCACCCCGGTACCCGGCGGCGTCGGCCCGATGACCATCACGATGCTGGTGGCGAACACCGTGCAGGCAGCGGAACGGCTATCCGGTTCCGGCAAGCAATAAATCGGCTTGGATTTGGGTACGCGTTATTTATGTGCGCCAGAAACAGCGGAAGCAGGTAATGCTGCAGTCTGTTTTCCTGTTGTTTGACCGGATGATTTTTCCAGAAGCTGAAAAAACACTTCATCGCGTCTGATCATACCCAGTTCGCTGCGCGCGCGTTCCTCGATGGCTTCGGTGCCCTGCTTGAGGTCGCGCACTTCGGCATCCAGCAACGCGTTGCGTGCCTGAGTTTGTTGATTGATTTTCTGCTGCGCTTCGACCTGGCGATTCAAGTCCCATACTTTCAACCAGCCGCCCTTGCCCAGCCACAGCGGGTATTGCAACAGCAGCAGCAGGGCAAGCAGTATCAGTGTGACTGCACGCATCAGCCCAATTGGTAATATGCTTCACGCCCCGGATAAGAAGCGGTGCCGCCCAGATCTTCTTCGATGCGCAACAACTGGTTGTACTTCGCCATGCGGTCCGAGCGCGACAGCGAGCCGGTCTTGATTTGCATCGTGTTGGTGGCCACCGCGAGGTCGGCGATGAAGGAGTCCTCGGTCTCGCCGGAACGGTGCGAGATCACTGCGGTATAGCCGGCGCGCTTGGCCATCTCGATCGCGGCAAAGGTTTCGGTCAGGGTGCCGATCTGGTTGACCTTGATCAGAATCGCATTGGCCAATCCCTGGCGGATGCCTTCGCGCAGAATTTTGGTGTTGGTCACAAACACATCATCCCCCACCAACTGGATGGATTTGCCGAGACGTGCAGTGAGTTGCTTCCAGCCTTCCCAATCATGCTCGCTCATGCCGTCTTCGATGGTGATGATCGGATACTTGTCCACCCAGGTGGCATACAGATCGATGATCTGTGCGGAGCTGAGAGTCATTCCGTCCGCCTTCAGGTGATATTGCCCATCCTTGTAAAATTCCGAGGCGGCAGCATCGATGCCGATCGCCACGTCCGTACCGGGCACATATCCTGCCGCCTCGATGGCTTCCATAATGACTTTCAGCGCGGCCTCGTTGGAACCCAGCGCAGGCGCAAAGCCGCCCTCGTCACCGACCGTAGTGCTAAGACCGCGATGATGGAGAATCTTCTTCAGGTTATGAAATATTTCCGCACCGCAGCGCAACGCCTCGCGGAAACTCTGGCTGCCTACCGGAATGATCATGAACTCCTGGATATCGGCGCCGCCTTCGGCATGTGCACCGCCGTTGATGATGTTCATCATCGGTACCGGCATTTCCATGCGTGCGGCGCCACCCAGATAGCGATACAACGGCAGGCCGCTTTCTTCCGCCGCGGCACGCGCCACGGCCATCGACACCGCGAGAATCGCATTCGCGCCGAGGCGTGATTTATTTTCTGTGCCGTCCAGTTCGATCATGGTCTGGTCGATGAAAGCCTGCTCGCCGGCATCCAGTCCGATGATTGCCTCGGCGATCTCGGTGTTCACATATTCCACCGCCCTCAACACGCCTTTGCCCAGATAGCGTTGCTTGTCGTCATCGCGCAACTCGACCGCCTCCTTGGTGCCGGTCGATGCGCCGGACGGCACGGCGGCACGCCCCATCACGCCGGATTCCAGCAACACGTCCGCCTCCACGGTAGGGTTGCCGCGCGAATCCAGAATTTCACGGGCGATCACGTCAACGATTGCGCTCATAATGTTTCCTTTTTGTAATTACACATTTTTCAAATCAACATTCTCTTCGATCAATCCTTGCTGCTTGACGGTCTTGTCCAGCACCATCAAGGTTTGCAGCAATGCCTTGAGATACCCGAGCGGAAAGGCGTTCGGCCCATCCGACAATGCCTTTGACGGGTTGGGATGCGTCTCCATGAACAGGCCGGAAATTCCCGCCGCCACCGCGGCGCGCGCCAGCACCGGCACAAACTCGCGCTGCCCGCCGCTGACCGTCCCTTGTCCGCCCGGCAACTGCACCGAATGCGTGGCGTCGAACACCACCGGGCAGCCGGTGTTGCGCATCACCGCCAGCGAACGCATGTCAGACACCAGGTTGTTGTAGCCGAACGAGGCGCCGCGCTCACATACCATGATGTTGTCCTGCCCGCTCGCCTCACGCGCCTTCTCGACCACATTCTGCATATCCCACGGCGACAGGAACTGGCCTTTTTTGATGTTCGCCGGTTTGCCTGCTCGCGCCACAGCCTGAATAAAATCAGTCTGGCGGCACAGAAATGCCGGGGTTTGCAGCACATCCACCACCGCCGCAACTGGCTCGATTTCTTCGATGGCATGCACATCGGTCAGCACCGGCACACCCAACTGCGCCTTCACTTCGGCGAGAATCTTCAGTCCGGCATCGATGCCGAAGCCGCGAAACGATTTGCCGGAGCTGCGATTGGCCTTGTCGTAAGACGATTTGTAAATAAACGGGAGACTCAACTCGCGGCAGATTTCCTGCAATTGCCCGGCGGTGTCCAACGCCATCTGCTGCGATTCGATCACGCACGGCCCGGCGATCAGGAACAGCGGCTGGTTCAGGCCAGCCTCAAAGTTGCACAGCTTCACACCGCCACCTCTGTCCTCTGTCCTCTGTCCTCTGTCTTCTGATGCAGCAACGCCGCTTCGACAAAGGCCTTGAATAGCGGGTGTCCGGCGCGCGGAGTAGAAGTAAATTCGGGGTGGAACTGTACGCCGATAAACCACGGGTGTATGGACTGCGGCAACTCCATCATCTCCGGCAGATTCTCGGATGGGGTGCGCGCGGAAATGATCAGCCCGTTTTTTTCGAGCTCGGGCACGTAATGGTTGTTCACCTCATAGCGATGGCGGTGGCGCTCGTTCACCTCGTCGCCATAAACACGCCGCGCCAATGTGCCGGGCTTGACCGGGCAACGCTGTGAGCCGAGGCGCATCGTGCCGCCCAGATCGGAATCGCTGCTGCGTGTTTCCACCTTGCCGTCACGATCGAGCCATTCTGTGATCAGCGCGACAACCGGATGCTCGGTTTCCAGGTTGAATTCGGTGCTATTCGCATCGCCCATCCCGGCGACATGGCGTGCGTACTCGATCACGGCAAGCTGCATCCCCAGACAGATACCCAGATACGGCACCTTGTTTTCGCGTGCAAAACGAATTGCGGCGATCTTTCCTTCAGTACCGCGCTTGCCGAAGCCGCCCGGCACCAGAATCGCATCGAAATGCGCCAAACCTTGTACGCCGGTAGTTTCCAACACTTCGGAATCGATGTACTCAATATTCACCCTGGTCGCGGTATGTATCCCGGCATGGCGCAATGCCTCGATCAGCGACTTGTAGGATTCGGTCAGATCGACATACTTGCCGACCATGCCAATGGTAATTTGGTGCTGCGGGTTTTCCAGCGCACTTACCAGTTTCGCCCATACCGACAGGTTGGCAGGCGGTAAATCCATCAATCCCAGTTCTTCGCAAATGATGCGGTCCAGCCCCTGCTGGTTAAGCATTTGTGGAATCTTGTAGATGCTGTCCACATCCCACATCGAGATCACACCCTCTTCTCGCACATTGGCGAACAGCGAAATCTTGGCGCGCTCGTCATCCGGAATCGGCCGGTCGGCACGGCACACCAGAGCCGTGGGGAAAATACCGATCTCGCGCAACTTCTGCACGCTGTGCTGCGTCGGCTTGGTCTTTAATTCGCCGGCAGTGGCAATGTAGGGAACCAGCGTCAAATGCACATAAGCCACCTGATTGCGGCTCATGCGCAACCCCATTTGCCGCGCCGCTTCGAGAAACGGCAACGACTCGATGTCGCCGACCGTGCCGCCGATCTCGACGATCGCCACATCGGCATTGCCATCGTGTGAAGCGGCGGCGCCGCGCTCGACGAATGCCTGAATTTCATTGGTGATATGCGGGATCACCTGCACCGTTTTACCCAGATATTCGCCGCGCCGCTCCTTGCGGATCACGCTGTCGTAAATCTGCCCGGTAGTGAAGTTATTGGCCTTGCGCATCTTGGCCGAAATAAACCGTTCGTAATGCCCCAGATCCAGATCAGTCTCCGCGCCATCCTCGGTGACAAACACCTCACCGTGCTGGAACGGGCTCATCGTACCCGGATCGACGTTGATGTAAGGATCGAGCTTGAGCATCGTCACCTTGAGACCGCGCGATTCGAGGATGGCCGCAAGCGAAGCGGCGGCGATGCCCTTCCCCAAGGAAGAAACAACGCCGCCGGTAATAAAGATGTACTTGGTCATGGAACGCGATGATACCGTAAAACGCCCTGCCCTCAAAATTTAGCGCCCATAAAAATCAACTCTTCTGCATCGTGGCTTTCATGTGTTTCGTGGATCAATAGCCGTTTTTAGATTCAAGCTTTACAAGCATACCTTGCCTCACTATAATGCGCGCTCTTTCGAGGTACAGGGGGTATAGCTCAGCTGGGAGAGCGCTTGCATGGCATGCAAGAGGTCAGCGGTTCGATCCCGCTTACCTCCACCAAAAGAGCTAAGAGAAGCATCAACGTCCCTATCGTCTAGAGGCCTAGGACATCGCCCTTTCACGGCGGTAACACGAGTTCGAATCTCGTTGGGGACGCCAGACAAAAACAATGGCCTGCTGCGATGCAGGCCATTGTTCTTTCCGCTTGCAAATATTTGCAAGCCGTCATGTGTAACGCAGGCGGGATAAATCTGCCGCATGAACCGGCATCCGGCCTGCCTGACGCGATTTGTCAAACCGGGCAAATTAACTACGCGACGATCCGCTCATCGCGCATCCGTAGCGCTTCTTCGATGTCCACGGCCACGACCTTGGATACGCCTTTTTCCTGCATCGTGACGCCTACCAGTTGTTGCGCCAGTTCCATCGTGATCTTGTTGTGGCTGATGAACACGAACTGGGTGTGCTGCGCCATGCGCTTGATCAGCGCGCACAGCCGCTCGGTGTTGGTATCGTCCAGTGGCGCGTCCACTTCATCGAGCAGGCAGAACGGCGCGGGGTTAAGCTGGAACAGCGAAAACACCAGCGCAATCGCGGTCAATGCTTTTTCGCCGCCGGACAGCAAATGGATGGAGCTGTTCTTTTTTCCCGGCGGTTGCGCCATCACCTGCACGCCGCTGTCGAGTATCTCCTCGCCGGTCAGCACCAGGCGCGCCTCGCCGCCGGCGAACAATATCGGGAACATTTCACCGAGATGCCGGTTGACCTGATTGTAGGTGTCCATCAGCAACTCGCGCGATTCCTTGTCGATCAGGCGGATCGCCTCTTCCAGCGTGACCATCGCCTCGTTCAGGTCTTTCGCCTGCGCATCCAGATAGGCCTTGCGCTCGGTCGCCGCCTGCAGTTCTTCGAGTGCGGCCAAGTTCACCGCGCCCAGCGCCTCGATCTCCGCATTCAGGCGATTGAGTTCGCCCTGCAGCGCGTTCGGTTTGTTGTTTCCGCCTTCCAGTAGCGGCAGTAACGCCTGCTCGTCCACGCCCTGCAACTGCTCCGCCCATTGCTCGAAGTGCAGCCGCGCCTCCTGCTCGCTGAGCGCCAGCTCATTGAGTTTCTCGCGCAACGGGTTGAGCTTGTGCTCGCAGGCGATGCGCTCCTGCTCCCCCTTCTGCAATTCGACGGTGGCATTCTCCAGAATATTGCGCGCCTCGGAGAGTGCTTGCTCGCGCGCCTGGCGCGCTTCGAGCGCAGCCTGCAACTGCCGCTGCGCGGTTTCGTCCTCGCTGCCCGTCAGATCGGTGTGCAATTGCCCGAGGTCAAGTTCGAACTGGGCCAGCGCTGCGGCGATCTGTTCGGTGTTGTGCTGCAGATCGGCGATCTTCTCGGTGCAGGTCTTGGCAAAGAAATGCGCCTCCTGCAACGCATGCTGCGCCTGTTGCGCGCGCGCGCGCTGTTCGCGCAACAGGCCATCCAGATGATTGGCGTGGCGCTGCGCCTCATCGACCCGCTCCTGAAATGCGGCAATCTGCTCGTGCAGAATCGCCGTCTGCTCGGCTATGTCATGCTGCTGGTGTTGCTCCTCGGCCAGCAACTCGGCTACTTCCTGCATCTCGCGTTCGATCTGCATCGTGCGCTCCGCGCTGCGTTCGAGCGCCTGATTCAGCTTGAGCAACTGCATCTGCAAACCGTGCAGACGTTGCTGCAACTCGTTCCCGGCAGCACGCAACGGGGGTATTTGCACTTCGATGGAATGGAAGCGCTGCTCGGCTTGCGCAACCTGCTCACGGGTGTATTCGGCGCCCTGGCTCTGTTCGGCCAGCTCCCGTTCCAGCTTCTCGATCTCGCGCTGCCGCGCCAGCACGCCGTGCAACTGGCTGTCCGGCGCATAGAACAACACGCTATGCGCACCGATCAAGTGGCCCTGCGGTGTGACGAACCAGCCGCCCTGCGGCAACTGCGCGCGCTGCGCATAACCCTGCGCAACATCCGCCACGGCATACACATGCATCAGCCAGTCACGCATCGCCGGAAGCGCCTGCGCATCCTGGCATTGCACGTAATCGAGCAACGGGCGCAGGTCGGGATTTATCCCGGCATCCTCGTTATGTCGGGATTCATCCCGATTTACCTCACCTGTAAACAGCGCCAGCTTCGCCGGCGGCGCATCGCCCCAGATTGCGGCAGCGCCCAATGACGGCAGCGCGATCGCATTCAGCTGCTCGCGCAACACCGCTTCCAGCGCATCATCCCAGCCTTCTTCGATGCGGATCGATTGCCACAGGTGCGGCAGTTTTTCCAGTTGATGCTGTTGCAGCCAGGCATTGAGCTTCAGATCATTGTCGAGCTGGCGCTGCAATTGCTGCAACGCGCTCAGACGCGCTTCGGTTTGCGCCAGCATGCGTTCCTGCTGCTGCAACGAAATATGCAGGTTGCGCCGTTCGTTGTCGGCCTGCGGCAACTGTTCTTGCAGGCTTGCCAGCATCTGCGCCTGCATTTCGCGCTCCGCCTCCAGCTCCGCGACCTGCTGCTGCGCCTGTTGCGGCGCATCACTGTCGAGCCGTGGCAGGTTGTCTTTTTCGAGCAACAGGCGCGAACGGCGCGATTCCAGTTGCTGGATGTTGCGTTGCAAATGCTCGTGTTGCGTATCGGCCAGTTGCAGTTGCTGCTGCAATTGCAGATGTTCGCGCTGCAACGCGTTATAGCGCTCCTGCGCATCACGCGCCGCCTGCTCCGCCTGAGGTAAATTGGCTCCTTCCGCCTGCGCGCACTGTTCGGCTTCCGCCACCTTGGCCGCCGCACCATCCTGCTGCCGCTGCCAATGTTCCAGCAAGGAATGCAAACCCTGACGCTGGCGCTGCTGCTGCTCGATCTGGCGCTGGGTGTTGGCGATCTGCTGGGTCATGCGCTGGCGCTGTTCTGCGACATGCTTGATGTGCTGCTCCAGCCGCGCAATTTCGGCATTCGCGGTATACAAATCCCCCTGTTTGACATGCAGCGTATCGGACAACTGGTAATGCCCGCTGCGCGCGGTTTCCAGCCGGCTTTCGATATCGCGCAACCGCGCGGTCTCCGCCTCCAGTTCGATGCGTGTCTTCTCGGTGGCCTGCGCAAATCTGATGCGCTGCGCTTCCGCCTCGCGTTTCTTCACGAACCAGAACAAGTGCTGCGTGGTGTCGCGCCGGCTCTCCAGCGCACGGTATTGCTTCGCCACCTCGGCCTGCTCGCCCAGATGCGCCAGTTGCTTTTCCATCTCTTGCAGGATGTCGGAAACGCGCAGCAGGTTATCGCGCGTGTCGCCGATGCGCAGTTCGGTCTCGCGGCGGCGGTCGCGGTATTTGGATACTCCCGCCGCCTCTTCGAGGAAGATGCGCAGCTCCTCGGGCTTGGCTTCGATGATGCGCGAAATCATGCCCTGCTCGATGATCGCATAGGCGCGCGCGCCCAGCCCGGTGCCGAGGAAGATGTCGGTGATGTCCTTGCGCCGCACGTGCTGGTTATTGATGTAGTAACTGGAATCGCCGTTGCGCTGCAATACACGCTTGATCGCGATCTCGGCATAGCTCGACCATTGCCCGGCGGCCTTGCCCAGCGAGTTGTCGAAGATCAGCTCGACACTGGCGCGCGCCACCGGCTTGCGCTGGCTGGAGCCGTTGAAAATCACGTCCTGCATCGTTTCGCCGCGCAACGCGGAGGCTTTCGATTCACCCAGCACCCAGCGCAGCGCGTCGATCACATTCGACTTGCCGCAACCGTTCGGCCCGACCACGCCGACGATCTGTCCCGGCAACGGGATATGTGTGGGGTCGACGAAGGATTTGAACCCGGCTAGTTTGATCTGGGAAAGACGCAAAATGAAACCTTTATAAATTCGTTTTTCGGGCGAGTCGCTGTGTCGCGTGCTCGCTCACTCTTCGCCTATCCATGTGATATGTCTCATCGTTCGCTGCGCGGCTCCTTGCGCCTCATCCCGAAAAAACAAATTTCTAATGGCTTCACAAGCATCACAACGTTTTATAATGAGCGCCATTCTAACCGAACTCATTAGGGCATCCAAATGGCCACACAACCGGGCAAAATGCTGGAAACTTTCCCCAACCCGAATCCGCAGCGCGATTACCATATCCACATGGAAATCCCGGAATTCACCTGCCTGTGTCCCAAGACCGGCCAGCCCGACTTCGCGACGCTGATCCTCGACTATATCGCCGACCAGCAGTGCGTCGAGCTTAAAAGCCTCAAGCTGTATATCTGGTCATTCCGCAATGAGGGGCATTTCCATGAGGATGTCACCAACCGCATCCTCGACGACCTGGTCGCCGCCACCCGGCCGCGCTTCATGCGCCTTACCGCCAAGTTCTACGTGCGCGGCGGCATCTTCACCAATGTAGTCGCAGAACATCGCCAGCCGGGCTGGCAGCCCGCCCCGTTCGTCGAGCTCGGCCAGTTCGCCACACAATCGAACGTACGCGGCTAGCCCGGATATGAAGGAGATCGGCTGCAAATCTGGCGACCCGGATCACAGCTTCTGCAAATCTTTGATCAATTCGCGGGTATGCAACATTTTGCCACCGAGATGATGGTTCAGCAGCATGCGCATCAGTTGCTTGCTCTGTTGCGCGGTAGCCGGGTCGATATAGTTATCCGCCGCCATGTCGAGCAAGGTCTTGCCCAGCACCGGCAAGCCGATCTTCGCATCACTATCGTCCGGCACGGCCCCGCGCTCCACGATATAACGATAACGGGCTTCAGCCCGGATCATTTTGCCGTTGCCCGCCTCGCATTCCAATAGCAGCGCATACCCCAGCTCCTGCAACAAATGTTTCTCAAAGCAGCGCAACGTCGCGGCGTGATCGGTTTCGTGCGCCAGGCGGTGCAGGGTGGCGCGGTAATAGTCGAATAATTGTTCGTGCGGATCGTCGCGCGCCAGCAGGTTGAGCAGCAACTCGTTGAGGTAAAAACCGCACATCAGCGCCGTGCCTTGCAGGTAAGGCTGCCCACCCTGCCATTCCGCGCTGTGCAGCGTGCGCACCTCACCCTTGCCAAACCAGCAGAGCAGTAGCGGCTGAAAATTCATCAGCATCCCGCGCAGTGCGGAACGCGGGCGGCGCGCGCCGCGCGCAATGATCGCCAGCCGTCCATGGCGGCGGCTGAATACATCGAGGATCAGGCTGGTTTCGCGGAACGGATAGCTGTGCAGCACGAAGGCAGGCTCGTCCTGAATGCGCTGCTTGCTTGAAGTGCTCATTGCCCGCCAGTTGCAAAATCAGTCAACAACAAAGCCACCCTCAATGACACTCAAGCCGCCTGCTGTTGCGAAGGTTTGATCAAACACTCAGCCGGTATACCCAACCCGTCATGCAAACGGCGAATCATTGGAAGCGTCAGAGGGCGTGTGTGATTCAGCACTTCATACACGCGATTCAATCCGCCTATCATCGGCTGTAAATCTTTCGGCTTCAGTCCCAAGCTTTCCATGCGGAACTTGATCGCCTCAATCGGGTCGGGCAACTCCATCGGATAATGCTTGCGCTCATAAGCCTCCACCAGCGTTGCCAGCACATCCAGGTGCTCCCCTTCCGGCGTGTTGGCGCGCGCCATCATCAACCCCTCAATTTCCTTGAGCGCCGCACGGTAATCCGTCTTGGTTTTGATTGGTTTAATGTCCATAGTTTCACCTCATATCGTTTGCGCATCTATCGCGTCATACTGCTTGTGTGTGCCGATGAAGCGAATATACGTCACACGGTAAGCATAATTTATCCACACCACCAGCCGATATTTATTGCCTGCGATATTGAACACCACCCGCCCGTCTTTCAGGATGCTGGCATTGCCAAAATCCACCTTCACCGCAGCGGGTGAAGCCCAATCCGCTGCCAGCGCCTGCCGATACCACGCAAGACCCGGCTCGCGCGCGTCTTGATAGTTTTGGTTGTTTTCCCAAAAAGATTTAAGGGTAGATAAGGCGATCACACGCATGGATGCATTTTAGTCCCATATTGGGATAGCTGGCAATGAGAAATGTGCGTCAGTTGTTGTGGCGTGTTGGTGCAGCGTGACCCGCTGGATGATTCAAACATCCATCATATTACTGGTCATTCGTAACCCAGAGAGCGCAACACGCGCTGGTCGTCCGCCCAGCCGCTACGGACCTTGACGAACACTTCCAGATACACCTTGCCGTCGAACAGCTTTTCCATGTCCAGACGCGCCTGGGTGGCGATCTCCTTGAGCTTCTCGCCTTTCTTGCCGATCAACATGGCTTTGTGCGCTTCCTTGTCGACCAGGATCGCGGCATGGATGCGGCGCATCTTGCCCTCCAGCTTGAACTGCTCGATCACGACGCTGACCGAATACGGCAGCTCTTCGCCGGTGAAACGGAACACTTTTTCGCGCAGCATCTCCCCCGCCAGAAAACGCTCGCTGCGATCGGTGATGTCGTTTTCATCATAGATCGGTTCGCCTTCCGGCAGATGGCGGCGCAATGCTTCGCGCAATTCATCGAGCTTGCTGCCCAGCTTGGCGCTGACCGGCACAATTTCGGCAAACCCTTCGGCACGGCTCAGGACATGCTTGAAATCCTGCGCGACACGCTCGGCAAATGCGAACAATTGCCCCTTGTCCGCCACCTCGTCGATCTTGTTGATGACCAGCAGCACCGGGCGGTTGTCAGGCAACAGCTTGAGCACCTCCTGGTCGCGCTCGTCGTAACGCAACGCCTCCAGCACATACATCACGACCTGCACATCGCGCAGGCTGCTGGTGACGACGCGGTTCATGCCACGATTCAGCGCGTTCATGTGCTTGGTCTGGAACCCCGGCGTATCGACGAAAATATATTGTGTATGCGCGTCGGTGAGAATGCCGTGGATACGATGGCGGGTGGTTTGCGCCTTGCGCGAAGTAATGCTGATCTTCTGGCCGATCAGGTGGTTGAGCAACGTAGATTTCCCAACGTTGGGGCGTCCGACGATCGCGATGAAACCGCTACGAAATGGCTCAGCCGATGCGCCTGCATGATCGGTGTTTGTTGCATCTTGCTCTGTCATGACCCTGAACCCCGAATGATCTGATAGGCTGCCTGCGCCGCCTGTTGCTCCGCATTGCGCCGGCTACTGCCCTCACCGCGTGTGGCGATCTTCAATGAGGGAATCATGCACTCTACCCGAAAGGATTGCGCATGCGCCTCGCCTTGTGTGGCAATTATGTTGTAGGTTGGCAACGGGATACGCTTGCCCTGCAAATATTCCTGCAACAGGGTTTTGGCATCCTTGCCCAGCGTTTGCACATCGACTTGCGCGAGATAAGGCACGAACAGACCCAGCACAACTTTTTCCGCATCGGCAAAACCGCTATCCAGCAACACCGCGCCAAATAACGCCTCCATCGCGTCGGCCAGAATGGAGGGACGGCGAAAGCCGCCGCTCTTGCGCTCGCCTTCACCCAGCTTCAGGTAACTGCCCAGATCGAGCTGCTGCGCAAGCGTCGCCAGCGTCTCTTCCTTGACCAGGTTGGAGCGCAGGCGCGATAGCTCGCCCTCGCTCAATTGCGGATAGTTGCCATACAAATATTTGGCGATAACGCAGCCGAGAATGCTGTCGCCGAGAAATTCGAGGCGTTCGTTATGCTCCGGCGCATAGCTGCGATGCGTCAGCGCACGGGACAATAACTGTGGCTGGTTGAACTCATACCCCAGTTGCCTGCACAGTTTGTCGCCGGGCTTATTTGGCACTGGAAGGGCTGAATTCCAGAAGCAGGCTGGCATTGCCGGCCAGCGGAACCGTAACAGAGTAATTTGCACTCAGCACCAGACGCTCACCGCTCTTGGTGATTTCTATGTCATCGGGCTGGATCGTCTTGAGACTATCGATTGCCGCGCGGTTGCTGAAAGACATGCGTATGTCGTGCGGGGCAGCCCTCTGCATTTCCGGATCATTGGCAATCGCGACAAAAATATTCTTGATCTTGGCGTCATTCATGTAGACGGGGATGAGTTTCAAACCGCCAATAGAAACCAGAATTAAAATTACCGCCCCGAATAAAAAACCCGAGAAAGTCAGGCCGCGTTGTTTAGCCAACATTGATGTGCTCATTTTTCTCTCCCTGTATCAGTTCTTAGTCAATGGACATGCCAACCCGCTTCAAATCTGAAAAATTCATCCAGATAAAAAACGCCTTGCCGATGATCTGGTTGTCCGGCACAAATCCCCAATAACGGCTGTCGCGGCTGTTGTCGCGATTATCACCCAACATGAAGTAATGGCCTTCGGGTACTTTGCACCGCACCATTTCGTTATCATAGACGCAATTTCCGATCCCGGTAAATTCCACCACCGAACCCAAATGCAGCGTGGGTTTTTCCGGATCAATCAGCAGCATATGTTTATGCTCGCCCAATGTTTCGAGATATTTTTCGGTATGCACGAATTTCAAGCCGGTTTCGACGTAATTGTAACCGCCGTCCGCTTGCCTTGGCTGCTCGGTTCCGTTGATCCATAAGCGTTTATTGCGGTACTCGACGGTATCGCCCGGAATGCCAACCACACGCTTTATATAATCTATCGATGGATTTTCCGGGTAATGGAACACCATCACATCGCCGCGCTGCGGATTGTTAAGCTGAACAATCTTTTTGCTGATGATGGGCAGACGAATGCCATAGGTAAATTTATTCACCAGAATGAAATCGCCAACATGCAAAGTCGGAATCATCGAACCGGAAGGTATCTTGAACGGCTCAACCAGAAAAGAGCGTATAAAAAACACCACCAGAATGACCGGAAAGAAACTCTTGGCATACTCCACCCACCACGGCTCGGCGGCCTCACTGCCGCGCCTGGCAGCCAGGGCAAAACGATCCAGCAGCCAGATACCGCCGGTGACCAGCAGCAACACAAACAAAATCAGGGCGAAATCCATTCTTTTTCCTATTCGTCGACACGCAGGATTGCCAGGAACGCTTCCTGCGGGATTTCCACACTGCCCACCTGCTTCATGCGCTTCTTGCCGGCTTTCTGTTTTTCCAGCAGCTTCTTCTTGCGCGAAATGTCGCCGCCATAGCATTTGGCCAGCACGTTTTTGCGCAACGCCTTGACGTTTTCACGCGCAATGATGTTTGATCCAATCGTTGCCTGAATCGCCACGTCGTACATCTGGCGCGGAATCAATTCGCGCATCTTGGCCGCTACCTCGCGCCCGCGATACTGGCTGTTGGCGCGATGCACGATCACCGCCAGCGCGTCCACTTTCTCGCTGTTGATCAGCATGTCCACCTTGACCACATCAGCCGCGCGATATTCCTTGAACTCGTAATCCATCGACGCATAGCCGCGCGACACCGATTTCAGCTTGTCGAAAAAGTCCAGCACGATCTCTGCCATCGGCATTTCGTAAACCAGATTCACCTGTTTACCGTGATAGCTGATATTGATCTGCGAGCCGCGCTTCTGGGTGCACAGCGTGATAACCGCGCCGACATATTCGTTCGGCATGTACAGGTTCACCGTGACGATCGGCTCGCGTATCTCCTCAATCTTGGATGGGTCGGG
>JAIELH010000012.1 GCA_019753125.1 Gallionellaceae bacterium | reverse complement strand
TCAGCAGCCGCAAACACGCTGCCGCCATACGGCAGCAACCTTTATTATTATGGCTCTGCAGGAAGTACGATCGCCAGACAGCCACACCAAAAACACGGGGGGAGCACCCCTCGCTCCCCCCTCAAATAACACATTAAAACGTTATGTATTATTTATCGTGGCATTGGAAGCACAAGGTGCTGCCGCTCATCGAGACACGCAAGAATGCAATTGGCCTGTTGCTGCCGTCCACTTCCGCAGAAGTGTGAACGTCGTGACAGGACGCGCATTGTACGGTGTTGGAGAACAGCTTGGCGGACCCAGCTCCTGAAACCAATCCGCCGCCAGCGCCGGTGGTAAAGGGGTCGGATGCTGTATAGTTGAAGTTAACCGGGTGAGATTTCGACAGGTCTGTCCCGAGATTGGCAACGCCCGTCATCAGTCCGGTACCGCTAAAGGTCGTAGTCGGCCGCACCTTGGAGGTGTTGTTTATACTGTTCAGCGCGACCGTACCGTCATGGCAGGACAAACACAGATTGGTCACCGTCGCACCTGCTGCGGTTGCGCCACCCATTTGGCCCATTGTGGCGTTAAGTGTGTCGCTGGTGTAGAGAGTGTACGTAGCAACAGCCGACAAGTTATGATTCCACAGCGGAATGTGGGTATTCTTGATCGCAGCGTGCGGCGTGTGGCAGAAGACGCAAATTTCATTCTGGTCGCTCGAACGGAGACCAGATGCCGCAGTATTTTGACCGGTGACGGACAAGTCATGTTTGGATTGTTTGATGCCAACTGCGCTTGCGCTCCCCGCCACGGAAACCAGTAATGCGCACAACAGGCTGGACGCCAAGGCTTTAGATTTGATTTGCTTGCTCATAATATATTACTCCTCAATTTATTCAGTTTGGAAGGGCTTGCTAAAACTCCGGGTATTTATCCCGGTTGCCTACAACTAAACTATTTGTGCGTCAGACTGCTGATTCGCTTACTGACCACACTTGTTTCATGGCCGGACTTTAACCTAAACAATTTATTAATGCAATACTAATGAAGCTAAAAGCTGATTGACGGTTATTTTGTAATGACCGGCGGTCAGAATTGGCCGGTTTGCCGTCACTTCTCAATGGGCGTCCTCCCTTCTTTGAGATACTGAAAAATCTGGATTCGCGCATTGAGCGAATCAACCACATAAATCCTGTCGCCACGGTTGATGTAAATTCCAGTCGGTAGCCAGAACATGCCGGGCTCCTTCCCCATTGTCCCGACAAACAGCAAAAGCTTGCCTTCCGAGTCAAAAATCTGAAAATTGCTGAATGCACCATCTACCACGTAAATATTATTATCGGAATCTGAGGCGATTCCTTTAGGGCGGCTGAAACTGCCATATGAATCACCGAGTTGCCCGATCGTGCGAACGGGTTTGCCATCCGCGTTAAATACCTGGGCGCGAAAATTGCCGGAATCCGATACCAGCAGATTACCCTTTGTATCCACCGCGAGGCTGGTCGGGTAGTTCAACTGGCTGGGATCGTCGCCACGTTCGCCGATACTGAACAAATATTTACCTTCTAAATTGTACACCACGATGCGGTGCTTGATCGTATCGGCCACATATAACCGGTTACGCCCATCGTCAATAGCAAGGCCGGTGGGGCGCCCGAGTTCTTCCTTTTTGCCAAGTGTCAGCAGGGTTTTTCCTTCCGGGCTATAAACCAGCACTTCCTGGCGTGTGGCATCAGCGACGAAAATCCGGCCGCGTTTATCGAGCTTGACATCCATCGGGGTTACCAAACCGCCGCTTGCGTCGGTTTGCAGCGCGCGCACCTCTTTTTCCTTGAAATCAAAAACTACAACCGCATGCAGCTTGGTGTCGGTCACATAGATGAGGTTGCCATCGGCGGAAGCGGTTGCAGCGTAGGGCTTGTCCAATTGCAAGCCGCCGCTTTCCTCGCCCAACAATGACGCCTTGAAAGAACTCTTGCTGCCGAAATCGCTTTGTCCGCTATATTCGGCCAAGAAACGAATGCGTGGCGTATCCGGCGGCGATGGCCACACTATATCGCCATATTCTTTCTTTTCGATCGGTTTTTCTGTGGCGCAGCCGAACAGGCCAAGCAAGGCTACGCCCAGACAGGCAAGCATCAAATTACGGAAACCATTAAGCCGGTACAATTTCATTTTGTGATCTCTCTGCGCCCGTGTTGCACAATAACTCTAAAAACATCCCAAACTATCATAATTAGACCGCCGGATGACAAAAGCAAGAACCTCACTACGTTTGGGAGGTATTGCCATATTATTTTTTAACCTAAGTAATTAACATTATTAGGTTGAAGCAACAAGCAATAGTTCCATCAGGAATCTTGCGGCCATTTTTTTATTTCATTGGCCCAATTTGAAATTCTAGCAAAAATCAAAACATTTGACAGGCTATCATCTGAAATGTTTGCCTGCAATAGGCCTGTAACAAGATACTGCGATAAACGCATTTGTATCCAAATTATTTAAATTTAAGATCATCCGTTGGGTGCATCAGCTCGTCATCCTGCATTTAATGGATTGTCCAGAATAATTCAGCCAACAACAATTTGGCATAATCGCCCAAATAGGCCAAGATACTATCGTTGAAATAGCACTGCTATTTTATCGTTATTCCAGGTTTAATTCGGATAAATCAGTTGCCTTTATTCCCGCGAAACAGGCAACACTTGGTTTTTCTCCGTTGCACGGAAATTCAACGAGCAATCCGGGTAATGCGAATCGGGATAGAACGGCATACTTGCAAGCGTTACGCCAACAATTTGGCGATGCGTTCCAGCGCCTTTTGCAGATTCACCATCGAAGTGGCGAACGACAGGCGGATATAGCCCTCGCTGCCGAACGCCGAGCCGGGCACGACAGCCACACCGCCTTGCTCCAGCAAGTATTCGGACAGCGCGATGTCGGTGGCGGCCTTGATCATGCCGCGCTGGTGCAACGTGGCGATGGCCTTGCGCATGTCCGGGAAAGCGTAGAACGCGCCGCCCGCCATGATGCAGCTTACGCCGGGAATCCTGTTCAATTCATTGACCACGAACATATGGCGCTCGCGGAAGGCCTTGAGCATCGGCGCGATGCAGCCCTGGTCGCCATTCAGCGCGGCTTCGGCGGCCACTTGGGAGATCGATGTGGGATTGGAGGTGCTTTGCGACTGCACGTTCTCCATCGCGGTGATGACGTTTTCCGGCCCCGCCGCATAGCCGATGCGCCAGCCGGTCATCGCATACGCTTTCGAAACGCCGTTCAGCACCATTGTGCGCGAATACAGGTCGGGGCAGGCATTCAGGATATTGACGAATTTGGCGTCGGACAGCGCGATGTGTTCGTACATGTCGTCGCTGGCGATCAAAATACCCGGATGCTTGCGCAGCACAGCACCCAGCGCCTGCAACTCCTCCAGCGTGTACACTGCGCCGGACGGGTTGCTCGGGCTGTTGATTACCACCATCCGCGTCTTGGGCGTGATCGCCGCTTCCAGTTGCGCGGCAGTCATCCTGAAGCACTGCTCGATACCGGCTTCCACGATCACCGGCTTGCCTTCCGCGATGATTACGATGTCGGGATAGGATACCCAGTACGGCGCAGGCACGATTACCTCGTCACCGGGGTTGATGACCGCCAGCGCGAGATTGAAGAAGCTCTGCTTGCCGCCGCAGGACACCAGTATCTGCTTCGCGGTGTAGTCAAGCCCGTTGTCGCGTTTGAATTTGGCGATGATTGCCTGTTTTAGCGACGGCGTGCCGCCGACGGCGGTGTATTTGGTGAAACCCTTGTTGATCGCCGCAATCGCGGCGTCCTTGATGTGTTGCGGCGTGTCGAAATCCGGTTCGCCCGCGCCCAGCCCGATGATGTCTTTGCCTTCGGCTTTCAGTTTTGCCGCACGGGCGGTGACGGCGAGGGTGGGTGAGGGTTTGATTGCCTGTACGCGAGTGGAGAGTTCCAAGATATTTCCTTGCTGTTTAAACGTGAGGGCGAATTATACCCGCGCCGGGAAAAGAATGAACCGGAAGCGGGTCAATTGGGTGTTGTTGTTTGTGGCTGGGTTGTGGGCGCACTGAAGTCAGGGTAGAATCAAGTTGCTGGCATCGCCAGAACCGAACCTGTAATTTAACCTGTAATTTATCGATCAAGGAAATAGCGATGTTCAATCAATGGAAAAAAATAGCCGCAACACTGTCCGCCGCCGCACTGCTGGGCATGAATGCTGGAATAACGTCTGCCCAGGAGCACAGCCATGCGCATCATGGAGAAAAACCGGCGAAGCTCACTCTCGATAACGGCAAGAAATGGGCCACCGATGACAACTTGCGCCAGGGTATGGAAAAAATCCGCGATGCGTTGGAGGCGGAGCTTCCGGCGGTGCATTCCGGCAAAGCCACTGTGGAGCAATACCGGGCGCTGGCAGAGAAGATAGACGACCAGATTGCGTTCGTCGTAAAAAATTGCAGGCTGGACCAAAAAACCGACGCAACGCTTCATCTTGTGCTGGCCGATATCATTGCAGGCACGGAAAGCATGAAAGCAAAAAGCGGCAGCAAGGCGCGCAAGGGAGCGGAAAAGATCATGCGTGCCCTGGATAATTACGGCGCTTACTTCAATCACCCCGGCTGGCACGGAATAACGCCAGTTCATTAAACCCGGATTATCCATCAGATTGCTAGCGGCATTACCAGAGATTTTGGAGGGACAGGAGGCGATTGGGGTGCTCCTCTTTGGGGCGGCCTCTTGTTGTGAATGACACAACCGCGAACTTTATTTCGTGATTGGCATCTCAAGTCGTCCTTGGCGCGGCGCTTAATTCAGTGAGGTAAATCCCCGGCTCTAATGAAATGGACACCCAAAGGTGTGAACACCTTCTGGCTATACTTTGCTTTCCGCCAACTGCTTGCCGCCTCTCAGGTTGGCGCTCTCCATCCACTTCTTGATGCGATTGGCGTCACCGATACGGGTACGCTTTCCCCATGAATCGAGTAACACGATAATTACCGGACGTTGATTGATGGTCGCTTCCATCACCAGACAGCGCCCCGCCTCACTGATGTAGCCGGTCTTGCTTACGCCAATGTCCCATGAAGCGCTTTTGACCAACGGATTGGTGTTGTTGAAACGCATCTCGCGCCCGCGCCGATCACCTACAGAATGCGCCGCCATCGTCGTGTATTCATGTATCAAGGCATAGTCGCGTGCAGCCGCAACCATCTTGACCAGGTCATGCGCGGTGGAAACGTTGTCGCTGTTTAATCCGGTAGGGTCAAGAAACCGGGTGTTCTGCATACCGAGCTGGCGCGCCTTGGCGTTCATCGCGGCAATTGCCGCCTCTTGCCCGCCCGGGTAGGTGCGTGCCAACGCGGCAGCCGCACGGTTTTCGGAAGACATCAGCGCCAAGTGGAGCAACTCGCTGCGAGTGAAGGTCATGCCTACGCTAAGCCTAGAATGTGTGCCTTTGAGCGTATCGATGTCTGCCACATCAATGCTGATCCTTTCATCCAAAGGCAGTTGCGCGTCCAGCAACACCATGGCCGTCATCAATTTTGTAATGGATGCAATAGGTGCAAGCGCTTCGGCATTTTTGGTGTACAACGGGCGCTGGGTCTGCTGATCGTAAATCATTGCAATAGCCGATTGCAGCTTGGGTTCGGCGTTTGTTCTGGATGTCGCGGTCAACTGCTTGGCCTGCACCAATACGACAGGGCGATCGCCCCCCTGCTCTCCCGCATGCGCCACCAGCACCTGCCCGGCCAGCAGACACATCAACAATTTTGTTTTCATAGACGCCACCCTCCCACAATCACCTGCATAGCATACAGCATACATCAATATCGATTTAAATCAATAGCCAGGGTGAATCTGCTCTTCCTGCTTCTGAAGGTTCCACATTTGCGCATACAACGTATCCCGCGCCAGCAACTCGTGATGCGAACCGCGTTCGATGATGCGCCCCTTGTCCATCACCAGTATCTGGTCGGCATCCACCACCGTAGACAGGCGGTGCGCGATAATCAACGTGGTGCGGTTTTGCGCGATCGCATGCAGTTCCGCCTGAATCGCCTTTTCCGATTTGGAATCCAGCGCGGAAGTCGCCTCATCGAAAATCAGTATCGCCGGGTTTTTAAGGATCGCGCGCGCAATCGCGACACGCTGCTTCTCGCCCCCTGACAGTTTAAGACCACGTTCACCCACCATGGTTTCATACCCCTGCGGCAATGACTCGATAAAATCATGGATATGCGCCGTCTGCGCTGCCGCGAACACCTCTTCACGAGTAGCGTCAGGCCGGCCATAAACGATGTTGTAATAGATCGTATCGTTAAACAGCACGGTATCCTGCGGCACGATGCCGATTGCCGCACGCAGACTGCTTTGCGTGACCTCGCGGATGTCCTGGCCATTTATCCGGATGCAGCCCTGCTGCACGTCGTAGAAACGGAACAGCAAACGCGACAGCGTTGATTTGCCTGCGCCACTTTCCCCGACCACCGCCACGGTATGGCCCTCCGGGATTACGAAACTCACACCGAACAGTATCTGCCGGTCCGGCGCATAACCAAAACCAACTCCTTCGAACCTAACATCGGCCCTGCCCGCCGGTAAGGCGCGAGCATCCGGCGCATCGTCGATCTCGCGATCCTCATGCAACAGGCTGAACATTTTCTCCATGTCCGCCAGCGCATGGCGGATTTCACGGTACACATAACCGAGGAAATGCAGCGGCATGTACAACTGGATCATGAAGACGTTAACCAGCACCAAATCCCCCAGCGTCATTTTTCCCTGCACCACCTGATCGGCGGCCAGCAGCATCAGCGCCGTGACGCCGAGCGCAACGATAATGCTCTGTCCGGCATTCAAATAGGCCAGAGAAACGGTATTGCGCACCGCCGCAACCTCCCAGTGCTGCATGTTCTCGTCATAACGCCGCGCTTCATATTGCTCGTTGCCGAAATACTTCACCGTCTCATAGTTCAGCAAGCTGTCGATCGCGTGGCTGTTCGCCTTGGAGTCCAGATTGTTCATCGAACGGCGCACCACCATGCGCCACTCGGTGACAAACAGCGTAAAGCCGATGTAAACCAGCAGCGTGATAAACGTAATCACCGCAAACCAGACGTCATATTTGCTGAACAAGATCGCCGCGACCAGGCAGATTTCCAGCAATGTCGGCAGGATATTGAACAGCATGAAGTTCATCAGAAAACCGATGCCACGCGTGCCGCGTTCGATATCGCGCGACACCCCGCCGGTCTGCCGGTCGAGATGAAAGCGCAAACTCAGGCTGTGCAAATGTTCGAACACCTGCAGCGCCACACGCCGGATCGCGCGTTGCGTCACCTTCGCGAATACCGCATCGCGCAATTCGCCGAACAGCGTGCTGGACATGCGCAGCAGCCCGTAGCCGACGATCAGGAATACCGGAGCGACAAGCGCCGCATGGGGCTTATCCAGCGCGTCGACAATCTCCTTGAGCACCAGCGGGACAGAGACATTGGCGAGCTTGGCAAACACCAGCAAAATCAGCGCGACAATCACGCGCCACTTGAACTCCAGCAGGAAAGGCAACAGGGAACGCAGCGTCTGCCAGTCGGCGCGATTGCCGCCATCTGGCGGATGAATCGGGGATGGGCGCATATTCGGCGGGTAAAAATATCAGGCGGCAATTATAGCGCAGGAGGAAACAACAACTCCCGCACCGGCCTGAAACTCCTGCGATGCACTTCAGACACACCGTACTCGCGCAATGCGGCGAGGTGCGCGGCGGTGGGGTAACCCTTATGGCCGGCAAAGCCGTAATGCGGATACTGTTCGTGCAATTGCAGCATTATCTCATCGCGCGCGGTCTTGGCCAGAATCGAGGCAGCCGAGATGGCGGCGACCTTGCTGTCGCCCTTGACGATAGCCTGGCTCGGGATGCCGGTCTGCGGACAATACAGTCCATCCACCAGCACGCGTTGCGGCTGAATATCAAGCGCCAGCACTGCGCGCCGCATCGCGAGCAATGTAGCTTGCAGTATGTTCAAGCGGTCTATTTCTTCAACGTCGGCATAGGCGACCGCCCAAGCCAAGGCTCGCTCGCGGATAAGCGGGGCAAGCCGGTCGCGCTGCTTCTCGGAAAGTTTTTTGGAATCGGCCAACCCTTCGATCGGATTTTCTGCGTCGAGGATCACCGCAGCCGCGCTTACCGGTCCGGCCAGCGGGCCGCGCCCCGCTTCATCGACGCCGCAGATAATCAGGTTCATGCAGATGGCAGGTACGGCAGGATCGCTGCCGCTGCCTTCCGTGCTGTGTTCTGGCGCAATGTGTCGTGCAATTCATGGAATATTCCTTCCAGCTCTTCCACGGCTTCCCTGCTGTTGAGCAGATTGAGCAAGGCCTGCGCAAGATTTTCCGGCGTAGCGTCTTCCTGTATCAATTCCGGCACGACGAAGCGTTCGCTCAGAATGTTTGGCAGGCCAAAATAGGGCTGATAGCGTTTGCGCTTGATCATCCACCAGGAGAGCGCGGGCATCTTGTAGGTGATGACCATCGGCCGCTTGAGCAAGGCGCACTCCAACGTCGCCGTGCCGGAAGCCACCAGCGCGATATCGGCGGCGATCATCGCATCCTGCGCATGGCCGAACAGCAGCGTCATCGGCAATTGCTGCGCCTCGCAGTCATATAGCGCCTGCTCGAAAATGCCGCGTGTCTCGCGGCTCGCCAGCGGCACGAGGAAGCGCGCTTCCGGCAGCTGTTGCAGGATCAGCTTCGCGGTCTCAATGTAAGTATGCGCCAAGTGTTTCACTTCGCTCTGGCGGCTGCCGGGCAGGAAGGCGAATACTCTGATCTGCATCGGGAGGCGCATCGTTTCGCGCATCAAATCACGCTTCGGCTGATCCGGCAGCATGTCGGCGAGCGGATGCCCGACGTAATCCACCGGAATGCCGGCCGCGCTGTACAGTTTGGGCTCGTGCGGGAACAGCGCGAGCATATGCGTCACGGCGCGCTTGATCTTGTTGATGCGCTCGCCGCGCCATGCCCAGATCGACGGGCTGACGTAATGGATCGATGGGATGCCGCGCTGCTTGAGGGCGAGTTCCAGGTCAAGGTTGAAGTCCGGCGCATCCACCGCGATAAACAAATCCGGGCGGTTGGCCAGGAAATACGCGCGCAGTTTGCGGCGGATGCCGACGATCTCGCGGTAATGGCGCAACACCTCGACATAGCCGCGCACCGCGAGTTTTTCCAGCGGGAACAAGACCTCCATGCCGACGGATTGCATCTTCGCGCCGCCGATGCCGACGAAGTGGATTTCTGGGCGCGCCTCTTTCAACGCCGCCATCAGGTGGCTGCCGAGCAGATCGCCCGAGGCTTCGCCCGCGACAATGCCGATTACGATTTTCTTTTGCTGCATGAGAGTTGCCCGTTAGCGGACGATGCCGCGCTGTGTATTGGCGAGAAAATCCACCAATGGCTGCAACTCGACGTGTTCCGCCAGTTGTATCTGGATCGCGGCTTTGGCTTCATCGAAACTCAAGCCGGATTTATACAGGGTCTTGTAGGCGCGCCTGATCGCCATGATCGCCGGGCTGGAAAACCCGCGCCGTTTCAACCCCTCGGCGTTGATGCCATGCGGCGCGGAAGGATTGCCGGAAGCCAGCACGTAGGGCGGCACGTCCTGCAACAGGATCGTACCCATGCCGGTGATGATGTGCGCGCCGATCTTGACGAACTGGTGCACCACGGTGAAACCGCCGAGGATCGCATAATCGCCGACATGCACATGGCCGGCCAGTTGCGCGTTGTTGGCGAAGATGGTGTGGTTGCCCACCTGGCAATCATGCGCCAGATGCACGTAGGCCATGATCCAGTTGTGGTCGCCGACGCGCGTGACGCCGGCATCCTGCGCGGTGCCGAGATTGAAAGTGCAGAATTCACGGATGGTGTTGTGGTCGCCGATTTCCAGCCGCGTCGGTTCCCCCGCATATTTTTTGTCCTGCGGAATTTCGCCCAGCGAGCAGAACTGGAAGATGCGGTTGTGCCGGCCGATGCGCGTATGCCCGTTGATCACCACATGCGGGCCGATCACCGTGCCCGCGCCGATCTCGACATGCTCGCCGACGATGGAATATGCGCCTACCTCGACGTCGTCGGCAAGTTGCGCATTCGGGTGAATAATCGCAGTTTGATGAATCATGAATGCCTCTTGAACCTCAATATCACGACACCGACTTGACCGTACACATCAGCTCGGCTTCGGCAGCCAGTTGGCCGTCCACTTCGGCCTTGGCGGAAAACTTGAACACGCCGCGCATGCTGCGTATCAGCGTCACCTTGATGATCAATTGGTCGCCGGGGCTGACCGGGCGCTTGAAGCGCGCGCCGTCGATGCCGGCGAAGTAATACACCGATTTGTCGTCCGGCTTGCTGTCCATGGATTTGAACGAAAGCAGCGCGGCGACCTGCGCCATCGCCTCGATGATCAGCACGCCGGGCATTACCGGATGGTGCGGGTAATGCCCGGGAAAGAACGGTTCGTTGATCGTGACATTTTTCAGCGCGACGATGTCCTTGCCCGGCTCGACCGACAGCACGCGATCCACCAGCAAAAACGGGTAACGGTGCGGCAGGTGTTCAAGAATTTCGTGGATATCCATCGTGGTCATGATTCTCTCCCTTTTAGTGTTTCCCGTTCTACGGTTTCAAGTTTAATGGTTTCAAGCTCCCGTTCCAACGCCTTGACACGTTTTGACAGCTCGTCGAGATGGCGTAAATGCACGGCGTTTTTGCGCCAGTCTTCCTGTTTCGCCAGCGGAAAAATGGCCGCATAGGCGCCGGCCTCGCGGATGGATTTTCCGACCAGCGTATGCGCCGCGATCTCGACATGGTCGGCCAGTTGCAAATGCCCGAGGATGCGTGCGCCGCCGCCGATCAGGCAATAACGCCCGATCACCGCGCTGCCCGCAATGCCCGCACACCCGGCGATGGCGGTATGCGCACCGATGCGCACGTTATGCGCGACCTGGATCTGGTTGTCCATTTTCACGCCGTCTTCGATCACCGTGTCGTTCAACGCACCGCGGTCTATCGTCGTGTTCGCGCCGATCTCGACATCATTGCCGATCACCACGCGCCCGATCTGCGGGATGTTGATCCAGCGGCCTTCATCCATCGCGATGCCGAAACCATCCGAACCGATCACGCTGCCTGCATGCGCGATCAGGTTGTCGCCAATCACGCAACCGTGGTAAATCACGACATGCGGATACAGACGCGCATGGCTGCCGATCACCACATTCGCGCCGATGCAGCATCCCTCGCCGATCACCGAATGCGCGCCAATCGTTGCATTCTCGCCGATCACTGCGGTTGCGGCGATGCTGGCCGTCGCGTCTATTTTTGCGCCTGCGCCGACGATCGCTGCGGGATGGATACCCGGCCTGGCTTCCGGCAACGGGTTCAGCAAGGCCGAGACCTTGGCGAAATAGGCGTAAGGGTTATCCGAAATGATGCGCGGCAAACCGGTCGCCTCCGCATCGGCCTCGCCAAGAATCACGGCGCCCGCCCTGGTGCCGGCGAGCTGCGCGCGATACTTGCTGTTGGTGAGGAAACTGATATGGTGCGGCTGCGCGTTTTCCAGCGTCGCGATCTGCGCGACACGCACCTCGCCATCGCCCAGCACGCGCCCGCCAAGCTGTGCGGCGATGTCAGTCAAACGGTGGGAAACGCTCATCCCCATGCAGCTTATTTGCTGTCCTTGCCGCTATCCTTGCCTTCGATTTTCTCGGCGGCGAGATGCTTGATCACCTTGTCGGTGACATCTATTCTGGGATTGCGATATACCGCTTCCTGCAGGATCAGATCGTATTTTTCCGCCTCGGCAACCACCTGGACTGCCTTATTGGCTTGCTCCAGCACGATAGCCAGCTCCTCGTTCTTGCGCAGGTTCAAATCCTCGCGGAACTCGCGCTGCATGCGCTGCAGGTTCACGTTCATCGCGGTCAGTTCACGCTCCTTATTGCGATGATCCGCATCAGAAAGTTTGCCGCCTTCTTTTTCCAGCAAGGCTTGCAATTCTTTCACCTGCTTCATCAGTTTTTTGATTTCCTGATCGCGCGCGGAAAATTCTTTTTCGATTTTCTTTTCCGCCCTTATCGCCGGGGCGGACTCACGCAGTACGCGCTCGGTATCCACCACGCCGACCCTGAAATCCCCGGCCATCGCCGACCCGGCAGCCAACGTCGCAACCAGCAAGACTGCTTTAATGCTCACTTTCATTTTTAACTCCTTCACATCATAACCAGCGGTTTATGCCAAACATCTTTAATCGAGCTGCCCGGATAGCCAGACCTGTCCGCGCGATCCTGCATCATATAACCAATCAGAACATTGAGCCCAGGCTAAACTGGAGCGCTTGCACCTTGTCCTGCACCTGCCTGTTGAGCGGTTTGGCGTAGCTGAATTTGATCGGCCCCATCGGAGAAATCCAGGTAAACGCCGCACCGGTAGAAAACCGCAGCCCCGTGGTGCTGGGCACCGGATCGCCCGGCCCGTAAACCGCGCCCGCATCCAGGAACCCGCTCAGGCGCACCGATTTTTCCTTTTTCATCCCCGGGATCGGCATCAACAACTCCACATTGCCTACCACACGGCGCGTACCGCCCAACACCATACCCGTGCTATCGCGCGGCCCCAGCGAATTCGAATCGTAGCCCCGCACCGACCCGATGCCGCCCGCATAGAAGTTCTTGAAAAACGGCAGAGGTTTATCGGCGTAACCACCGGCAACGCCGGCCTCGCCGTTCAGCAGCAACGTAAAGTCACGATTCATCGGGTAGTACCGCTGGTGCTGGTAGTTCAGCTTGTAATAGCGCATGTCAAATACCGGCAAGCCCATTTCCAGAAAGGCGCGTTGCACCGTTCCTTCGGTCGTGTAAATCGCGCTGTCGCGGCTATCCCTGTTCCAGCCGACCGTCCCGGACAAGTTGGTATTGCTCGCGCCAAACTTATTGACATACTGCGCCAGACGCGCCGGGCTGGTAGCAAACAGGCCCAACTGGGTTCTTTCAACCGCCAAACCATAGCTGATATTTTCATCCTCATGTATCGGCACGCCAAAACGCATACCTCCGCCCAGCGTATGCGACGAATACGGGCTGACCGACGTAGTGCTTGAATCCACATTGCGCTTGTAGATATCGAAGCCGCGGCTCACGCCGTCATCGGTGAAATAAGGGTTGGAAAAAGAAAGGGCATAAACCTGGTTGATTTTGCTGGTATTGAGTTGCGTGGAGAGATAGTTGCCGCTGCCCAGCAGATTGGCTTGTGTGACACCGGCGGTCAGCGTTACGCCGCTGCCCTGGGAAAATCCCGCGCCGGCGGTAATGCTGCCAGTGGATTTTTCTTTTACCGCGACATTCACATCCACTTGATCCGCCCCCCCCTGCACTGCGGGGGTCTCCACATTTACCTCTGAGAAAAAATCCAGTTTATCGGTGCGCTGCTTGGATTTTTTTATTTTCGCCTCATCGAACCACGCGCCCTCAACCTGGCGAAATTCGCGGCGAATAACCTCGTCGCGTGTCTTGTCGTTACCCGCAATATTGATGCGCCGTACATACACGCGTTGCCCCGGGTCGACGATAAAATTGAACGCCACCTCATGCTTTTCCTTGTCTATTGCCGGAACTGCATTCACGTTGGCAAACGCATATCCCTCGCCCCCCAAGCGCTCGCCGACCTTTTTGCTGGTTTCGGTCAACGCCTTGCGCGAGAAGGTATCGCCTGTTTTTACCTGGATGAATTTCTCGAGCTCTTCTCTGGGGATCATGGTGTTACCGGAAATATCCACTTTGGATACGGTATATCTTGCGCCCTCGCTGAAATTGATCGTGATATAGATATCCTTCTTATCGGGTGTGATCGATACCTGCGTCGAATTGATATTGAATTCGAGATAACCGCTATCCATGTAAAAAGAACGTAGCGCTTCCATATCGGCGGACAGCTTCTGTTTTGAATACTGGTCGCTCTTGCTGAACCAGCTCATCCAGTCGGGTGTGCTGAGCTTCATCAAATCCAGCAACTCGCTCTCTTTATAGGCCTGATTGCCGACCAGGTTTATCTGTTTGATCTTGGAAACCTCGCCTTCCACCACATTGAATACGACATCGATGCGATTGCGCTCCAAATCGGTAACGGTAGTTGTCACGCTCACGCCGTATTTGCCGCGCGCCACATACTGAAGCTTCAATTCCTGTACCGCCTTATCCAGCACGCTCTTGTTGAAGATGCGCGCTTCCGCCAGACCGGCATTTTTCAGGCTGTCTTTGATCTGATCCTTGGAAAACTCCTTCGTGCCGTTGATCTGGATGCTGGCTATCGATGGGCGTTCCCGCACCACCACGACCAGCACACCCCGCTCGACCCTCAGGCGCACGTCCTTGAAAAAACCCGTGCCATACAGGGCGTGAATCGCCGCAGTAGCCTGCTGCTCGCTCATCGTTTCGCCGACCTTGACGGGCAGGTAGCTGAACACCGTCCCGGCCTCGGTACGCTGAATGCCCTCGACACGAATATCCTTGACCGTGAACGGCTCGATCGCCCAGACAGAAGACATGCAAAGCAACGAGAGCAATCCCGCAAATTTTATTAATCTCATTTTTAACCTGAAATAAGGCGGTTAACGTCGTTATATATGGCGAGAACCATCAATGTGCCGAGCATCGCGATGCCGATTTTCTGGCCGATTTCCCAGGCCCACTCGGGAAGCGGGCTACCCTTGACCAATTCGGCGACATAATACAGCAAGTGCCCCCCATCCAATAAGGGGATAGGCAACAAATTCAACACTCCCAGACTGATGCTGATCAGGGCCAGGAAGCCCAGATAAGCCGCCACGCCCATTCCGGCGGACTGCCCCGCGTAATCAGCGATCGTGATCGGACCGCTCAGGTTTTTCATCGACACTTCGCCCATCACCATCTTGCCCAGCATTTTCAGGCTGACGGCAGAAGTTTCCCAAGTTTTGCGCAAAGAGCGGCCGAGCGCTTCAAGCGGCGTATAGCTTACCTCGGTGTACAGGGCCTGCCAGGCCAGCTTGTCTATTTGCGGAGCCGCGCCAATTTTGCCGACCGTTTTACCGGATTCAACAACCGCTTGCGGGGTCACCGTTATGTTCAAAACAGATTCGCCACGCTTTATATCAAACTGGATCGGCTGTCCGGGATGCCCGCGTACGATTTCCACCACCTCGCTCCAATGCTGCACCGCAACCCCGTTGGCGCGCAAAATCCGGTCGCCGCTTTGCAACCCTGCATGCTGCGCCACGCCGTTTTCGACAACTTTTCCGATAATGGGCGGCGTGATCGGCCGGTAAGGGTACAAGCCAAGCTTATCGAGGAATTCGCCATCCAGATCCCTGGCTTCCAGGCCGCTTATGTCCAGCACATGAAACAACGCTGCGCCAGTGGCGCCCCGCGCTTCGATCTTGACCTCGCCACGTTGTCCGGAGCCCTGCCGCAGCGCCAATTCCAGCAGCCTCCAGCGCAACTCCTGCCAGCTCGGAACCGCCTCGCCATTGATGGAAAGTATCGTCTCGCCGGATTGCATCTGTGCCGCAGACGCCGGGGAGCCTTGTGGAATGTCGCCCAAAATGGGTTTCAATCCCGGCACGCCATGCACGAACAACACACAATACAACACGATGGCCAACAGGAAATTTGCTATCGGCCCGGCCGCCACAATCGCCATGCGCTGCAATAACGGCTTGCGGTTGAACGCATAAACCAGTTCATCGGGCACCACCTCGCCCTCGCGCTCGTCCAGCATCTTGACATAGCCGCCCAGCGGAATCGCGGAAACCACCCACTCCGTACCGCTTCTGGCAGAACGCTTGCAGTAAACCACCTTGCCGAAGCCCACCGAAAAACGCAGCACCTTCACACCGCAGCGGCGCGCCACCCAATAGTGCCCAAGCTCGTGGAACACGACCAGCAGCGCAATGGCGCCAACAAAGGCAAATAACGTGACCATCCTAAATTTCCTGGCACGGGCGCGCGATGTACCGCGTTCCCGGCAGGCAACACATCTGTTGTTGTGCGGCGCGGCGTGCCTCGGTATCCGCATCCAGCACGTCATCCAGACTGCGCACCGTCTTGACCGGCAGCATGTTCAACACCGCTTCGATGATACGGGGAATAGACAGGAAGGAAATTTTTCCGTCGAGAAAAGCCGCCACCGCCTCCTCATTTGCCGCATTCAATACCGCCGGCGCCGTGCCTGCGGCACGCAGGGCTTGATAAGCCAAGCCTAGACAGGGGAAACGCTCGAAGTCGGGAGCTGCAAAGTTCATTGTCGCCACCTTGAACAAGTCCAGCGCCGCCACGCCCGAATCAATGCGTTCGGGATAGGCCAGGCCATAGGCGATCGGTATGCGCATATCCGGATTGCCGAGCTGCGCCAACACCGAACCGTCAACGTATTCGACCAGCGAGTGAATCACGCTCTGCGGATGCACCACCACCTGAATATCATCGGCGCCCGCGTTAAACAGCCAGTGCGCCTCGATGACTTCCAGCCCTTTGTTCATCATGCTGGCGGAGTCTACCGAAATCTTCCTGCCCATGCTCCAGTTCGGGTGTGTGCATGCCTGCTCCGGCGTGACATACCGCAACTCGCTGAGCGGCGTGTTGCGGAACGGCCCGCCGGAAGCGGTCAGCAGGATACGCCGCACACCGTTGCGCGCCAGATCGCCGTCATAATTGTGCGGCATAGCCTGATAAATCGCGTTATGTTCGCTGTCGATCGGCAGCAGCACGGAACCGCTGGCACGTACCGCATCCATGAACACGTTGCCCGCCATCACCAGCGTTTCCTTGTTCGCCAGCAGTATCTTCTTGCCGGCGCGCGCCGCCGCCAGTGTCGGACGCAGCCCTGCCGCCCCGACGATGGACGCCATCACCGTATCGACTTCCGGCAATACGGACACCTGCTCGAGCGCATCGACGCCGCACAACACCTCAGTATTCAGGCCGGATTCGCGGAGTTTCCGCCTCAGTTCAGCAGCTGCCGTTTCTTCGAGCAACACGGCATAGCGCGGCTTGAACTGCACGCACTGGCGGAGCAGCAGGTCGACCTGGCTGTTCGCGGTCAACGCAATGATCCTGAACCGGTCGGGATGGCGCGCCACCACATCCAGTGTGCTCGTGCCGATACTGCCGGTGGAACCTAGAACAGTCAGGTTTTGCACGCTGTATCCCTTAACGTGAAACTCGCGTAGCGATTCGTTCGCTCTTTCTCCCGCTTGCGGGGGAAAGTTGGATAGGGGGAAACGGGCATGGCGAGTTTTATTATCAGGTGCGACATCTTTGCCATGCCCGTTAACCCAGTTTATGTAACAACATCGCCAGCGCGGCGAGCGGCAAAGTAGAGGTCAGCGCATCGATGCGATCCAGCAATCCGCCATGGCCCGGCAGCAATGTGCCGCTGTCTTTTACGCCGGCCTGGCGCTTGATCGCCGACTCGAACAAATCGCCGCATACCGCCAAGGCCACCCCACCCCACGAGATCAGCAACAAGGCGGGCAATGCTACGCGCCCAGAAAAATAGGGACTGAAACTCCACAGCAGCGCCACATAGACCGAGACGCCAAACACTGCACCGGCAACCCCTTCCCAGGTCTTGCCCGGACTGATGCCGGGCGCGAGCTTGTTCTTGCCGAAACGGCGTCCGGCAAAATAAGCCGTGCTGTCCGCCACCCACACCAGACACATCACAGACAGCAATATCCACGGGCTGGGGTCTTCGGCGCGCAAATCCAGCATCGCCAGACCAGTGGGAATCAATACCGCCCAACCGGTCAACGCCATCAAGACCGGCTGCCTGACTCTCCAGCCGCCCTTCATCCAGAACGGCACGACGATCAGCCACAGCAGTACGGACACCGCATATACCGCCAGATGAGTATTGATCTGTTGCACTTCGGCCGCACCGGCATCCAGCCATAGCAAACCCAGCATCAAAAACAATGTCAGCAAGCAATAAAGGTACCGCTTCCCGCGACCCAATCCGGACAGGCGCGACCACTCGTAAGCTCCTTGCATCACCATCACGACGATCAGCGCCGCCCATGCAGCGGGCGGCAGCGCAAACAATGCCAGCAACAGCAAAACCAGCAGAACCATCGCGGTGATCACCCGCGATCTAAGCATCAGCTTTCCCTTGCAATTGCTCGCTGGTTCGCCCGAAGCGCCGCTCGCGTTTCTGGTACGAAGCGATCGCTGCCTCCAGCTCCGCGCGCCCGAAGGCCGGCCACAAGACATCGGTGAAATACAATTCGGTATAGGCCAGTTGCCACAGCATGAAGTTGCTGATGCGCTGTTCGCCGCCGGTGCGAATGAACAGATCCGGCTCGGGTGCGTCGCTCATCGAAAGATAGGGCGACAAATTCTCTTCTGTAAAATCTTGCGCCAATTGAGGATGCTCTTTGAGCATAGCCTGCACCGCGTTCATCACATCCCAGCGCCCGCCGTAATTCGCGGCAATGGTCAACGTCAGCGCGGTATTGCTTGCGGTAAGTTGCTCGGCATTCCGCATCGTTTGCCGGAGCTTGTCATTGAAGCGGCTGCGGTCGCCGATGATTTTCAGGCGGATATTATTCTGGTGCAGATTGGCGACTTCGTGCTCCAGCATCTTCAGGAACAACGACATCAGGAAGGACACTTCATCGGCGGGGCGGCGCCAGTTCTCGCTGCTGAACGCAAATACGGTGAGATATTCCACACCCAGACTGCGGCAGGCCTTCACCACTTCGCGCAACGCCTCGACGCCGCGCTGATGCCCCATCACGCGCGGCATGAAACGGTTCTTCGCCCAGCGCCCGTTGCCATCCATGATGATGGCGATATGGCGCGGGACGGCAAGGGCGTCGGGAATGATGCTGGTGGAGCTTTGAAATAACGCCATAGGGATCCTTAACTTGTAGCTTGCAGCTTGTAGCAAATCGGTTTGACCCAGCTACCCGCTACGAGCTACCGGCTCATTACACGGCCATCAGGTCGGTTTCTTTGGCTGCCAGCGCCTTGTCGATTTCGGCGACGAAACGATCGGTCAGCTTTTGAATCTCATCCTGCGTACGACGCTCTTCGTCTTCGGCAATCTCTTTTTTCTTCAGCGCTTCTTTCAGCGTATGGTTGGCGTCGCGGCGAATGTTGCGCACCGCGATCTTGGCGTCCTCGCCTTCGGACTTGATCACCTTGATCAGGTCGCGGCGGCGCTCTTCGGTCAGCATCGGCATCGGCACGCGGATTATGTCGCCGTTGGTGGAGGGGTTCAGCCCCAGATCGGCGTCGCGGATGGCGCGTTCCACCGGACCGACCATATTCTTTTCCCATGGCTGTACGCCGATGGTGCGCGCGTCGATCAGCGTGACGTTGGCCACCTGGGTAATCAGTGTCGGGTTACCGTAATACTCGACCATCACATGATCCAGCAAGCCGGCATGAGCACGCCCGGTGCGCACCTTGCCCAAATCGGCCTTCAACGCATCCAGCGATTTCTGCATTTTTTGTTCAGTGGTTTTTTTGATATCGGCAATCATGATTTATCTCCTAAATCCGGACAAACCGGGACAAAATCAGTCGACGCGCACCAGCGTTCCCTCACCCTCGCCCATCACGACGCGTTTCAGCGCGCCGGGCTTGAAGATGCTGAACACGATGATCGGCAATTTCTGGTCGCGGCACAACGTCAGTGCCGTGGCATCCATCACCTTGAGGTTTTTGCCGATCGCCTCGTCAAAGCTCAGGCTCTGATAGCGGGTTGCATCCGGGTCTTTCTTCGGGTCGGCGGTATAAACGCCATCCACCTTGGTGGCCTTGATCACCACGTCGGCGGACATTTCCACGCCGCGCAACGCGGCAGCGGTATCGGTGGTAAAGAACGGGCTGCCGATGCCGGCCGCAAAAATCACCACCTTGCCGTCTTCCAGATAGCGCAGCGCCTTGCCGCGAATGAACGGTTCGGCGACCTGCTCCAGGCTCAACGCGGACTGCACGCGGCATTCCAGCCCGGCGCGTTTCATCGCATCCTGCAACGCCATCGCATTCATCACCGTGGCCAGCATCCCCATGTAATCGGCGGTCGCACGATCCATCCCCGCCGCAGCCGGCGCTACGCCACGAAAGATGTTGCCGCCGCCGATCACGATCGCCACTTGCACGCCCAGCCCGGCCACTTCGGCAATCTCGCCGACGATGCGCTCAATCACGACGCGATTGATGCCGTAGCTATCCTCGCCCATCAAGGCTTCGCCGGAAAGCTTCAGCAGGATGCGGTTATAGGCGGGCGCGCTCATGTGTCGATCAGCTCTTTGCTGCGGCCGCTGCGGCAGCCACTTCGGCCGCATAGTCTTCGACCTTCTTCTCGATGCCCTCGCCCACCACGAACATCTGGAATGCGGTGACCGACGCACTCTTGCTCTTCAGCAACTGCTCGATGGTCTGCTTGCCGTCTTCCGCCTTGACGAACACCTGGCCGAGCAGCGTTACCTCCTTGAGGAATTTCTGCACCGTGCCATCGGCGATCTTCTCCAGCATCGCTTCCGGCTTGCCGCCTTCGCGCGCCTTCTCGATCGCGATGCGGCGTTCGGTTTCGATCTCCACCGGGTTCACGCCGGACGCGTCGATCGACTTGGGCTTGCTCGCCGCGATATGCATACAGATGTCGCGGCCCAGGAACTCATCGCCGCCGGCAAAATCCAGCAACACGCCGATCTTGCTGCCGTGCAAATAGCTGGACAGCTTGCCGGTGGTGGTTGCATAGCGCTCGAAGCGGCGGATGCTGACATTCTCGCCGAGCTTCATCACCAGCGCCTTGCGGGTCTCTTCCACGCTGCCGGAGCCATTGGCAATCGCCATGCCGGACAAGGCCTCGATATCAGCCGGGTTATTTTTCGCCACCGTTTCGGCGACATTTTTTGCGAATGCGACAAAGTCGGCGTTCTTGGCCACAAAGTCGGTTTCGCAATTCACCTCGGCGACCGCGCCGGTCTTGCTGTCCGGCGCAATGAAAGTGCTGACCACGCCTTCCGCCGTCACCCGGCTGGAAGCCTTGCTGGCCTTGGCGCCGCTCTTGATACGCAATTGCTCTTCAGCCGCCTTGAAGTCGCCGTTGGCTTCGACCAGCGCCTTCTTGCATTCCATCATGCCGAGGCCGGTCGCCTCGCGCAGTTCCTTGACCATGCTTGCAGTAACTTCCGCCATTTTTCCACTCCATCAATTCTTAATAAAAACTTACAAAAAAAGGGGCTCACGCCCCTTTTGTGCCTTGCTTAAAATCAAGCGGCTTGTTCGGCTTCCGCGACTTGCTCGACCAATTCGTTGATGGCCTGCGCGCGTCCTTCCAGCACCGCGTCGGCGATGCCGCGCGCGTACAGGCGAATCGCCTGCGTGGAATCGTCGTTGCCCGGAATCACATAATCCACGCCAAGCGGGGAATTGTTGGTATCGACCACACCGATCACCGGGATGCCCAGTTTCTTGGCCTCGACAATGGCGCCCTTCTGGTAGCCGACGTCGATCACGAACAACGCGGCAGGCAAGCCCTGCATATCCTTGATGCCGCCCAGACTGCGATCCAGCTTTTCCAGTTCGCGCTTCATCATCAGCGCTTCTTTTTTCGATATCTTTTCATTTGCGCCATCGGCAGTTATTTGCTCCAGCTCGCGCAAACGCTTGATCGATTGTTGCACGGTCTTGTAGTTGGTCAGCATGCCACCCAGCCAGCGATGGTTCACAAACGGGGAATCCGCACGCACCGCTTCTTCCTGCAAAATGTCGCGCGCCTGACGCTTGGTCGCGACGAACAGGATGGTGCCCTTCTTCGCGGACAGCTTGCGCACGAAGTTTTCCGCTTCGGCAAACAGCGCGACGGTCTTTTCCAGGTTGATGATGTGAATCTTGTTGCGGTGACCGAAGATGTACGGCGCCATCTTGGGATTCCAGAAACGGGTCTGGTGGCCGAAATGAACACCAGCTTCCAGCATTTGACGCATAGTTACAGCCATGATTGCTCCAATCGTAAGGGTTATTGACTACCACTCGCCAGCCTGACTCTTTCGAGCACCCCAACTTGCGCGAGCGGGAAATTTGCTTCAATTCCGAAGCGGCGCGCATTCTAGCACTAATGCGGCACTTCGCTCAACCTCATCCGGTTTATAGGAAGCAACAGACAGTGATACACTATTGCTGGCATTTATTTGCCGACCTTTAACCACACACAGGAGTTTTTATGAAGTTTTTATCCATCGCGTTCGCCGCTCTTTTGGGGTTGGCATCATTTGGCGCATCCGCCGCAGAAGCCAACCTGAAGACCGTTGCGGCCGTGTACCAGAACAAGGCTGCTCTTGCCGGCAAGACCGTCAGCGTCAAAGGCAAGGTGGTAAAGGTCAACAATGGCATCATGGATCGTAACTTTGTACATGTGCAGGATGGCACGGGCGGCGAAGGCAGCAACAACCTGGTCGTCACCAGCAAGCAAACCGCCAATGTCGGCGACCAGGTCGCGATCTCCGGCAAAGTAGTGGTAAACCGGGATTTCGGCAGCGGCTACTCTTATCCTCTGCTAATCGAAGAGGCACGTATCACTGTCAAGAAATAAAGCAAGAATACCGGTCAATTTCCGGCATGTCACTCTAGCCGGAAATTGATCAGTTATAACCGCACACAAACAATCCCCTGCTTGTCAAAAGCCTTCGACCTGCCTTAATGGGGAATGCGTGTTTGCGTCAAATATTTTTATAATCTGTTCCGGGGCAAAGGTCGAACGGTAATGGTAAATAGACGAATACCAACTTGCGGCGCAGACTCCGCTTGTCGGCGGGTACATAACTTGTTTTATTGTGCAATGCTACCGGCAGTCAACTCTTCACTCGATGCTGACTGGCACAAACAGTTTCCCGTCAGCACGGACGATAAGGAGTGCCAGCCGTTTTCCATTTTTATCCACCAGCATATGTAGCTGTTCTTCACTACCGGCCTTTTCGCCATTCACCGAAAGTACAATATCGCCCGGCCTGATGCCAGCACGGGCGGCCGGGCCGGCAACAACCCGCTCGACCATCAGCCCTTCGTCATCCGATGCATTAACCTTCTTGCGCTCATCTTGAGTCAGCGAACGAACTATCAAACCGAGCTTTCCTTTGGCCTCATTGTCAGGTCCGGCATTGGCTGTCGCAGTTTTCATTTCGCCGACATTCATCGAAACTTCCTTGGCCCTGCCTTTGCGCCAGAGCCCCAGGCTTGCTGCCGATCCAGGCGCAAGCTCGGCCACCAGTGGTGGTAAATCCGAAGAACGGTTAATAGCCTTGCCATTAAATTTCAGGATAACATCACCGGATTCAATGCCTGCCTTTTCCGCCGGACTGCCTTTTTCCACCGAGCTGACAAGCGCGCCAACAGGTTTTTCCAGACCAAAGGTATCGGCCAGTTGCTGGTTCATTTCCTGGATCATGACGCCTAACCGGCCCCGGCTTACCTTACCGTGGTCAAGCAGTTGCCGCTCCGCTTTCATCGCCACGTCAATCGGAATGGCGAAAGACAATCCCTGATAGCCGCCGCTGCGACTGTAAATTTGTGAATTGATACCGATCACCTCTCCGTTCATGTTGAACAGCGGCCCTCCGGAATTACCCGGATTAACAGCGACATCCGTTTGCAAAAAGGGCACATATCCCTCGTCCGGGAGCGAGCGGGATTTGGCCGAAATAATGCCCGCCGTCACGCTGTTCTCGAAACCGAACGGTGAGCCGATCGCCACCACCCACTCTCCGACGCGTGCCTGCTGCGGGTCGCCGATCTTCACTACCGGCAAGTCATGGGCGTCGATCTTGAGCACCGCCACATCGGAAAACTTGTCTATTCCCTTAACTTTTGCCTTGAATTCGCGCTTGTCGGTGAGCCTCACTATCACTTCGTCAGCATCCGCCACCACATGAGCATTGGTAAGAATCACCCCGTCCGGGCTAATGATAAAACCGGAGCCAAGCCCATGAGTGGGCGTACCGCCATGTGGCACGGGAGCCTGAAAGCGGTGAAAAAATTCATAGAAAGGATCGCTCGGATCAACATGAGGAAAGCCTGGAAAACCGAAACCCTCGGTCTTGGTCGTGCCCGAAACACTGATATTGACTACGGCAGAGCCTTGCCGGGCGGCGATCTCGGCAAAATCGGGTAATGCCATAAAAGGCTTCTGGATTACCCCCTGCGGGGTTGCGGCCATATTGGTTGTGGCACTTGCTTCCGCAATATATGGAACATATGGAATGCGCCAATAAGTATATCCACCCGCGAGGACTGCAGTAATGACAAAGACAACGCTGCCATGCCTGAAAATATTTGGCAAATTGATCAATTTCATTTTTCAAACTCCTTTAGAACGCCCCATCATGCCGCCTCTCCTTTCACGAGGCCATGCAAGAAAACCGCCAATCTGATTTTTCGAGAGCAAAAAAGTTCCACGGGCAAATCACAGGCGGCATTTTCGCTATTGATGGAACCCTGCTCTTGCCGCAGGCTCGCCATACTTCCCCCGGCATTGCCGGGGAAAGTAACGGGTCATGCGGCTTCACACCACATGCTAAAGACCGAAGCTATTGAATAACGAGCTTCCTGGTTTTGGCGGTAATCCGCTTGGGCAAGAGCAACTCCAGCACGCCATTGTTGTACTTTGCCTGCGCAGAAGCTTCGTCCACATCCTGCGCCAGCGTAAAGGCACGCGACACCTTGCCGTAATAGCGCTCACTGCGCAGCACCTTCTCACCTTCCTTGGTTTCCTTTTCGTTTTTCACTTCAGCACTGATGAAAACCTGGCTGCCATCTATCGTGACATGGATATCTTCTTTTTTTACACCCGGAATCTCGGCATGAACGGTATAAGCCTTATCGTCTTCGCTCACGTCTACCTTCATCTGGACTTCCTGTTGCCCCTCAAAGCGTACCGGGCGCATGAAGAAGCCACGAAACAAATCGTCAAACGCATCATCAGCCGGGTTGTAACGCGAAATATTAGCCATTTCATCCTCCTTTTAATGATCCGGGACATCCCCGTGCGACAGAATATTTGGTGCAGGCAGCAAAATTTCAAGTGGGTATAACAAGCGATAGCCACCTGCCACTTGAAGTTTTACAAGCGCGTCTCTATATATATCAAAGGTTGCAGCATCAAGATTAAATAGGGGGATTAGCATCATGGCCTGTCATGTTTCACCCTCCATTGTCTTATCCCGCCAATTTGCTATTCTCGGCTCTGATGCCAGCCCTACTGGTATTACCGCTTGGCCTGCACGGCCATTGTTCTCGACACAACACGCCGTCTGGTATGTAAGCAAAAATTTAATGGGTTAACGATGCTCACAAATTATTTGCCTATAACAACACCCCGGCTTCGCATTGCCATCGCCTGGGCGATAGCCATTGTTTTTGCCGCTTTTATGCAAGGCATGATTGTGGAGGCAAGCGCGGCAGATGCTGCACCACGCCCGGTCACTCCACGGGGTGAACTGTCCGCCGATGAAAAAGCAACCATCGAGCTCTTCGAAAAATCCCGTAACTCGGTTGTGTTCATCTCGACCCGCACACAAGTTCAGGACTTCTGGTCGCGCAACATATTTTCCGTTCCGCGTGGCACCGGTTCAGGCTTTATCTGGGACGATTCAGGTCATGTGATCACAAACTACCATGTCATCGAAGAGGCGAGTGAGGCTACCATCAGGCTTGCCAACGGCAATGACTACACGGCCAAACTTGTTGGCGTAAGCCCGATTCATGACATCGCTGTGCTCAAGATCAACGTCAGCCAGAAGCGTCCGCCACCGCTGCCTATTGGTAGCAGCCACGATCTGAAGGTTGGGCAGAAAGTGTATGCCATCGGCAACCCATTCGGCCTTGACTGGACACTGACCAACGGTATTGTTTCCGCGCTGGATCGTTCGCTGACCGAAGAAAACGGAGTTACGATCGAGCATCTCATCCAAACCAATGCGGCCATCAACCCGGGAAATTCCGGTGGCCCGCTGCTTGATTCCGCCGGACGGCTGATCGGCATCAACACGGCGATATACAGCCCCAGTGGCACCAATGCGGGCATCGGTTTTGCGGTGCCGGTAGATACCGTCAACCGGGTTGTGCCACAACTTATCCGCCACGGGAAATACACCCGCCCTGCCCTGGGCATCCAGATTGACGAAAGAATCAATCAGCGCCTGGCAGCGGTGCTGAACATCAAGGGAGTCATCATTTTGAAAGTACCACCCGGCACACCAGCCGCCACAGCGGGATTGAAAGGCGTCACTTCGACACGGAATGGCGGCATCATTCCCGGTGACATCATCACGGCCATCGAAGGCAAAGCGATCGACAGCGTAAGTAAACTCGTTGCCAGGCTGGATGATTTCAAGGTTGGTGATAAAACCCGGCTGACCGTAATGCGGCAAGGAAAAAGCCGGGAGGTACAAGTAACTCTTATGGCTGAAAGATAATTCCGTTTGCCGGTCAGCGTGCAAACCTTCCAGAACTGGTGCCTCCCGGCTGTTCTTATTTCTTGGCTATCACCAGCCCGATTCACGCTCCGGCGTCGCGGTGATCTTGTGTATGCTCAAATCCGCACCGTTGAATTCTTCCTCCACATCCAGCCGGATGCCGACCAGTTTTTTCAGTGTGCCATACACGGCATAACCACCGAGAAACGCAATCGCCACACCGAGCAGCGTGCCGCATAGCTGCGCCATGAAGCTCACGCCGCCGATGCCGCCGAACGCCTTGAGCCCGAAGATTCCGGCGGCAATTCCGCCCCACGCGCCACACAAGCCGTGCAACGGCCACACGCCGAGCACATCGTCGATCTTCCAGCGGTTTTGTGTCAGCGTGAACATCACGACGAACAAGGCTCCCGCGACACCGCCGACGATCAACGCCCCAACCGGATGCATCAGGTCGGAACCGGCGCACACCGCGACCAGCCCGGCCAGCGGGCCGTTATGCACGAAGCCGGGGTCGTTCTTGCCCATCCACAATGCGGCAAGCGTGCCGCCCACCATCGCCATCAGCGAATTGACCGCGACCAGCCCGCTGATCTTGCCGATCTCTTGCGCCGACATCACATTGAAGCCGAACCAGCCGACTGTCAGTATCCACGCGCCCAATGCGAGGAACGGAATGCTGGAGGGCGGATGCGCAGCGATACGCCCTTCCTTGGAATAACGCCCGCGCCGCGCGCCGAGCAGCAACACCGCCGCCAGCCCGATCCAGCCGCCCACCGCATGCACGACCACCGAGCCGGCAAAGTCATGGAACTCCGCGCCAAAACTTGCATTCAACCAGTCCTGAATACCGAAACGATGGTTCCACGCGATGCCCTCGAAGAACGGGTAAACGAAACCGACCAGCATGAACGTCGCCGCCAGTTGCGGATTGAAGCGGGCACGCTCGGCGATGCCGCCCGAGACGATCGCAGGGATCGCCGCAGCAAAGGTGAGCAGGAAGAAAAACTTTACCAGCTCATAGCCATTCTTTTGTGCCAATTCTTCCGCGCCGGTGAAGAAATTGACGCCATAGGCAACGACATAGCCGATAAAAAAATAGGCCAGCGTAGAAACTGCAAAGTCGGACAGAATCTTGACCAGCGCATTCACCTGGTTTTTCTTGCGCACCGTACCCAACTCCAGAAACGCAAACCCCGCGTGCATCGCCAGCACCATGATCGCACCAAGCAAAATGAATAAAGCGTCGCTGCTAGTTTTCAGATTTTCCATATCTCTCTCTAATTTAGTGCAAACCGGATGACCGGAGCAGACACCTGCAAGATGTGTTCCACATTAGCCAACCAATTTACAATCAAACGGTTAGCAAGGCGCTATAGATTTAGGCAACCCGACAACTTCAGAATTGGTGCAGATTTACCACGATGCACCAATATCTTGCACCAGGTCGGTGCGTAAATTCAGGTCTGCCAGCCGTTGAGATATTTCTCCAGCCAGAATAAACCGACGATGGTCTTGCTATCATTGATCTTGCCCAAGCGCACCCACTCGATCGCTTCCGCCAGAGATAATTCAAACACCTCCAGAAATTCACCGTCATCCCGGTTGTGCTGCTGGTAGGTCAGACCGCGCGCTATAAAATATTCTATACGCTCATCGGCATAACCAACACATGGCCAGGCAGTAGTGAGGTGCGACCACTCATTTGCCACATAGCCGGTTTCTTCGAGCAATTCCCGCTGCGCGGTAAGCAGGATGCCTTCGCCATGATCGATTTTTCCGGCGGGCAATTCGATGAATTCGCGTTGCGGCGCATAACGGAATTGCCGCTCCATCACCAGATTGCCGTTATCCAGAAGCGCCAGCACCGCGACCGCTCCGGGGTGGACGATATATTCGCGGCTGCTCATCGCGCCGTCCGGCAACCTTACGCTGTCCTTGCGCACCTGTATGAAGCTGCCTTCATACACGAGGTTCGTATCCAAACGTGTCTCTTTTAAATCCATTGTTTTCTCCTGCGCGGCTATGGCCGGCGCCGATTTACCGGTTACTCAACCTCGCTGGTTTCCAGCAACTGCACTCCCGCTTCCGCAGCCGCCGCCTGATACTCCGCTGCGATTGCGACTCCCGGCACACAAACCAGTTCCTCTCCGCAATATAGCAGCGGCAGACGGTCGCGCCGCCAAGGCGGCACATGGTGTTCTTGCAGCAAATTCTTCAGCGTGCGCGTTGCCGCATTCGGATGGGGGCGCAACGTCTCGCCGCCGTGGCGCAAACGCAGCGTCACCGGTGCGTGCTGCAATTTTGCCAGGCTGACCCCTGCCCCTTGGGTATGGCTGAAATACAGGTGTGTATGCAATGCAGGCCAGCCCAGAACGGTTTCGCCGTGCCACGGCAGAACCAGGTTGCGGTCGAATCCGCCCAGCGCGGGCAGCGCATAAACTCTGCCCGCATAGCGGCGCACCTGCCAACCGCCATAGGCAACGCATACCGCCGCATCCGCCCGGGCGCAGGTAAGTTGATGCAGCATGTCGTCCAGTTGCGCTGCCTGTGGCATCGGCGCGCCAACGTGGTGCAAGAAATAACGCAGCAGATTCTTTGCGCGCGGCGGGCTTAATGCCTGCAAGGCTGCAACGGCGAGCGTGCCGCCATCGATCGCCTGCGCGGCATCCCGTTGCGCCAGCTCATCCAGCAGCCCGCTCGCCTCGGCAAAATGCTGCGCGCTGCGCGCCAAGGTAGCGCGATAGCACGGGAACTTTTGATCCAGCAACGGCAGCACGCGGTGGCGCAGAAAATTGCGCGGATAGCTGTCATCGGCATTGCTTTCGTCTTCCACCCACCGCAAGCCATGCGCCACGGCATAATCGACGATCTCCTGGCGAGAGCAATGCAGCAACGGGCGCAACAATCTCGGTGAACAGTCCTCCCCGGCGAGCAACGGCATCGCACCCGCGCCGCGCACCCCGGCTCCGCGCAGCAGTTGCAACAGCAGCGTTTCCGCCTGATCGTCGGCATGATGCGCCAGCGCGGCAAAATCACAGCGCTGCCGTGCAAATGCCGCATGGCGCAATTGGCGCGCCGCAGCTTCGACGCCATGAGCCCGCAATGGCGCTATATCGACGCGTTCAACATGCAGCGAAATATAGTGACGCGCACAGAGACCGGCGCAGAAATCCGCCCATGCGTCGGCGTTCGGGCTGATCCCATGATGGACATGCAATGCGGAAAGCTGCCAGGAAAAACGCGCGGCGAGCTTGTGCAACACATGCAGCAACACCACCGAATCCACTCCGCCGCTCAAGCCGATCAGGATCGAGCTATGCGCGGGAAGTATTGGCGCCATCAGGGCCGCCACCCGTTCGATGAGATGAGTGTTTGTCAAAATGTGCCTTTCAAAGAGCTCCACAAACAGTTGCAGCTTTGGCAGGTTGGGTTAGCGGTACGCGTAACCCAACAATTTGAATGCCCATCCAATCTGACCTCTGCTGTCAATCCAAACAATCCATTAGCCGAATAAGTGCAGAAGCGAAGCAAGATTTCCCGCTTTGGTCGAAATGACAGGAGGATTGTCAGCCCGCACGCGCCTGCCGGAAACTGGCGGCGAACTCATCGAACCGCCCCGCCGCAATCGCCGCGCGAATTCCGCTCATCAGCGCCTGATAGTAATGCAGGTTGTGGATAGTATTGAGGCGAGCGCCGAGAATCTCGTTCAGCTTGTGCAAGTGATGGAGATAAGCGCGGGTGAAGTTGCGGCAGGTGTAGCACTCGCATTGCTCATCCAGCGGGCGCGTATCCAGCCGGTATTGCGCGTTCTTGATCTTGACGTCGCCGTATTGCGTGAACAGCATGCCGTTGCGCGCATTGCGCGTCGGCATCACGCAATCGAACATGTCGATGCCCTGCGAAACCGCCGCCACGATATCTTCCGGCGTGCCGACGCCCATCAGGTAACGCGGCTTGTCCTGCGGCAATTGCGGTGCTGTATGTGCCAGGATGCGCAGCATGTCTTCCTTGGGCTCGCCGACCGACAGTCCGCCGATCGCATAACCGTCGAAGCCGATATCCACCAGCTCGTTCATCGATTCGTCGCGCAAGTTTTCGTGCATCCCGCCCTGCACGATACCGAACAGCGCGTTGGGGTTGCCATCATGCGCCGCTTTGGAGCGTGCCGCCCAGCGCAACGACAGGCGCATCGACTCCCCCGCCGTCTTCTCGTCCGCCGGATACGGCGTGCATTCGTCGAAAATCATCACGATGTCGGAATTCAGCACCTTCTGGATGCGCATCGATTCTTCCGGCGACAGGAAACATTTGTCGCCGTTCACCGGCGACTGGAATTTCACGCCCTCCTCGGTGATCTTGCGCAACGCCCCGAGGCTGAACACCTGAAACCCGCCAGAATCGGTGAGTATCGGCCCATCCCAGCCCATGAAGCGATGCAGCCCGCCATGCGCTTCGATCACCTCCAGACCGGGGCGCAGCCACAGATGAAAGGTATTGCCCAGCACGATCTGCGCGCCGATATCTTTCAGTTCCAGCGGCGACATCGCCTTCACCGTGCCATAGGTGCCGACCGGCATGAACGCAGGCGTTTCGACCGTGCCATGCGCGAGTTGCAACGTGCCGCGACGGGCGAGGCCGTCAGTTTTGTGTAAAGTAAAATTCATGTTCCGTAGGCATCATCATTTCGTTCAATAAACATCGCATCGCCATAACTGAAAAAGCGGTACTCCTGCTCCACCGCATGGCGATACGCCGCCAGCATCTGCCCCACCCCGCCGAACGCACATACCAGCATCAGCAGCGTGGACCTGGGCAAATGAAAATTGGTCAACAACACATCTACGACGCGGAAGCGATAGCCGGGCGTGATGAAAATATTCGTCTCGCCGCTTCCGGCCTGCAACACGCCAGTTTGCGCCGCGCTCTCCAGCGCGCGCAGGCTGGTAGTGCCCACCGCGATCACCCTGCCGCCCGCCGCGCGCGCCTGCGCTATCGCATCCACAGCAGCTTGCGGTATTTCGTAGCGTTCGCTGTGCATCGCGTGTTCGCGGATATGCTCGGCGCGCACCGGCTGAAACGTTCCCGCACCGACATGCAGCGTCACATGGGCGATCCGCACCCCCTTGCCGCGCAACGCTTGCAACATCGCCTCGTCGAAATGCAGCCCTGCCGTAGGAGCGGCCACCGCGCCCGCCGCACGCGCGAACACAGTCTGATAACGCCGCTCATCCTGCGCATCCGCCGCGTGGGTGATATAGGGCGGCAGCGGCAGGCGGCCATAACGCTCCAGCAGCGCCAGCACCGGCTCGTCGCCGGCAAAGCGCAAACGGAAGAACTCACCGTCCCGCCCCAGCACCTCGACCGCCAACGCATCCGCCAGCAGCAACAGGCTGCCCGCCTTGGGCGCATGGCTGGCGCGCACCTGCGCCAGCACCTGATGCTCATCCAGTACCCGCTCGACCAGCACCTCGACCTTGCCGCCGCTTTGCTTGCTGCCGAACAAACGCGCCTTGATCACGCGCGTGTCGTTCAACACCAGCACATCGCCCGACCTGGTCAGCCGCAACAAGTCGGCAAAACGGCAATCTTCGAGCGCCCCCTGATGCGCGTACAACAGGCGGCTGGCGCCGCGCTGCTGCTGCGGATGCTGCGCGATCAATTGCTCGGGCAAAACAAAATCGAACTCGTCGGTACGCATAACGGCAGTAAAAATTTACGAAGCCGGGATTGTAGTTGATGTGGCAGGTTGATTCATGGATAATGCGCCCCGCCTTGCCGGGGTGATGGAACTGGTAGACGTGCCGGACTCAAAATCCGGTGCCGCAAGGCGTGGGGGTTCGAGTCCCCCCCCCGGCACCACAACAACAGAGCACGCCATATTCTGGCGTGTTTTTTTGTTTTTGCAGCACAACTTGACGCAATGGCGCTTGCTTTTGCCGTATTTTTTGACAAGAATGGCGGCATCTCTTGAAAGCTTGGATATGCCGCAAACCCCTGTTGCAGATTTCTCATCCGCCGCACGCGGCAAACACCCGGCAACCCATTTCCATCCTGCGGTAATACACGGCGTTGAGCCTCAGAATGCCCGATTTCGTCAACCCTCTCTAAAACCATAAGGAACGTCATGCCTCCACGCAGAAAAGCGGCAAAAAACACCGATGCCAAGTTATTCGTATTGGACACCAACGTACTGTTGCATGACCCGACCAGCCTGTTCCGTTTCGAAGAGCACGACATCTGCCTGCCGATGTTCGTGCTGGAAGAGCTGGACAACAAGAAGAAGGGCATGACCGAAGTCGCGCGCAACGCGCGCCAAGCCAGCCGCTTCCTCGACGAAATCGTCAGCGACGCGCCGCACAAAATCGAGGAAGGCATCGCGCTGGAATCCGCCGCGCACAAGAACTGTACCGGGCGCCTGTACCTGCAAACCAGCTTCATCAAGCATGAATTGCCGCAGCACCTGGAACTCGGCAAGGCCGACAACGCGATCCTCGGCGTGGTCATCGGCCTGCAACAGCAACAGCCGCAACGCTCGGTGATCCTGGTCTCGAAGGACATCAACATGCGCATCAAGGCGCGTGCGCTGGGCCTGGAAGCGCAGGACTATTTCAACGACAAGGTGCTGGAAGACACCGACCTGCTCTACACCGGCGTGCTGCAACTGCCGCCAGATTTCTGGGAACGGCACGGCAAGGACATGCAGTCCTGGCAGAAGGAAGGCCACACCTATTACCAGATACGCGGCCCGCTGTGCGCGGCGTTCTTCGTCAACCAGTTCGTCTACAAGGAAGACGACACACCGTTCTACGCGACGGTGCTGGAACAGGACGAAAAAACCGCGCTGCTGCGCACGCTGACCGATTACACGCACAGCAAGAACAATGTGTGGGGCATCACCGCGCGCAACCGCGAACAGAATTTCGTGCTCAACCTGCTGATGAACCCGGAGATCGATTTCGTCACGCTGCTCGGCCAGGCCGGCACCGGCAAGACGCTGCTGACGCTGGCGGCCGGCTTGCTGCAAACACTGGAGACCAAGCTGTATTCGGAAATCATCATCACCCGCGTGACGGTTCCGGTCGGCGAAGACATCGGTTTCCTGCCCGGCACCGAAGAAGAAAAGATGACGCCGTGGATGGGTGCGCTGGAAGACAACATGGACGTGCTGAACAAGTCCGATGAGGAAGGCGGCGACTGGGGACGCGCCGCGACGCGCGATCTGATCCGTTCGCGCGTCAAGATCAAATCGCTGAATTTCATGCGCGGCCGCACTTTCCTGAGCAAATATCTGATCATCGACGAGGCGCAAAACCTGACGCCGAAACAGATGAAGACGCTCGTCACGCGCGCCGGTCCCGGCACCAAGGTGGTGTGCATGGGCAACATCGCGCAGATCGACACGCCCTACCTCACCGAGGGCAGCTCGGGTCTGACCTATGTGGTGGACCGCTTCAAGGGTTGGGCACACGGCGGGCATATCACGCTGATGCGCGGCGAACGCTCGCGCCTGGCCGATCATGCGGGCGAGGTGCTGTAAAGATTCATGGATGCCGCGATCGAAAAATCCGATGCCGAATGGCGCGAGGAGCTGACGCCGGAGCAATACCGGGTATGCCGCCAGTGCGGCACCGAGCCGCCGTTCAGCGGCGCATATTGGGATTGCCACGAGACCGGCATCTACCGCTGCGTGTGTTGCGGCGCCGCGCTGTTCGACTCGGAAGCAAAATTCGATTCCGGTTCCGGCTGGCCCAGCTTCGGAAAACCGTATGCGCCTGAAAACATCGTGTCGCGCGTCGACACCAGCCAAGGCATGCAGCGCATCGAAGCGCTGTGCAAACACTGCGGCGCACACCTCGGCCACATCTTTCCGGATGGCCCGCCACCGGCCGGGTTGCGCTTCTGCATCAACTCCACCTCACTCGCGCTGGATCGGGATTGGGCTCCGCTTTAGGTACACAACATGAAGTTACTATTCGACCTGTTCCCCGTCCTGCTGTTTTTCATCGCGTTCAAATTCCAGGGCATCTTCGTCGCGACCGCCGTCGCGATCGGAGCCACCATCGCGCAGATCATCTGGGTGAAATACCGGCATGGCAAAGTCGACACGATGCTGTGGGTGAGCTTTGCGATCGTCGGCGTATTCGGCGGCGCGACGCTGCTATTGCATGACGAAACCTTCATCAAATGGAAGCCGACCGTGCTGTACTGGCTGTTTTCCACGATCCTGCTGTTCTCCAGCCTGCTGTTCAACAAGAACCTGATCCGCCTGATGCTGCAAGAAAAAATCGCCCTGCCGCTGCATGCCTGGCATCGCCTGAACCTGAGCTGGAGCCTGTTTTTTGCCGTGCTGGGTTTCATCAACCTGTATGTGGCATTCAACTACTCCACCGATGAATGGGTGAATTTCAAACTGTTCGGCTTCACCGGCCTCATGATGCTGTTCGTCATCGGGCAAGGCATATGGCTGGCGAAATATATCGATGAGAAGAAAGAACATAACTGATGAACAGTTGGAGGTAACTTAAAGTTTTATTTGTAGGCAATATTTTAAGTGGCCTTAAAAGTAGGTGGCAAGCGGCAGAATTTCGTTGCGGCTTTTCCATTGAGCATCGCTGCTTGAAAAAGTAGCAGTGATGCCCCATATAGAAAACCGGACGCCAAGGGGTATTTAGACTGTGCGCCATAATTCTGGATGATGGAGGCTATGGTATGAAACGGATTTTCTTGTTTATTTTGACCAATCTGGCGGTGGTGTTCGTGATCAACATCACGTTGCGGCTGCTCGGCGTGGATCGCTGGTTGAATGCAGCTGGCGGTATCAATTTCGGCGCGCTGCTGGTGATGTCTGCCGTGATCGGTTTTGCCGGCTCGCTGGTCTCGCTGGCGCTGTCGAAATGGTCGGCCAAGCGCATGGTCGGCGCGCAGGTGATCGAAAACCCGAGCGACCCGACCGAACGCTGGCTCGTCGAAACGGTGCGCCGTCAGGCACAGGCGCAGGGCATCGGGATGCCGGAGGTTGCGATCTACGAAGCACCGGACGTGAACGCATTCGCCACTGGCTGGAACCGTAACGACGCGCTGGTGGCGGTCAGCACCGGGCTGTTGCACAACATGACCCGCGACGAGATCGAGGCAGTGCTGGCCCATGAGATGAGCCATGTTGCGAACGGCGACATGGTAACGCTGGCGCTGATCCAGGGGGTCGTGAATACCTTCGTGATATTTTTCTCCAAGCTGTTCGGCTATTTCGTCGATCGCGTGCTGTTGAAGAATGAGCGCGGCCCCGGCATGGGCGCGTTTGTTGCGGAGATTGTCGCGCAACTGGTGCTGGGCGTCCTGGCCAGCATCATCGTGATGTGGTTTTCGCGGCAGCGCGAGTTCCGCGCCGATGCGGGCGGTGCGAACCTGGCTGGGCGCGAAAAGATGATCGCCGCGCTGCAACGCCTGAAGGTCAATCACGAGCAGGCGACGTTGCCGGAAAAGATCGCTGCGTTCGGCATCTCCGGTGGCGGCGGGTTCACGAGGTTGTTCATGACTCATCCACCGCTGGATGAGCGCATCGAGGTGTTGCGCTCGGCACGTTGAACGGCAGTTGGTTCAAGCTTTGTAGTTCGCAGGTTGAGTTGAGCGTAGCGATATCCAACGATCACGAGTGCGATGGGTAGCTTTGCATAGCCATCTGCTTGCTGTGCTGCTTCACGTTTGGAGTTTTTTTCTGTCGCGCTTGTGGCTGCGGCCACCCGCGCTACGGGCTTAACTTCGCTGCGCGAAGTTAGCCTGCGCCGTAAACGGGCAAATTTTCAGCGCCGTTCTTTCTTCAAGGCCTGCGCAGCTTCACGTTTGGCATCTTTTTCACGTTCTGTTGCCCGTTTATCATGCTGCTTCTTGCCCTTGGCGAGGCCGATCTCCAGTTTGATCCGGCTGTTCTTATAGTGCATGTCCAGCGGCATCAGCGTGTAGCCGGCGCGTTGCACCTTGCCGATGATTTTGTCGATCTGCTGTTGGTGCAGCAACAGTTTGCGGGTGCGCACCGGGTCGGGGTGGATGTGCGTCGAAGCGTTGAGCAGCGGGCTGATATGCGAGCCGAACAAATACAGCGCACCATCCTTGACGGTGACGTAAGCCTCCTTGAGTTGCGCACGCCCGGCACGGATGGCCTTGACTTCCCAGCCTTCCAGTACAATGCCGGCTTCATACTTTTCCTCGATGAAGTATTCGTGGAAGGCTTTTTTGTTCTGGATAATGCTCATTATTCCAATCCAATTTCTTCGGTGAAACTGCGTTGATTTCCTCGCTCACTCCTAGTCGTGCTATTAGCACTGCCCGCCTCGTTCGCTCGTCATCGCCTTGTTTGACCTTCGAAATAGAATTGGAAATAGGTGAGTTTTGCGGTGTGTTCGGCTATTCTACCAGTCTTTGATTTTCGGGCTTCAATAAGCAATGGCAATAGTGGAAAAAACGGTACTGGTTCCGCATAGCGCGGAGCAGATGTTCAATCTGGTCGATCGCGTCGAAGATTACCCGCAGTTCCTGCCATGGTGCGGCGGAGCGAGTGTCGCCGAACTGGAGGGCGCGACGGTGCACGCTACGGTGCATATCGATTACCATCATATCAAGCAGCATTTCACGACCGAGAATGTGCGCACGCCGCCGCATCAGATCGACCTGACGTTGCAGGATGGCCCGTTCCGGCACCTGGACGGCCATTGGCGCTTTATCCCGTTGAGCGATTCAGCCTGTAAAATAGAGTTCCGCCTGCATTATGAATTTTCCAGCAAACTGCTGGAGAAGCTGGTCGGGCCGGTGTTTCATTACATCACCAACAGTTTTGTGGATGCTTTCATCCATCGTGCCGAAAAGGTTTATACAGAAACATGAGCGGCAAGATCGATATTGAAGTGGTGTATGCGCTGCCCAATGAGCAAATACTGTTCAGGCAGTCTGTGCCGAAAGGGGCGACGGTGGCGGAAGCACTGAAAGCAAGCGGCGTCTTTGACAAATATCCAGAAATTAATCTGGATGCCAATAAGCTGGGTGTCTTCGGCAAATTGACCAAGGCCGATGCCGTGCTGCGCGACCGGGATCGTATCGAGATTTATCGCCCGCTGATCGCCGACCCCAGGGAGGCGCGCCGCAAGCGCGCCGGGGGCGGTAAGGTAATGGGGAAGGGCGGCAATGATGCCGTTGTGGGGGTGTGATGCTTGATTACGATCTGCATTGCCACTCAAATATTTCCGACGGCACGCTGGCTCCGGCCGAGCTGGTGGCGCGTGCCGCCGCGCGTGGCGTGAAAGTGCTGGCGTTGACCGATCACGATGACATCGGCGGGCTTGTCGAGGCGCGCGCCGCCGCAGCGGAACACGGCATGAGCTTTATCAACGGTGTGGAAATTTCGGTATCGTGGCGCAGCCATACTTTGCATATCGTCGGGCTGGGCATCGATCCGGATTACCCGCCGCTGGCCGAAGGATTGCGCCATGTGCGCGGCGGACGCGGCGAGCGTGCCCGGAAGATGGCTGACGATCTGGCCAAGGCCGGTATCGGTGGGGCGCTGCAAGGAGCGTATCACTATGCGGGCAATCCGAACATGATCGGTCGCACACATTTTGCGCGCTATCTGGTTGAGGCCGGGCATTGCAAAGATGTGAAGAGCGTGTTCAACCGTTATCTGGTCAAGGGCAAGCCGGGCTATATTCCGCATCAATGGGCGGCGCTGGCGGATGTAATCGGCTGGATACGCGGCAGCGGCGGCGTGGCGGTGCTGGCGCACCCCGGGCGCTATATGAGCGGGCGCAAACATATGGGCAAGCAGACGATGCGCGAATTGCTGGCCGAATTCGTTGAATCGGGCGGGCAGGCGATCGAGGTGGTCAGCGGCAGCCATACGCCGGAGCAGCATGCCGAGTTCGCGCGCTATGCCGAAGAGTTTGGTTTGTCGTGCTCGTGCGGTTCGGATTTTCACGGGCCGGATGAAAGCTACCGCGACCTGGGGCGGCTGCCGGATTTTCCGCTGAGCTGCCGCCCGGTGTGGCAGGCCTTCCCGCTGATATTTCCCATTATTTCGTTGCAGGGTGCTGAAAGTTAATCATGGCGCAATTTTTTACGATTCATCCAGACAATCCCCATCCACGCCTGATCCGCCAGGCGGCGGCAGTGTTGAGCGAGGGCGGCATCGTGGTTTATCCCACCGATTCCTGCTATGCGCTGGGTGCGCGTCTGGATGACAGGAATGCCGTCACGCGCATCCGCCAGATCCGCCAGCTGGACGAGCAGCATCATCTGACGCTGATGTGCCGCGACCTGTCGGAGATTTCGCGCTATGCACGCGTGGACAACAGCAAATTCCGCTTGCTGAAAAGCAATACGCCGGGCAGTTACACTTTCATCCTGGAGGCGACCAAGGAGGTGCCAAAGCGCCTGCAACACCCGAAGCGCAGCACGATCGGCATCCGCATTCCCGATCATCCGGTGGCGCTGGCGCTGCTGGAGCAATTGGGCGAGCCGCTGCTGAGCAGCACGCTGATCCTGCCGGATGAAGAGGGGCCGCTGAACGATGCCGCGCATATCCGCGAATTATTGGAAAAGCAGGTAGATCTGGTGATAGACGGCGGCGCAGTGGGAGTGGATTTTACGACCGTGATCGACTTGACCGGAGACCGGCCGGTACTGCTGCGGCAAGGCAAGGGCGATGTTGCGCCGTTTGGTATCGAGGAATCGTAGGTCGGGTTGGCTTTGCATAGCCAATCGACTAAGCCGCAAGCGGCAAGTCGCTGGTTAACCCGACCTACGGCTTTGCACTACAAAATTATGCAATCAAACACTAAATGCAAATAGAACATTTCATCCAGACCGTTGCCATCGCAGCCATTCCGATCCTGTTCGCGATCACGTTGCACGAGGCGGCGCACGGCTATGTGGCGCGCCATTTCGGCGACATGACCGCTTACCAGCAAGGTCGCATCAGCCTGAACCCGTTGCGCCATATCGACCCGGTCGGCACGATTCTGCTGCCGCTGTTGACGATGCTGCTGGGCGGCATCCTGTTCGGTTGGGCCAAACCGGTGCCGGTCAATTTTGGCGCGTTGCGCCATCCGAAAAAAGACATGCTGTGGGTGGCGCTTGCCGGGCCGGCGTCGAATCTGGCGATGGCAGTGGGCTGGGTGCTGCTCTATAAGCTGGCGTGGTCGAACCCCGGCAATTATTTTGCCGAACCGCTGCTGGAAATGGCGGGGATCGGAATTAAAATCAATGCCGTGCTGATGGTGCTGAACATGTTGCCGTTGCCGCCGCTGGATGGCGGACGTATCGCGATCAGCCTGCTGCCGCACCGCCAAGCCTACCAATTATCCAGGATCGAGCCTTACGGCATGTTCATCCTGATTTTTCTGGCAGTCACACCGGTGCTGGGTTTGATACTCTCGCCGCTGGTCGGATTGGTGTACAGGTTGTTTTCTGCGTTGTTTGGAATTTGAGGGAAAAATGAGCACTTCTAGAAATTCAGTTTTTCGGGATGCAGCGCAAGGCGCACGGCGCGCAGCGACTGAGGCATATCATTGGATAGACGAGGGAGCGAGCACCGCGCAACGCCGCGATGCGCCCGAAAAATGGATTTATAGGAGTGCGTAATGTTTGCTGATCGAGTGTTGTCGGGTATGCGCCCCACCGGAAGTTTGCATCTGGGGCATTACCACGGGGTGCTGAAAAATTGGGTGCAGATGCAGCACGAATATGAGTGCCTGTTCTTCGTGGCCGACTGGCACGCGCTGACCACGCATTACGACAACCCGCAGGTGATCGAACAGAGCGTATGGGACATGGTGGTGGACTGGCTGGCCGCCGGTGTCGATCCCGCTCACGCCACACTGTTTATCCAGTCGCGTGTGCCGGAACATGCCGAACTGCATCTGTTGCTGTCGATGATCACGCCACTGGGCTGGCTGGAACGCGTGCCGACCTACAAGGATCAGCAGGAAAAACTTTCCGAAAAAGACCTGAGCACTTACGGCTTTCTCGGCTATCCGCTGCTGCAAAGCGCGGATATCCTGATTTACCGTGCCACCCAAGTGCCGGTCGGCGAAGACCAGGTGCCGCATATCGAGTTCACCCGCGAGATCGCGCGCCGCTTCAATCATATCTACGGGCGCGAGATCGGCTTTGAAGAAAAAGCCGAAGCGGCAGTCAAGAAGCTGGGCAGCAAGAAGGCCAAGCTGTATGCCGAGTTGCGCACCCGCTTTCAGGAGCAGGGTGACGACGAAGCGCTGGAGTCGGCCAAATCATTGCTGGATGAACAGCAGAGCCTGAGTCACGGCGACCGTGAACGGCTGTTCGGCTATCTGGAGGGTGGCGGCAAGATGATTCTGTCCGAGCCGCGCGCGATGCTCACCGCCGCCTCGAAAATGCCGGGGCTGGATGGGCAAAAGATGTCCAAGTCTTACAACAACACCATCTCGTTGCGTGAAGATGAAGCCAGCGTCAACAAGAAAATCCGCACGATGCCGACCGACCCGGCGCGCATCCGCCGCACCGATGCCGGCAACCCGGATAAATGCCCGGTATGGCCGTTGCATCAGGTGTATTCCAACGAACCAACCAAACAATGGGTCATACAGGGCTGCAAGAGCGCCGGCATCGGCTGCATCGAATGCAAACAACCGGTGATCGATGCGGTGCTGGAAGAGCAACGCCCGATGCGCGAGCGCGCACAGATGTATCTGGACGACCCTACACTGGTGCGCAACATCATTGCCGATGGCTGCGAAAAGGCGCGCAAACTGGCTTCAGAAACCATGCGCGACGTGCGCGAGGCGATGGGGCTGAGCTACAGTTAGCATGGAAGACATACATGTCCAGCCCGCTATGGTTGGCCCTACTCTTCAGGAGACAAATACTCTGGTTTCCCTGTTGAGCCAGGGGCGATACACAAAAGCGGCAACGCTTGCCAAGATGATGACGGCGCGTTTCCCCCAGCACGGGTTTGGCTGGAAGGCACTGGGGGCAGCGCTCAAGCAGATGGGGCGGGCTGCGGACGCGTTGGCTCCGATGCAAAAAGCGGCAGCACTATCGCCGGGCGATGCCGAGGCATATTACAACCTGGGCGTCACCCTTAAGGATTTGGGGCGACTGGAAGAGGCCGAAGCCGCTTATCGGCGGGCGCTACAGATCGACCCGAACCACGCTGTTGCATATAACAACCTGGGGGTTACTCTTAAAGAGCTGGGGCGGCTGGGCGAGGCCGAGGCCAGTTACCGGCGAGCGCTACAGCTCGGGCCGGATGATGCTGTCGCGCATAATAATCTGGGTATCACCCTTAAAGAGCTGGGGCGGCTGGGCGAGGCCGAGGCCAGTTACCGGCGGGCACTACAGCTCAATCCGGGTAACGCTGAAACGTATAACAAACTGGGCGCTGCCCTCAAGGACTTGAGGCGGCCAGAAGAGGCAGAAACCAGTTACCGGCAAGCACTGCAGATCAATCCGGATTATGCGGAGGCGCATAGCAACCTGGGCGTTATCCTGCATGAACTAGGCCGGCTGGAAGAGGCAGAAACCAGTTACCGGCGGGCGCTACAGCTCAATCCGGATATTGCTGATGCACATTGCAATCTGGGCATCACTCTTCATGATATGGGCCGATTGGAAGACGCCAAAGCCAGTTGCCAGCGGGCGTTGCAGATTAACCCGGATTATGTGGAGGCACACTGCAATCTGGGCGCCATTCTTCAGCATATGGGTCGACTGGGCGAGGCCGAAGCCAGTTACCGGCATGCGCTGGAGATCGAACCGGATGCTGATATGGCGCATAGCAACCTGCTTTTCTGCCTTCTTCACAATGCAACAGCAGATGCAGAGACGTTGTTTTCCGAGCATCTTCGCTTTGGCGAACAATTCGAGGCTCCCCTGCGAACCAGTTGGCGCCAGCACAGCAACTCGCGAAAACCGGAGCGTTGTCTGCAAGTTGGTTTTGTCTCCGGCGATTTTCGTGACCATGCGGTGGCTTATTTTATCGAGCCGGTGCTGGCTCATCTGGCGTGCTATCCGCAGTTGTCATTGCACGCCTACTATAACCACAGTATGGATGACAGTATTACCCGACGCCTGCGCGGATACTTTGCACACTGGCATTCAATTGCAGGACTGCCGGATACAGCACTGGCAGAAAAAATCTGCGCTGACAATATCGATATACTGATCGACCTTTCAGGGCATACCGCCAAAAACCGGCTGCTGACCTTTGCCCGAAAACCTGCGCCGGTACAGGCCAGCTGGATGGGTTATCCCGGCACCACGGGATTGAGCGCGATGGATTACTATCTGACGGATCGGTTCTTTCTGCCGCCGGGGCAATTCGACAGCCAGTTCACGGAAAAAATCGTGCGCTTGCCGGCTGGTGCGCCTTTTTTGCCGAGCAAGGATGCCCCGCCGGTCAATGCCCTGCCGGCCTTGAGCAACGGCTATGTGACCTTCGGCAGCTTCAACCGGCCAAGCAAACTCAGCCGGCACGTCATCGCGCTGTGGTCGCAACTGTTGCGCGCCTTGCCCGATTCCAGAATGCTGCTGGGCGCGATGCCCCAGGACAACAAATATGACAACCTGATCGAGTGGTTCGCGCAGGAAGGGGTCGCGCGGGAGCGCCTGAGTTTCCATCCGCGTTGCGGTATGGCTGCCTATCTGTCCTTGCATCAGCAAGTGGATATATGCCTGGACACCTTTCCTTATAACGGCGGCACTACGACCCTTCATGCACTATGGATGGGTGTGCCGACACTAACTTTGGCGGGCAACACAACGGCCGGTCGACCGGGAGTCACGATTCTCAGCCATGCTGATCTGGAAGTGTTTATTGCCCGAGATGCAGCGGATTTTGTGCAGAAAGGTTTGTTCTGGGTGGGCAATCTTGCCGCACTGTCCGACATCCGCGCAGGATTGCGGGAGCACTTTGCGAAGTCGGCGATGTGCCAACCGGCAATGATTGCCGCTGGAGTGTCATGTGCCTTGCGCATTATGTGGCAACGCTGGTGTGCGGGATTGCCGGCGGAATCATTTGAAGTGCGCCAGCAAGATATCAACAATAAAATACAGGGGGCTGACAAATGACTGAACGGCACAGCCAATTTATGTCACACGGCCTTTATTGATTACTCTGAAGGAATTCATCCCTTATCTGGAGCAAATCTGGGATAGTAAATGGCTGGCCAATAGAGGCCCATTTCGGATATGCCCAGAGTAGTCAAGGAAGAGCATCGGCATGCCCTCAAAAATTATTACATATACTCTCGGAAGAGCCACAAAACAGCATGACCAAACCCACTAGGCCGGCCAAAAAAACAGCCTCGAACCAAGGGAAGAATCCCGTCCCTCAAGAGATAAACATGCTGGCGTCCCTGTTTAATCAGGGGCGCTACCCGGAAGCGGCAACTCTCGCCCGGACGATGACGGCGCGTTTCCCTCTGCACGGGTTTGGCTGGATGGCGTTGGGAGCGGCGCTCAAACAGATGGGGCAAACTGCGGATGCGCTGGTCCCGATGCAAAAAGCGGCGGCCCTGTCGCCGGACGACGCCGATGCGCACAGCAACCTCGGTGTCACCCTTCAGGAGTTGGGCCGCCTGAGCGAGGCCGAAGCCAGCCTGCGGCGGGCGCTACAGATCAACGCGGGCAACGCCGCAGCCTATAACAACCTGGGGAACGTCCTTCAAGACCTGGGCAGGCCGGGCGAGGCCGAGAACAGCTACCGGCAGGCGCTGCGGATCAACCCGGATTATGCCCAGGCATATTACAACCTGGGCAAGACCCTCCAGGAGCTGGGCCGGCCGAATGAGGCCGAAACCAGCTACCGGCAGGCATTGCAGATCAGCCCGGATTATGCCAAGGCGCACAACAATCTGGGCGTCACCCTCAAAGAGCTGGGGCGTTCTGGCGAGGCTGAAATCAGCCTGCGACGGGCGTTGCAGATCAACCCGGATTATGCCGAGGCGCACAGCAACCTGGGCGCCACCCTCAAGGAACTGGGGCGGCTGGACGAGGCTGAAGCCAGCTATCGGCGGGCGCTACAGATCAACCCGGATCTCGCCGATGCGCATAACAACCTGGGTGTCGTCCTCAATGATCTGGGGCGGCTGGATGAGGCCGAAGCCAGCTACCGGCGGGCGCTACAGATCAACCCGGATTATGCATTCTTGTATGGGAGTTGGCTGCACACCAAGCAGATGATTTGTGACTGGAGCGCATTGGAGGATCAGTTTGCGCAACTGGCCGGAAAAATTGAGCATGGTGAGAAGGCAACAATGCCATTCCAATTTCTGGTGATATCAAACTCGCTGGCATTGCAAAGAAAGGCCGCAGAGATTTGGGTGCAGGCCAAGTATCCTGCAAGCAATGCGCTTCCGGAAATTGCCGGGTGCTTTGCCCACGACAAAATCCGTATCGGTTACTTTTCTGCCGATTTTCATAATCATGCCACCGCGTATTTGATGGCTGAGTTGTTCGAGAGGCACGACAAATCCAGGTTTGAACTGACTGCCTTCTCATTCGGCCCGGACAGTGATGACGACATGAGAAGAAGGCTGGTGGCCGCATTCGACAATTTCATAGATGTGCGCAGGCGCTCCGATAAAGAAGTGGCAATGCTTGCCAGGAGCATGGAGATCGACATTGCTGTCGATTTGAAAGGATTTACGAAAGACAGCAGAGTCGGCATTTTTTCGATGCGGGCCGCCCCCTTGCAAGTCAATTACCTGGGCTACCCAGGCACGATGGGAGCGGAATACATCGATTATTTGATTGCTGATCCCACCTTGATACCCGAGTCACACAAGAAGGGCTATGCCGAAAAAATTGCCTACCTGCCCTACAGCTATCAGGTCAACGACGCCAAACGGCGCATCGCAGACAAGAAATTCACCCGGGCAGAGTTGGGTTTGCCGGAAACAGGATTTGTGTTTTGTTGCTTCAACAATAACTACAAAATAACGCCAAACACTTTTGATTGCTGGATGCGCATCCTTAAGCAAGTCGAAGACAGCGTATTGTGGCTCTTGGAGGGTAACGCAACAGCAGCGGCCAATTTAAGCAAGGAGGCTGAGCTGAGGGGGGTCAATGCAGCAAGGCTGGTTTTTGCCAAGCGTATGCCTATTGCTGAGCACCTGGCAAGGCATCGCCTGGCTGATTTGTTTCTGGATACGCTTCCTTGCAATGCCCATACAACGGCAAGCGATGCCCTGTGGGCAGGATTACCGGTGCTGACTTGTCTTGGCGAAACCTTTGCCGGCAGGGTTGCTGCCAGTTTGCTGAATGCGATTCATTTACCCGAGCTCATTACACCAACTCCGGAAGCCTATGAAGCTCTTGCGATAGAGCTTGCCGAGAACCATGGCAAGCTGAGCGAACTCAAGCAACAATTGGCCAACAATCGCCTTGCAACGCCCTTGTTTGATACACAATTATTTACCAGGCATATCGAAGCAGCGTACACCGCGATGTATGAACGCTATCAAGCAGGCCTGGCGCCCGAACATATTCATGTGCAACCTTAAGAATTTGTCCGTAAATAATTCCGCCCTGCGTTGCCGCCCCAAAGCGATGGATGCAAGGCACGAGCCGTCGCCCAATGTCATTCATTGGGCAAGGGTCGTAACGCCGCAGACGCGCTTTGGGGCGGTAACCCTTCGGGCCGGGGGCGATTTGAGCGCCCCCCTTTGTCGCAAGCCTCTTGTTGTGAGTGACACAACTGCGAGTCTTGCTTCGCGGGCTGCATCTCAAATCGCCCCCGGCGCAGGACGGAATTATTTACGGACAAGTTCTAAGTTCACCAGCCTCGCAAACCCCGAAAAACAGCATGACCAAACCCACTAAACCGGCCAAGAAAACAGCCCCGCACCAAGGGAAGCCCAGCCCACAAGAGATCAATACGCTGGTATCTCTGTTTGGGCAGGGGCGGCACGCAGAAGCAGCAACGCTCGCGCAGGCAATGACGGCACGCTTTCCCATGCACGTGCTTGGCTGGAAGGCCTTGGGTGTGGCGCTCAAGCAGATGGGAAGGAATACGGACGCGTTGGCTCCGATGCAAAAAGCGGCGGCACTATCGCCGGGCGATGCCGAGGCATATTACAACCTGGGTGTCACCCTTAAGGATTTGGGGCGACTGGAAGAGGCCGAAGCCGCTTATCGGCGTGCGCTGCAGATCGACCCGAACCACGCTGTTGCGTATAACAACCTGGGGGTTACTCTTAAAGAGTTGGGGCGGCTGGATGAAGCAGAAGCCAGTTACCGGCGGGCGCTACAGCTCGGGCCGGATGATGCGGTCGCGCACAATAATCTGGGTGTCGCCCTTAAAAAACTGGGGCGGCTGGATGAAGCCGAAACCAGCTACCGGCGGGCGCTGCAAATCAGCCCGGATTACGCTGACGCGCATAGCAATTTGGGGCTTACCCTTCAAGATATGGGGCGGCTGAGCGAGGCTGAAGCCAGCCTTCGACGAGCGCTACAGATCAATCCGGATCATGCTGAGGTATACAATAATCTGGGCATCATCCTCAAGGATATGGGGCGCCTGAAAGAGGCCGAAGCAAGTTGCCGGCGGGCGCTGGAGATCAACCAGGATTATGCTGACGCGCATAGCAACCTGGGAATCATCCTTCAAGATCTGGGGCGGCTGGACGAGGCTGAAGCCAGCCTTCGACGAGCGTTACAGATTAACCCGGATCTCGCTGAGGTACACAGCAACGTATTGTTTTTGCTTAATTACAGCTCTGGTAATGCCGCCTCATATAGTCTTGCAGAAGCTCACCAATACGGCCATAAAGTAAGTGACAAAATTACATCGCGGTTTGCGGAGTGGTCATGTGCAAAACAGCCTGAACGGCTACGCATCGGATTTGTGTCGGGTGATTTTAGAAACCACCCGGTTGGTTATTTTCTTGAAGGCTTGCTGACTCAGTTTGACCCGGCCTCCGTTGAATTAATTGCCTATCCGACTTACCACGCGGCTGACGAGCTCACAGCACGGATAAAACCCTGTTTTTCCGCCTGGAAACCCCTGTCCGGGCTAAGTGATGAGACCGCAGCACACCTGATACATAACGATGGCGTTCATGTGCTGATGGATATTTCCGGTCATAGCCGTCATAACCGCCTGCCGCTGTTTGCGTGGAAACCTGCGCCGGTGCAGGCCAGTTGGCTAGGGTATTTCGCCACTACGGGCGTCGCAGAGATAGACTATCTCATTGCCGATCATTGGACGCTGCCGGAAACGGAAGAAGCTTATTTCACAGAAAAAATCTGGCGCTTGCCGGAAACCAGGCTGTGTTTCACGCCTCCTGATAGTGACATGGAAATTTCTCCGTTGCCTGCGCTCACGAACGGGCATGTCACCTTCGGCTGTTTCAATAATCTGACCAAAATGAACGATGAGGTCGTAACACTATGGTCGCGTGTGCTGAAATCTGTGCCGGACAGCCGATTATTCCTGAAGACCAAACAACTTGAGGAAGCATCGGTACGGCAACGCACGATCGAGCGCTTTGCTGAGTACGGCATTGGCGCTAGCCGGCTTATTCTGGAAGGCTTCGAGTCCCGGGAGGGATATCTGGCTGCTTACCATCGGGTAGATATTGCCCTGGATCCTTTTCCTTATCCAGGAGGGACTACGAGCGTCGAAGGTCTATGGATGGGCGTACCGGTATTGACCTTGGCAGGCCAGAGTTTCCTGTCCCGCCAAGGTGTTGGTATTCTGATGAATGCCGGCCTGCCGGAATGGGTTGCTGCCGATGCTGACGATTATGTGGCGCGTGCGGCATTTCATGCCGGAGATATGCAACGCCTGGCCAAGCTCCATAATGGATTACGGCAACAGGTGCTGGCCTCGCCGATCATGGACGCCCGGCGTTTCGCCATGCACTTTGAAGCTGCCCTCCGTGGCATGTGGCAAATATGGTGTGAAAAGCAACCAGAGCAGCAGTTTCATTATCGGCAATAATAGAGCCAATCAAGAAATAGGGTTGGCGCCTGAGTATATTTATGCGCGACCTTAAAATCAGGCAAAATATATTTGCCCGCGATTGCGGGGTTATTATTGCCGTGTTTTATGCTCTCAATCCGTTAGACTTTTTTGAGTCCAATCAACCAGGAAAAATATCAAATGTTTGGCGACCCATCCGGAAACAAAGGCGAATCTGCGGAATCGCTGAAAAACAAAGGTAACGCAGCGAAGCGGGAAGGCAACATTGCAGAGGCGGAATCGTTTTACCGCAAGGCTATTAATGCTGATCCCGACTATATGCCCGCATATTACAATTTGGGTAATGTGTTGCAGCTCCAAGGCTTGTATAACGAGGCACTGGGCGCTTACCAGGCCGCCTTGAATCTTGCCCCGGACGATTATGAAATTTACGTCAACACCGGCGTCACGCTGAATGCGATGAATCGCTTCGATGAAGCGATCGAGGCGTTCAGCCGGGCGGAAAGGCTGGCGCCGGACGCGCTCGAGCCAACGGTTAACAAAGGCGTTGCGCTCGATCGTAGCGGGCGTTACGAAGAGGCGATCGACGCTTTGAATCAAGCCATCAAGCGCGATCCGGCATGTTCGATCGCACGCTATTATCGTTCGATGAGTTACCTGCGTCTGGAGCGCTGGAAAGAAGGATTTCTGGAGCATGAGGCCCGCCTGGAACTGCCCGACACCGTGCCGGAAGACCTGCTGGCAGGTAAACAGAAGTGGGATGGAGCGCCGCTTGACGGCAGAACGCTGCTGATCTATCCGGAACAAGGCATGGGCGACATGATCCAGTTCCTTCGCTATGTGCCGCTGTGCAAGGCGGCAGGCGCGCGCGTGATGGTCTGCTGTCATCCGCCGTTAGCTCCTCTTCTGGCGACGGCAAGTGAGATCGATGTGGTGGCACCAGATGGTGTGCCGCTGCCGGAGCCTTTCGATGCTTATATTTCGGTCATGAGCCTGGCGCATGTGTTGGGGCGGCATCAGGAGCTGCCGCCGCTACGCCTGGATGTTCCTGTGGAAACCATGCCGGTGATTGCGCAGGCCAAGGATTTGAAGGTGGGCGTCTGCTGGCGGGGCAACCCAAAACAGAGCCGTGATAGCGAACGCTCTATTGCCGGGGATGAGTTCTGGAAACATCTCGCGGGGATGACAGGAGTGTCGTTCTTCAGCCTCCAGATTGACGATGACAACCCGAACGGGCTTGCAATACCGCTGGCGCCGTATATCGATGATTTTTACGATACCGCCAACCTGGTGCAGCAACTGGATCTGGTGGTGACAGTTTGCACCAGTGTCGCGCATCTGTGCGGCACCTTGGGCATTCCAACGTGGGTGCTGCTATCCTTTTCCCCGGATTGGCGCTGGGGCGTGGCAGGCAAGCTGACGCCATGGTATCCGAGTGTCCGGCTGTTCCGGCAGCCGTCTCCGGGCAACTGGGGCGCGCCGCTGATCGAGATACGCAAAGCGATCGAATCGAAAACCGGCGCAGAGGAGCAACCCTAAGGGAGATGGAAATTACCAAAATACCTTTTATGGTAAAGGGGGAAGAGAGAAGGGAGAAGGGTAAAACCTCCTCTCCGAATAAAGGGTGCGAGGGTTTTACCCTTCAACCCTTCACACTTATCCCTTCTCCCTAAGCTATACTTGCCGGCATTTTGAAGGCGCTGATATGAACAACCAATTGGCTTTGTGCCGCATGGAATTTGAACGATGAGCGGCGAGCAGCTCCTGCTTCACCCCCTTGCGCGCATCCACGGCGAACCGCTGCTGGAGCTGCCGCAGGATTTGTATATTCCGCCGGACGCACTGGAGCTGGTACTGGAGAATTTTCAGGGGCCGCTGGACCTGCTGCTGTACCTGATCCGCAAGCACAATCTCGAAGTGCTGGACATCCCGATGGCGGAGCTGACCAGGCAGTACATGGGCTACATCGAAATGATGCAGCAGCACCGGCTGGAACTGGCGGCAGAGTATCTGCTGATGGCGGCGATGCTGATCGAGATCAAGTCGCGCATGCTGCTGCCGCGCCCGGCCAAGGTCAGCGAAGACAGCGACGAGGACCCGCGCGCCGAACTGATGCGCCGCTTGCTGGAATACGAACAGATGAAGCTTGCCGCGCAGAAACTCAACGAGTTGCCGCAGGCCGGGCGCGATTTCGAGATCGTGCAGGTGTTGATCGAACGCACCGTGAAAGAGCGCCTGCCGGAAGTCAGCGTGGAAGACTTGCGGCTGGCCTGGATGGGATTGCTGGCGCGCGCCAGGTTGAGCACGCATCACAAGGTGCGCCGCGAGCAACTCTCGGTGCGCGAGCAGATGACGCATGTGCTGCGCTGTTTGAAAGGCGGAGAATACGTGGCGTTCGAACAATTGTTCGATGTGGAAGGGGGCGTGCCGAAACTGGTGGTCACCTTCATCGCGATCCTCGAACTGGCCAAGGAATACCTGCTGGAAATCCAGCAAAGCGAAACCATGGGGAGTATTTATGTCAGAACAAGCCGAACCATTACCATCCAGTGAAATGCAGCCGTCCGGGCATGCCGATCCGGCTCCGGATGACAACGCGATCCGGACGGATTTGTTTGGCGGTGTGCTGAGCCATGAGCGCTTCAAGTGCGTGCTGGAAACCGCGCTGCTGACCGCCACGGAACCGCTGCCCGTTTCAGAGTTGAAGAAACTTGGCGATGTGTCGCTGGACAACCGCCAGATGGAAATGCTGCTCGATGAGCTGGCGCAGGATTGGCAAGGACGTGGCGTTGAGCTGATCCGGGTGGCGAGCGGTTGGCGCTTCAGCGCCAAGCCGGAAATGCAGCAATACCTCGACCGGCTCAACCCGCAAAAACCGCCGCGCTATTCGCGTGCGGTGCTGGAAACGCTGGCCATCATCGCCTATCATCAGCCCGTTACGCGCGGCGATATCGAGGAGATACGCGGTGTCGCCGTTTCCTCGCAGGTGCTCAAGACGCTGGAAACGCGCGGCTGGGTGGAAGTGGTCGGCACCCGCGACACCCCCGGCAAGCCGGAACTGTTCGCCACGACCAAACAGTTGCTCGACGACCTCAATCTGCGCGCCTTGCAGGAATTGCCATCGCTACAGGAGATCGGCGTGCTGCTTGAGCAGGGTGCGGTTGTGCAGGCCTGATTTCAATTGCAGGATACAGCCGGTTTACGCAAAAAATTGCGGGTAATCTAAAAATACCTCATGCCTATCCAGTTGCCCTACAGGCTGAACAAATACGAACTTATCCGGCAGATCGGCGAAGGGGCATCGGGAAAAGTCTATTACGCGCTGGATACATTTTCCGGCCGCGAGGTTGCAGTAAAGCTGATCGATCGCGATGTGCTTGCCAGCTCCGAATTCAATGAGGAATGCCGCAAGCAATTTCTCAACGAGGCTTCGCTTGCAGGCCGCTTGACGCACCCTCACATCGTTGCGATTCTGGAAGCCTCGGTTACGGAGTGTGACGGGTACGTTGTGATGGAATACGTGCCGGGAGGGAACCTCGCGCGCTATACCCTGCCGGACACGTTGCTGCCGGTCGGAGACGTGCTTCAGATAACCTTCAAGTGTTGCGGCGCTCTCGACTATGCGTTCCGTTATGGCATCATCCACAGGGACATCAAGCCAGCCAACATCATGGTCGTATCCGGCACCGACGTAAAAATCGCCGACTTCGGCGCGGCCGTGTTTCACCAGGCGCAGGTTGCGCAAAAGGTGACTGTCGGCACCCCGTTCTATATGTCCCCGGAACAGATCAATGGCCGCCACCTGAATCATCTCAGCGACATGTATTCGCTCGGGATTGTGGCATACGAGCTGCTTACCGGCATGCGGCCGTTCCATGGCCAGAGTATGATCGAACTGTTTGGAAACATTACCAGAAAGGATGCGCCACCGCCGAGTGTGTACCGGCCTGAGCTTCCTGCGGAGCTCGACAGGATTGTCCTGAGGATGATCGCCAAGAAACCGGATGACCGTTATTCCAACTGGGCGGATCTTGCGCTCGATATTGCCGGAATAAGTTGTTTCAACAAATCACATCAAGGTATTTCCGATAGCGACAAGTTCAACATGTTGCGCACGAGCGATACATTATGCGAATTTTCCGATCCGGAAATCTGGGAGCTTGTTCAGGCAAGCGTATGGGCAAAATTACCGGCTGAAACCGTCGTCCTGCGGGAAGATGAGCCGGGCAAAAGCATGTTTTTCCTGACGTCCGGGCAGATGAAAGTCACCAAGCACGGTCGCCTGCTCAATGTCATCAAGGCCGGCGAATACTTTGGCGAAATGGCCTACATTCATCGCGGGGCAAACCGGCAGGCTACGCTGGAAACCCTTTCGGAAGCGGTTATTGCCGAATTTTCGTTCGCTGCGCTGGAAAAACTCAGCGCTGGCTGCGAATCACGTTTGGTAAAAACCCTGTTGCTTTCCATGACGGATCGGCTCATGCTGGCGGGGGAACGCATCGCTCACATGCACGGTTGAACTCAATTCAAAGTGGCGAGCCGGTGCTTATTTAAAGCACCGGCTTCGCACCCCAGATTTTCTCGGCATATTCCCCGATCGTGCGGTCGCTGGAGAATTTTCCCATGCCGGCAACGTTAAGAATCGCGCAGCGCGTCCATTGTTGCTGCAGGCGGTACAGTTTCTCCACACGCTCCTGCGCGGCGACGTAGGCGGCATAGTCGGCCAGCAGCAGGTAATGATCTCCGCCATGGGTGAGATTATTGACAATAGGCTGGAAGCGGTCGCTCTGCTCGGGTGAGAAATAACCCGATCCGATCATGTCCAGCGCCCATTTCAATTCGGCGTTTGCGTGGTAGTAATCCCACGGGTTGTAGCCGGAGTTTTTCAGTGCGGCGACTTCCCGCGTGTTGAGGCCGAAGATGAAAATATTGTCTTCTCCGACTTCCTCCATGATTTCGACGTTGGCGCCGTCGAGCGTACCGATCGTCAGTGCGCCATTGAGCGCAAGTTTCATGTTGCCGGTTCCCGACGCCTCGGTTCCGGCAGTAGAAATTTGCTGCGACAAGTCTGCCGCCGGAATGATGATGCTGGCAGTGGAAACATCGTAATTCGGGATGAATGCCAGCTTCAGCAGGCCGCGCGTTGCCGGATCGTTGTTGACGATATCGGCGATGCTGTTGGCAAGCTTGATGATGAGTTTGGCCGTCGCATAGCCGGGAGCGGCCTTGCCGGAAATGATCGCGGTGCGCGGCACGACATCCAGCGCCGGGTTGGAGCGGATACGGTTGTACAGCGTCACGACGTGGAGCAGGTTGAGAAGCTGGCGTTTGTATTCGTGGATGCGTTTGACCTGCACGTCGAACAGGCTGTCCGGGTCGATTTCGATCGATAGCCTCTCCATGACCAGTTCGGCCAGGCGTTCCTTGTTGGCGCGTTTCACGGCGCGGAATTCATCCTGAAAAACTTTATTGTCAGCCAGATTAGACAATTGGCGCAGTTGTGACAGATCGGTGATCCAACCCTTGCCGATG
>JAIELH010000010.1 GCA_019753125.1 Gallionellaceae bacterium | reverse complement strand
CATCTTGTTCGGCGAACGCTTCACGGATTCAGTTTGAGAATGCCGTGAAATTTAACGTGACTTCAGACACACAAAATTCCTGACACTACCCAACACTGAAAATCTAGTCCGCACGCACTTCAAGCAATTCAGCGAGTTCAATGTTGAAGAGCAGCAATCCGCGCACCCTAAAATTAAAAAATTGTTGCAAACTGCTTCCAAGCAAGGGGCGGGGCGAGGTTTGCCAGAATTCATTATTCAACACAAGGGCGCGCCCAAACTATTGATTGTGGTCGAATGCAAAGCCAATCCACTCAAGCATGAGAGCAGTACTGGCGACAAATACGCTGACTATGCAGTTGATGGTGCGTTGCTCTATGCTTCCTGCCTTGCCAAAGGCTTTGATGTGCTGGCGATTGCCGTCAGCGGCGAGACCCCCTCCACGCTCAATGTGTCGCACTTCCTGCACTTGGACGGAGAGAAAAAAGCTACGCCGATTTTTTCGGGATCACTATTAACCGCCGATGATTACCTCAAAGGCTACCTAAAAAGCCCGGAAAAATTTCGTCAAGATTACGATACCCTTTTAGCTTTCAGTAAAACGCTCAACGAGCAACTGCACACCTACAAGATACCGGAATCACAGCGTAGCCTGCTTTTAAGCTGTGTCCTCATTGCCCTTGAAAACCCCGCTTTCAAACAAGCATATGCCTATCAAGCTACGGCTCAAAACTTGGCTGACTTCCTGATTAAAACCGTCAGTGATGGGCTAAGTAACGCCAACATCGGCAGCACCAAACTTAAAAATCTGGAAACACAATTCAGCTTTATTGCTACCGACACCACGCTGTCCACCAAAGAAGGTGCGCTTAAAGGGTTGATTGAAGACATTGACGAACACATCAATGTCTTCATCAAAACACATAAATACTTTGATGTGCTCGGCCAGCTCTATATCGAATTCCTGCGCTATGCCAACAGCGATAAGGGGTTGGGCATCGTCCTCACCCCGCCGCATATCACCGAATTCTTTACCGAAGTCGCACAGGTCAACCAAAACTCCATCGCCTACGATAACTGCACTGGCACGGGCGGATTTTTGATCTCCGCCATGAAAAAGATGATCGCAGACGCCAAAGGTGACAGCGCAAAAATTAAGCATATCAAACAATCTCAGCTTATTGGCACCGAATATCAGAGCACCATCTACGCACTGGCCGTCTCCAATATGTACATTCACCAAGACGGCAAGACCAACATCCAGAACGGTAGTTGCTTTGACAAAGACATCATTGCCGCAGCAAAAGCCAAGAAACCCACGGTCGGCTTTCTCAACCCGCCCTACAAAGGCGACAAGAAAAGCGACATCGAAGAACTCGCCTTTGTTCTCAATAACCTTGATTGTCTGGTTGACGGAGGCACTTGTGTTGCCATCGTTCCCATGCAAAGCGCCTTATCGCAAAGCGGCAAAACCCACGATTTAAAAAAACAACTGCTTGCCAAGCACACCCTTGAGGCCGTGTTCTCAATGCCCAACGAGTTATTCTTTAACTCCAAGGTCAATGTCGTCACCTGCGTCATGGTCTTCACCGCACACAAACCACACCCTAAAGCCAAGAAAACCTTCTTTGGCTATTTTAAAGATGACGGTTTCGACAAACGCAAAAACTTGGGCCGCCTTGATGTTCACGGCTACTGGAAAGACTGCATCAAAACACAATGGCTCTCCGCCTACATCAACCGCGAAAGCATCCAAGGGTTGAGCGTGGTCAAAGCCATCACTGCAGATGATGAATGGTGTGCCGAGGCCTACATGGAAACCGATTATTCCGGCTTAACCTTTGAGGACTTCGAAGATACTGTCCGTGAGTATGCGGCTTCCGTTATCGTGAATAGAACGATTGCAGTCTCCGCTGTACAATCACTCCTGAACGCCTTACCCTCCGATAAACACATCAGGGCCGTTACCGCCGAAACGCAGCTTGTCCCGCTCAAGGCATTGTTTGATGTTCACTACGGGGTCAACATGGAACTTTACAAGTTCGATGAATGCAAAAGCACCGATCGCCACGCTATCCCTTTTGTCTCCCGTTCAGAAAGAAACAACGGCATTGCCGCCTATGTCGAAAAACGCATTGGCTACGAACCCAACCCAGCACATACGCTATCTGTTGCTGGAGGCGGCTCTGTACTCGCTACTTTCTATCAAGATAAGCCCTATTACAGCGGTAGGGATTTGTATTATCTCACGCCAAAACGGGCAATGAGTATCGTTGAAATGCTCTACTACTCAATGGTCATTAAAGCCAACCGATACCGCTATAGCTATGGACGGCAAGCCAACAAGACCTTCAAAAACATCCTTATTCCTGCCGCAATGCCAACGGATTTTGAGATCTGCTATCCGCTGCAGCATTAATTTGCGAATGCGAGTGATCCATTTGGCGGAGCTAGAACGTGGCTCTGATGTGGCCGGAATGATATGATGCGCGCCTTGTCCAGCTAGGCTGGAGATAACTTTAGAGTTCAGGGTGCATCGATGAAAAGCAGTGAAATCCGCCAGAAATTCCTGGATTATTTTGTGTCTAAAGGCCACACGGTGGTCGCCTCCAGCTCGCTGATCCCGCATGAAGACCCGACGCTGTTGTTCACCAACGCCGGGATGAACCAGTTCAAGGATGTGTTCCTCGGCTTCGACAAACGCCCCTACACCCGCGCCGCGTCCAGCCAGAAATGCGTGCGTGCCGGCGGCAAGCACAACGATCTGGAAAACGTCGGCTATACCGCGCGCCACCATACCTTTTTCGAGATGCTCGGCAACTTCAGCTTCGGCGATTATTTCAAGCGCGATGCGATCAGTTATGCGTGGGAATTGCTGACGGAAGTATTCCGGCTGCCGAAGGAAAAACTTTATGTCACCGTGTATGCCGAGGACGATGAGGCATATGACATTTGGACCAAAGAGATCGGGCTGGAAGCCTCCCGCGTGATCCGCATCGGCGACAACAAGGGGGCGCGCTACGCCTCGGACAATTTCTGGATGATGGGCGATACCGGCCCGTGCGGCCCGTGCACCGAAATCTTTTACGACCACGGCGCGCATATTCCGGGCGGCTTGCCGGGCTCGCCGGGGGAAGACGGCGACCGCTACATCGAAATCTGGAACAACGTGTTCATGCAGTTCAACCGCGACGAACACGGCGTGATGCATCCGCTGCCCAAGCCGTCGGTGGATACCGGCATGGGGCTGGAGCGCATCTCGGCGGTGTTGCAGGGCGTGCACAGCAATTATGAGATTGACCTGTTCCAGGCGCTGATCGAGGCGGCGGCGCGCGAGACCCATTGTGCCGATCTGGATTCCCCGTCGCTGAAGGTATTGGCCGATCACATCCGCGCCTGCTCGTTCCTGATCGCCGACGGCGTGATCCCGGGCAACGAAGGGCGCGGCTATGTGCTGCGCCGTATCATCCGCCGCGCGATACGCCACGGCTACAAGCTCGGTGCGCGTGCGGCGTTCTTCTACAAGATGGTGCCCGATCTGGTTGAGCAGATGGGCGTTGCTTATCCCGGCCTGGCTGCCGAACAGGTGCGCGTAAAGGGAATTCTCAAACAGGAAGAGGAACGCTTCTTTGCGACGATTGAGCATGGCATGGCGATACTCGAGGCTGATTTGGCCGGTATGGCGCAGCAGGCGAACAAAGTATTTAACGGCGAAACTGCTTTCAAGTTGCACGACACCTACGGCTTCCCGCTCGACTTGACGCAGGATGTGTGCCGCGAACATGGCGTGACGGTTGACGTTGCCGCTTTCGATAGGGCGATGGCACACCAGAAGGAACAGGCGCGTGCGGCGGGCAAATTCAAGATGGCGGCCAACCTGGAATACGATGGCCCGGCGACTGCTTTTCACGGCTATGAGATGCTGGAGCATAAGGGCAACATCCTCGCGCTGTACAAGGACGGCACGTCGGTCAACGAACTGAACGAGGGCGAGATCGGTGTCGCGGTGCTCGACGATACGCCGTTCTACGCCGAATCCGGCGGTCAGGTCGGCGACTGCGGCGAGTTGCGCAGCGTGCATGGCATCTTCGCGGTCGAGGACACGCAGAAGATTCAGGCCAGCGTGTTCGGTCATCACGGTGTCGTGAAAACCGGCAAGCTGAGCGTCGGCAACGGCGTGACTGCCCGGGTGGATGCCGTGGCGCGCAACCATACGGTGCGTAACCATTCGGCGACGCACCTGATGCACAAGGCATTGCGCGAAGTGCTCGGTGCTCATGTGCAGCAGAAGGGCTCGCAGGTGGATGCCGACAAGACACGCTTCGACTTTGTGCACACACAGCCGCTGACCGATGCGGAAATCCGCAAGGTCGAGGCGATCGTCAATATGGAAATTCTGGCCAACGTCGAATGCCGGGCGCGTGTGATGGGCATCGAGGATGCGCAGAAGACCGGCGCGATGATGTTGTTCGGCGAGAAATATGGCGACGAGGTGCGCGTGCTGGACATCGGCTCGTCGCGCGAGCTGTGCGGCGGCACGCACGTCAAACGCACCGGCGATATCGGGCTGTTCAAGATTGTGGCCGAGAGCGGCGTGGCTGCGGGTGTGCGGCGCGTCGAGGCGGTGACCGGCGAAGGTGCGCTGGCACTGGTGCAACAGCAGGAGCAGCAGTTGCAGCAGGTGGCCGATGCGGTGAAGGCGCAACCGCAGGAAGCGGCAGCGCGCGTCGCGCAAATCCTCGACAACGTGAAGTCGCTGGAAAAAGAACTGGCCGCGCTGAAATCGAAGCTGGCCTCCGCGCAAGGCGACGAGTTGTTGGCGCAAGCGCAGGATATCAATGGCGTAAGCGTGCTGGCGGCCAGGCTGGACGGTGCGGATGCGGCGACGTTGCGCGAGACGCTGGACAAGCTGAAAGACAAGCTAAAATCTGCCGCGATCGTGCTAGCGACCGTGAGCGATGGCAAGGTGAGCCTGATCGCCGGTGTGACGGCGGATCAAACCGGCAAGGTCAAGGCCGGCGAGCTGGTGAATTTCGTCGCGCAACAGGTCGGCGGCAAAGGTGGGGGTAGAGCGGACATGGCGCAGGCAGGCGGCACGCAACCCGAGCACCTTGCGACTGCATTGACTTCGGTTCCTGTTTGGGTGAAGGCAAGGCTATAGTGGTCCCCACGGGTTGCGAACCACATGGAGAGATAGCGGTGGAAACAGCTTCTCGTAAGGCATGGCAGGGCTGTAATGCATTGCTGATTGAGGATGATCCGTTGACGGCAGGCATGGCGTGCCGCGCCGCAGCCGAATCCTGCCCGGGGCTCAATTTGACGGTGGTGGGGTGTGGCGTTGCCACGCTGGATTGGTTGAGCGAAAGTGTCGCAAGAAAAGAGCCGATGCCGCATATTATCCTGCTGGATATGAAGCTTCCAAAGCTGGACGGGTTGGCGGTGTTGCGCAAATTGCGTATTCATGCCGCCACGCGTGATATTCCGGTCGTGGCCTTTTCTGCAGAATACACACAGGCAGATGTGCTGCTGAGCTATCAGGTTGGGGTGAATAGTTTTATCGCCAAACCTGTCGAACAGCGGCAATTCATGGAATTTTTCTGCGGCCAGCTTGCTTACTGGTTGCATCCCCGGCAACGTCAGTTGGACTTCAAGCGGATTCAATAAGTCTAAAACGGCAATTCCAGATGCGCTGCCGCTTGCTTAAATATCTTGCGGAAATCGTTCTGGATACGCTGCAAGGCTGCCGCAGTATCGGCTTCGAAGCGCAACACGATCACCGGCGTGGTGTTGCTGGGGCGCGCCAGCCCGAAGCCGTCTGCGTATTCGACGCGCAGGCCGTCCAGCGTGATGATTTCTTTTGCATCGGTGAACTGTGCAGTCTTTTGCAGTTGCGCCAGCAGCGCATGGTTTTCGCCCTCGGCGGTATGGATGTGCAGCTCTGGTGTGCACACGGCATCTGGCAGTGCATTCAGCGTGGCGCTCGGATTTTGTACCTTGCTCAGTATCTCCAGCAGGCGCGCCCCGGTATACAGACCGTCATCAAAACCGTACCAGCGTTCCTTGAAGAACACGTGGCCGCTCATCTCACCGGCCAGCAATGCGCCGGTTTCCTTCATCTTGGCCTTGACCAGCGAGTGCCCGGTCTTCCATAGCGTCGGTTTGCCGCCGTGCGACTGTATCCAGCCAAACAGGTTGCGCGTGGACTTCACGTCAAAGATGATCTCCGCGCCCGGATTGCGGCTCAGCACATCGGCGGCATACAGCATCAACTGGCGATCGGGGTAGATGATCTTGCCGTCTTTGGTCACGACACCGAGGCGGTCGCCGTCGCCGTCGAACGCCAGGCCCAGCTCGCTGTCGTTATCGCGCAACGCGGCGATCAGGTCTTCGAGATTGCGCGGGTCGGATGGGTCGGGGTGGTGGTTGGGAAAATGCCCGTCCACCTCGCAGTACATTTCCTCGACCTGGCAGCCGAGCTGGCGGTACAGGTTCGCCACGTAAGCGCCCGCCACGCCGTTGCCGCAATCGACGGTGATGCGCATCGGGCGCGCCAGCTTGATGCCGGAGACGATACGCGCAAGGTAAGCCGCGCTGATGTCCTGTTGGCTGTAGCTACCCTTGCCATGTGTCAGGTCGTTCTGCTCGATGCGCGAGCGCAGCCTCTGGATGGTCTCGCCGGACAGCGTCTCGCCCGCCAACACCATTTTCAGGCCGTTGTAATCCGGCGGGTTATGGCTGCCGGTGAGCATCACCGCGCAGTCGGTTTGTAGTTGGTAGGCGGCGAAATACACCATCGGCGTCGCGACGCGCCCCACGTCGATCACATTGATGCCGCTGTTCTGGATGCCGCGCGCCAGGGCGGCGATGAGTTCTGGCCCGGACAGCCTTCCGTCGCGGCCGATCGCAATCGTGTGCTGGTTGCGCGCCACGGCTTCTGAGCCGATCGCGTGGCCGATGGCCTCGACTACTTCGGGCGTCAGTGTCTTGCCGACGATGCCGCGTATGTCATAGGCCTTGAAGATTTCAGGAGCAAAAAATTCGCGTAGCGATTCGTTTGCTCCCTCACCCGCTTGCGGGGGAGGGTTGGGGAGAGGGGGCAGGTTCTGCAACATAAAATACCTCTTGTTTAGTTGGAGTGAGCGATAGCGTGTTGCAGTTTTTCCCACACCAGATCGGGTGTGAGCTGCTTCATGCAGTTGAAATGTCCGAGCGGGCATTCGCGCTTGAAGCACGGGCTGCATTCGATGTCGAGCTTGACGGTCTGCGCCTGCGCGGAGAGCGGCGGGGTGAACTGCGGGCTGCTGGAGCCGAACAGCGCCAGCAGCGGGCGATTCAGCGCGGCGGCCAGGTGCATCAGGCCGGAGTCGTTGCTGATCACCAGCCGCGCACAGGCCAGCAATGCGATGGCCTCGGCCAGATCGGTGCCGCCGCACAGGTTGTGGCATTGCTCGCCTGCGAGCTCATTGATCTGATCTGCGGCTGGCTTGTCTTTGCCAGAACCGATCAGCCATACCGCATAGCCTTGCCGGTGCAGACGTTGCGCAATCTCGGCAAAATACGCTGCGGGCCAGCGTTTTGCAGGGCCGTATTCGGCGCCCGGACAAAATACCGCGACGGGCTTGTCCAGCGTCAAGTCGAGTTTGTGCAAGGTGGCGTTACATTGCGCCTCGCCGATCGTCAGTTTCGGGTTTGCCAGCGGGCGTGGAATCCCGCCTTGTGGATCTTCGGCGAGTTGCGCAAAGCGCTCCACCATCAGCGGCAAGGCGGCTTTGTCCAGTTTGCGCGCGTCATTGAGCAGGCCATAGCGGGCTTCGCCGACGAAGCCGGTGCGCAACGGAATGTCTGCGAAGAAAGGGGGCAGTGCGGATTTCCACGAATTGGGCAGCACGATGGCCTGGTCGTATCTGGCAGCGCGCAGTTGTTTGCCGAGCCGGTAGCGCGCGGCGAGTTGCAGCGCGCCATGCGGGAACGGGTTGGCAATGACCTCGTTCACCTCGGGCATCTGGCGCAGCAGCTTTTCGGTCCACGATGGAGCCAGCACGTCGATACGGCAACCGGGATGGCGCTGCATCAGGCGCACCAGCATCGGCTGCATCAACATGCAGTCGCCCACCCAACTGGGTGCGACAATCAATATTTTGTTTATGGCGGGCTGTGGCATCTGTAGGGTGCGTCTCACGCACCATGGTGCGCAAAGCGCACCCTACGTTAGCTTGAATTAATGATGCCCCTTGGGCAGTTCACCCTCGAAGCGGTACAGCGTGCCGCAATACGGGCAACGCGCCTCGCCGTCTTGAATAACCGGGATGCTCACTTTCGGGTGCGCGTTCCACAGGCTCGCGCCCGGCATCGGGCAGGTCAACGGCAAGTCGTGCGCCGTTACTTTAACAATATATTGGTCGCTCATTGATGTGTCCTTAAATATAGCTCAGCCAGTCGGTGTGCTGCGGGTGTTTGCCTGCGACGCAATCGAAGAACGCCTGTTGCAATCTGGTTGTGACCGGGCCGCGCGAGCCGCAGCCGATCGTGCGCTGGTCGAGCTCGCGGATCGGGGTCACCTCGGCGGCCGTGCCGGTAAAGAAGGCTTCTTCGGCGCAGTAGATTTCATCGCGGGTGATGCGTTTCTCGATCACTTCGATGCCCATTTCCTTGGCCAGCGTGATGATCGAGTCACGCGTGATGCCTTCCAGGCAGGAGGTCAGGTCGGGCGTGTACAGCTTGCCTTTCTTGACGATGAAGAGGTTCTCGCCCGCACCTTCGGCAACGTAGCCGTCCACGTCCAGCAACAGCGCTTCGTCGTAATTGTCGTTGGCGGCTTCCTGGTGCGCGAGTATCGAATTGGCGTAGGTCGTCACCGATTTTGCGCGGCACATGTTCACGTTGACGTGGTGGCGGGTGAAGCTGGAAGTCTTGATGCGTATACCTTTTTTCATGCCTTCGTCGCCCAGATACGCACCCCACGGCCAGGCTGCAACCGCGACATGGGTGGACAGCGTCTTGGCGGCGATGCCCATCGCTTCCGAGCCGTAGAATGCAATCGGGCGGATGTAGCAGGATTCCAGCTTGTTGACGCGCACCACTTCGCGATGCGCTTCCAGGATGGTTTCCTTGTCGTAGGGCATCTTCATCTGGAAGATGTGCGCGGAGTTGAACAACCGGTCGGTGTGCTCTTTCAGCCGGAAAATGGCGGTGCCTTTTTCGGCCTTGTAAGCACGCAGGCCTTCGAACACGCCCATGCCGTAATGCAGCGTGTGGGTCAGCACATGGGTGGTGGCATCGCGCCAGGGCACAAGTTTGCCGTCATACCAGATAAAGCCGTCGCGGTCGGACATCGACATAATGGGATTCCTCAGATGGGTCGGTTGCAAAGCGTGAATTCTAGCGTTTTATCGCGGGTTTATGAAGGAGTAAAGAATGAAATTATCCGGGCGCCCTCCGGATGCTGTGCACCTGCTTGTGCCGCGGTTAATTCGGGTATCATAACGGAGCGTGCCGGATGGCGCGATTTTTAACGATACCTGCCAAAAAACCATAAAAAGAAAGCAATCAGTTTTTCGATGAATCCCGTACTCGTCTTTGACATTGAAACCATTCCCGATATAGCCGGACTGCGCACGCTGCACGAACTTGGCGCGCGCGTCAGCGACGCGGAAGTGGCGGAGATGGCTTTCCAGTTGCGTCGCCAGAAAACCGGCAGCGATTTTTTGCCGCATCATTTGCAGCGTATCGTCGCGATCTCCTGCGCGCTGCGCGAGGGCGACAACTTCAAGGTATGGTCGCTCGGCAGCCAGGATGAAGAGGAGGGGAGCATCATCCAGCGCTTCTTCGACGGCGTCGACAAATATACCCCGCAACTGGTGTCGTGGAACGGCGGCGGGTTCGATCTGCCGGTGTTGCACTATCGCGGCCTGATCCACGGCGTGCAATGCGCGCGCTATTGGGATCAGGGCGAGGATGACCGGGAGTTCAAGTGGAACAACTACATCAGCCGCTATCACTCGCGCCACCTCGACCTGATGGATCTGCTGGCGCTGTATAGCGGCCGCGCCAACGCGCCATTGGACGAGCTGGCGAAGCTGATCGGTTTTCCCGGCAAGCTGGGCATGGACGGCAGCAAGGTATGGGAGGCCTACCAGCAAGGCAAGCTGGAAGAGATACGCAACTATTGCGAGACCGATGTCGTGAACACCTGGCTGGTATTTGCGCGCTTCCAGTTGATGCGCGGCCAATTTACCAGGGCGCGCTATCAGCAGGAACTGGAGCTGGTGCGCGGCACACTGGGCAAATCCGGGGAAACGCACTGGAAAGAATTTTTTGCCCAGTGGCCAGACAAGAAGATCATATGAATCCAGTAATCATTGAATCGATCGACCAGGAAGGCCGGGGCATCGCGCATGCCGATGGCAAGGTGATTTTCATCGAAGGCGCGCTGATCGGCGAGCATGTCACCTATTCCTCATACCGCAAAAAAACCAGCTTCGAGATGGCGCAGGTGGCGGATATCCTCAAGCCGTCGTTCATGCGTGTCGAGCCAAAATGCCCGCATTTCGGCGTATGCGGTGGCTGTTCGATGCAGCATCTCGATCAGCGTGTGCAGGTCGCGGTGAAGCAGCGTATTCTCGAAGAGAATCTGGCGCGCATCGGCAAGGTCAAACCGGAAACCATCTTGCGCCCGCTCCACGGCCTGCCGTGGGGCTACCGCCAGCGCGCAAGATTGTCGGTGCGGCATGTCGTGAAAAAGGGCAAGACGCTGGTCGGTTTTCACGAGAAACGCAGCAGCTTCGTCGCGGATATGTCGCGCTGCGAGATACTGCCGCCAAAGATTTCCGGGCTGATCCCGTTGCTGGCGCAGTTGATCGAGGGTCTTTCGATCCGCGAACGCTTGCCGCAGGTCGAAGTGGCTTGCGGCAACGATGTGGATGTGCTGCTGCTGCGCATCATGGAGCCGCTCACGGTGAGCGATGAGGCTGCGCTACGTGCCTTTGCCGACACGCATGACATCCAGTTCTGGCTGCAAACCAAGGGGCCGGAGACCGTCGTGCCGTTCCATCCGCTGAACGCACCAGCGCTGACTTACACGCTGCCGGAATTCGGCGTCGAGATGCCGTTTGCGCCGACCGAGTTTACGCAAGTGAACCATGTGTTGAACCGTGTGATGGTGCATCACGCATTGCGCCTGCTCGACCCGCAACCCGGTGAACGTGTTGCCGATTTTTTTTGCGGTCTGGGCAACTTTACGCTGCCGATCGCGCGCAGCGGCGCACAAGTGCTGGGCATCGAAGGCAGCGCTGCGCTGGTGAAACGCGCGATGCAGAATGCCGCGCACAACGGCCTCGATAAATACTCCCTCTCCCTTCGGGGGAGGGGTGGGGTGGGGGTTGAATTCAAGGCGATGAACCTGTTTGAAATCGATGAAGCCGCACTGGCGCAACTCGGTTCATTCGACAAATGGCTGATCGATCCGCCGCGCGACGGGGCGATGGAGCTGGTGAAAGCGATCGCGCCGGAAACCGCGCCCGGGCGTATCGTCTATGTCAGCTGCAATCCCGCGACGCTGGCGCGCGACACCGAGGTGCTGGTGCAGGTGAAAGGTTACACGCTGAAAGCGGCGGGCGTGATGAACATGTTCCCGCAGACTTCGCATGTCGAGTCGATAGCGGTATTCGACAAAACATCCATATAGCATGATCTGCGGGCAATAAAAAAGGCGGCGCAGGCCGCCTTTTTATTGGGTATGAAGCACTAATCGCGTTCGCCGCTGAGCGCCATCAGCAGTTGCAGCAGGTTGATGAACAGGTTGTAGATGTTCATGTACAGCCCCAGTGTCGCCATCACGTAGTTGGTTTCGCCGCCTTGTACGATCTGGCTGACGTCGTACAGGATGTAGGCCGAGAAGATCAGCACCGCGATTGCGGAGATCGTCAGCGCCAGCGCGGGTATCTGGAAGAAGATGTTGGCCAGCGACGCGATCACCAGCAGGATCAACCCGATGAACAGGAATTTGCCCATGAAGCTGAAGTCTTTTTTCGTGACGGTGGCGACGGTTGCCAGGCTGCCGAAGATGATGCCGGTTCCGCCTGCCGCCATGCCGACCAGTTGCGCGCCGTTTCTCAGGTGCAGCGCCACTTGCAGGATCGGGCCGAGCAACACGCCGGCGACAAAGGTAAAGCCCAGCAGCGCGACGATGCCCCACACGCTGTTGCGCAATGCGGTCACGGCGAACAGCATGCCCATCATCGCGCCGAACATCAGCAGCGCGCTCATGACCGGATGTTCGGCCATGAACGAGAAGTTGACCGATATGCCGATAAACGCGCCGATCACCGTCGGGATCATCGTCAGTGCGAGCATCATGTAGGTGTTGCGCAGTACCTTGTTCTGTGCGGTTGCGATTGCGCCGGCTGGTGCGGCTGCTTGGGTTTGGTATTGCATTGTGTAGCCTCCTGAATTAAGCAATGTATAAATGCGGCGGTAAGACTACAGAATTGCCGGGAAAGTTTCAATCGCAAATGCGCAAGCGGACAGAGCCGTCGTCGAAATGCGCCATCATCTGCTACTATACATTCAACACACAGGAATGGCTGAGGAAGCGAATTGTTAATTGTTTGGGATACCCCGCTGGTATTGCTGTCCGTGCTGATCGCGATGATCGGCTCATTCACCGCGCTCACCCACGCGCAGCGTATGCGCGAGAGCAGCGGCCGTTCGGCGTGGGTGTGGATGATTGCCGGTGGCATCACACTGGGTTTGGCGATCTGGTCCATGCATTTCATCGGCATGTTGGCATTTCATTTGCCCATTCCCCTTGGCTATGATCTGCCGTTGACCCTGTTTTCTGCGTTACCTGCGATTGCCGCAGCCTTGCTCGGTTTTTACGTGTTGCGCGAACCGGACATCGGCGCCATGCGTATTATCGTGGGCGGGTTGCTGATGGGTTTGGGCATCAGCCTCATGCACTATGCCGGCATGGCGGCGCTCAGGATGTCGCCGCCGATCAGCTATGACCCGCTGATCTTTACCTTGTCCGTGGCCATTGCCGTGATCGCTTCATGGGGCGCGCTGCTGATGATGTATCAGGGCGAGCGCGCCAAACTGCCGCTGATGCTTCGTTTTGTGTTGGGCGGGGCCGTCATGGGTTTGGCGATTTCCGGCATGCACTACACCGCCATGCTGGGAGCAAGCATCTCGCCCGGCAGCATGTGCATGGTTGGCGCAATGCAGGTCGCCCCGGATATGCTCGCCTGGCTGGTAGCGCTGACTTCCTTGTTCTGGTTTGGCGGCGGCATCCTCGCCGCGTTGTTCGACCGGCGCATGGCGCGGCAGAATGCGCGAGCCTTGGCGCAACTTGAACAAGCGCACCGGCTGGCATTGAGGGAATTGGAGTATCAAAAATACGCGCTGGATCAGCATTCGATTGTGTGCACTACCGATGTGCGCGGCGTGATCACCTATGTCAACGATAAATTTTGCGCCATCAGCCAGTATTCACGCGATGAGCTGCTCGGGCAGAATAATCGCATTGTTAATTCCGGCACGCACCCGAGAGAATTTTTCCGCGACATGTACCGCACTATTGCCGCCGGGAAAATATGGCATGGGGAAATCTGCAACCGTGCCAGAAATGGCTGCCTGTATTGGTTGAAAACCACTATCGTGCCCAACACGGGCAGGGATGGCAAACCGTTCCAGTATGCTGCGATAAGCACCGATATTACCGAGCGCAAGTTTGCCCAGCTCGAGTTGCAACACAACCAGGATTTGCTCAACGAAGCGCAGAAGCTGGGAAAGCTGGGGAGCTGGGAGCTGGACCGGCTGAGCGGCGAGTTGCGCTGGTCGGATGAGGTTTTCCGGATTTTTGAGCTCGACCCGGCGCAGTTCAAGCCATCCTATGAAAATTTCCTGAACGCGATTCACCCGGACGACCGCGACAAGGTAAACCAGGCCTATACGCAATCGCTGGAGAATCGCCAGCCCTATGATATTACCCACCGCTTGCAATTTGCGGATGGGCGCATCAAGTGGGTGCGCGAGCATTGCAACAGCGAATTCGACGCATCCGGCAAACCGTTGCGCTCGGTGGGGGCGGTGCAGGATATTACCGAGCAGAAGCTGGCGGAAGATCAGCTGCGTATCGCAGCAGTAACCTTCGAGACCCATGAGGCCATCCTGATCACCGACCCCAACGCGAACATTATCCGCGTCAACCGGGCATTCGAGGACATCACCGGTTATGGCGCGGAAGAGGTGATAGGCAAGAATACGCGTATCCTCAGTTCCGGCCATGAGGGCAAGGCGTTTTATGCGGCGATGTGGCAGCAGCTGCTGAATGACGGAACATGGTCGGGCGAGATGTGGGACCGGCACAAGAATGGCCATATTTACCCGAAATATCTGACCATCACCGCGATAAGGAACGAGCAGGGCGAGACTACCGAGTATGTCGGGATATTCAGCAACATCACCGCGCGCAAACACGCGGAGGAAGAGATCCGCACGCTGGCGTTTTATGATGTGCTGACCAAGCTGCCCAACCGCCGCTTGCTGCTGGACCGTTTTCATCTGGCGCTGTCGGTCTCGGCGCGCAGCAATCTTTACGGCGCGCTGATGTTTCTCGATATGGACAGGTTCAAGACGCTTAACGACACGCTGGGGCATGATTATGGCGACCTGCTGTTGATCGAGGTGGCCCAGCGCATCCAGTATTGCGTGCGCGAGGTGGATACCGTGGCGCGGCTGGGCGGCGACGAGTTTGTGGTGCTGATCGAGGAAATTGACGGGGACGTGGAGGATGCTTCGCAGAAAACCGCGCTGATCGCCGAGAAAATCCGCGCCGCGCTGGCTGCGCCTTACCAGATCAGGGAGCAGGAATACCACAGCTCGCCGAGCATCGGCGTGTGCCTGTATCGCGGCAATGCGGAATCGGTGGAAGAAGTGCTCAAACACGCCGATCTTGCGATGTACCAGGCCAAGGATTCGGGACGCAATGCGGTGCGTTTTTTCGACCCCGTCATGCAGCGGGCGGTGGAAATACGCGCCGTGCTCGAGAAGGATTTGCGCTATGCCGTCCTTAATGGGCAATTGCGTCTGCACTATCAACTGCAAGTGGATAATGGGCATCGCGCGCTGGGTGCGGAGGCGCTGGTGCGCTGGATGCATCCGGAGCGCGGCATGGTTTCACCGGCGCAATTCATTTCCATCGCCGAAGAAAGCTCGCTGATTCTGGATATCGGGAATTGGGTGCTCGAAACCGCCTGCCGGCAGCTTGCGCAATGGAGCAGGCGCGAGCAGACACGCGATCTGGCGCTTGCCGTCAACGTCAGTGCGCAGCAATTCAGGAAGCATGATTTTGTCGAGAAGGTTGCCGCAGCAATTCGCGCCCATCAGGTTAATCCGGCGCGCCTGAAGCTGGAATTGACCGAGAGTGTGGTATTGGCCGATATCGCCGATATTATCGTCAAGATGCACGCGCTGAAAGCGTTGGGTATCAGTTTGTCGATGGACGATTTCGGCACCGGCTATTCATCGTTGTCCTATCTGAAGCAGTTGCCGCTTGACCAGATCAAGATCGACCAGAGTTTCGTGCGCGATATTGCAACCGACCTGAATGACGCCGCGATGGTGAGAGCAATCATCGATATGGCGCTGAATTTTCGCCTGAACGTGATTGCCGAAGGAGTCGAAACGGAGGCGCAATTGTCGTTCCTGAAGCAGCACGGTTGCATGGCGTACCAGGGCTACCTGTTCAGCAAACCGGTGCCGATCGATGAATTTGAAGCGTTGTTGGGTAAGGTGTAGGGGCGCGCCGCGTACTTAAGATATAACGATACTTAGATATAACGGTCGTGCCCGTGTTTTCTGTGCAGCGCAGCCATGATGCCGGACAGCAGCAGGCCGAACACCGCGATGATGGCGTAGATGCTGAAATCCAGTTGCTGCATTGCGCCATACATTCCCAGCATGACGAAGATACTCAGGTTTTCGTTGAAGTTTTGTACCGCAATGGAGCGTCCCGCACCCATCAGCAGGTGGCCGCGATGTTGCAGCAACGCGTTCATCGGCACGACGAAGAAACCGCCCATCGCGCCTATCGCAATCAGCAGCAAGATCGCCAGCGTGCTGTTGGCTACCGGAATCATCAGCAGCACCGCAACGCCCATCGCGATGCCGACCGGCAGAACCTTTATCGAATGCTCCAGTTCGATGAATTTTGCCGCCAGCACCGAGCCGATCGCGATGCCGATCGCCACCCAGGCGGTGAGTTTTGCGGCTTCGCCGATGCCGTAGTGCAAGGCGACGGCCGCCCAGCCGAGCACCAGCAGGCGCAGCGTGGCCCCCGCGCCCCAGAACAGCGTGGTGACCGCCAACGACACTTGGCCGAGCGGATCTTTCCACAGCAGCTTGAAACAGTGCCAGAAATCTCTGGCCAGAAACACCGGGCTGTGGCTGAATGGTTTGTGGTCAATCGCCACATGCGGGATGTAAAGGTTGAAAATCGCGGCGGCAATGTAAATCAGCACGATCACGATGATCGCCAGCTCCGGCGGAGTGTCGATGCCGGTATCGATGAACGGCACGTCCCACCATTGCAACATCGGGTTGGCGATGCTCGGGGTGATCAGGATGCCGCCCACCAGCGCGCCGAGTACGATCGCGGCGACGGTCAGGCCTTCCATCCAGCTATTCGCCTTGACCAGCTGGTCGGGCGGGAGGTATTCGGTGAGGATGCCGTATTTTGCCGGCGAATAGGCTGCGGCTCCCAGGCCAACCAGACAGTAGGCAATCAGCGGATCGACGCCGATCAGCATGAAGAGGCAGCCGGCCAGTTTGATGATGTTGCTGATGAACATCACGCGCCCTTTGGGCAGCGAATCGGCAAATGCGCCGACGAAAGGCGCCAGGATGATGTAGGAGATGATGAAGCTTTGCTGCAATAGCGGCGTATACCAGGCCGGCGCGTTCAAATCCTTGAGCAGGGCAATCGCGGCAAACAGCAACGCATTGTCCGCAAGCGCGGACAGGAATTGCGCCGCGAGGATGATGTAAAAACCGAGATTCATTAAACGGGGTTTGTTTTTTGGCAAACTGATTTATATCATGAAACAAAAGCCCCTGCTATCATTCGCGCTTATTAAAAATTTTGCGATAAACCATTTCTGTGTCACGCCCGATACAAGCCCACATCAACCTGAGTGCACTGGAGAACAATCTTCAGGTGGCGCGCCGTGCCGCGCCTTCCGCGCGCATCATGGCGGTGATCAAGGCGAACGGTTACGGGCACGGCATGCTGCGTGTGGCCGGAGCGTTGGCTGCGGCGGACGGTTTTGCGCTGCTGGATATTCAGGATGCATTGCAACTGCGCGAGGCGGGTTTCCGCCAATCCATCCTGCTGCTGGAAGGATTTTTTGATGCGGAAGAATTGGCGCTGGTTGCCGAATACGACCTGGCTTGCGTGATTCATAGCGCATGGCAGGTTGACTTGCTGGACGCCTACCCGAAACGCAAAAAGCTGGACATCTGGCTCAAGATCAACAGCGGCATGAACCGCTTGGGATTCGCGCCAGACAAGGTGGCGCAGGTGATGGAAACGTTGCGCCGTCATGTTGCGGTGCGCGACATCACGCTGATGACGCATTTTGCCAATGCCGATGAGGCGCGTGGGGTAGCCGGGCCGCTCGCGCTGTTCAACGAAGTTGCCGCACCGTATCGCATGGCGCGTTCGCTGGCGAATTCCGCGGCGTTGTTGCGTTATCCGGCAACCCACGGCGACTGGGTGCGCCCCGGCGTCATGCTGTATGGCGCGTCGCCGTTTGCCCAAGGTGTTGAAGGACAGCCCAGCGCGCGGCAACTCGGGCTGAAACCGGCGATGACGCTGGGTAGCCGCATCATTGCAGTGCAGGAATTACAGACAGGTGATGAGGTCGGCTACGGCGCGTTGTTTCGCGCCGAACAGAGAATGCGCATCGGTATCGTCGCCTGCGGCTATGCCGACGGCTATCCGCGCCAGAGCGGAAGGGTGGAGCCGGAGGCTCCGGGCACCCACCGGCCTACTCCTTGCGGGTGCGCGCCGGGCGGCACGCCGCTGCTGGTGGACGGACAACGCACGCAAACGCTGGGGCGTGTTTCGATGGACATGCTGTATGCGGACTTGAGCAACTTGCCGCAGGCCGGTGTTGGCAGCGCTGTGACACTGTGGGGCGACGGAATGCCGATCGAGGATGTCGCACGTGCGGCAGGTACGATCAGTTATGAGCTGATGTGTGGGCTGGCCACGCGTGTGCCGGTTGTGGTTTGAAATAATCAAAATACTATTTATGGTGAAGGGAGAAGAGGGAAGGGAGAAGGGTAAAACCACTTCACCGAATAAAGGGGGGTGTTAGCCTTCAACCCTTCACCCTTATCCCTTCCCCTTTTAGATTGACATAGCAGATTGTAGGTCGGGTTTTAACCCGACATATCGGGCTGGCTCTGCATAGCCTTCGACTAAGCTGGCAAACAACGCCAGCAAGTCATTGGCTAAAGCCCGACCTACGCTCAATGGATTATCTGAGTTAAAAAACGGAGTGAAAATATGCTGGGAGTCATCGGGGGTAGCGGTGTCTATAACATTGAGGGGTTGCTCAACACCCGCTGGATAAAGGCGACCTCATCATTCGGCGAGCCGTCGGATGAGATTCTGGTCGGCGAACTGGCTGGGCAATCGGTCGCCTTTCTGCCGCGTCACGGCAGGGGGCACAAGATACCGCCGTCGGAAATCAACTTTCGCGCCAACATCGACGCGCTCAAGCGCCTCGGCGTGACCGACATCGTTTCGGTCAGCGCGGTCGGCTCGCTGCATGAAAGCCTCGCGCCGGGCACGTTCGTCATCGTCGATCAATTCATCGACCGCACCTTTGCGCGGGAAAAAAGTTTCTTCGGCAGCGGGCTGGTCGCGCATGTTTCGATGGCGCATCCGGTGTGCCACCGTCTCGGCGATCATCTGTATGCGGCCGCACAGCAGGCCGACATTGCGGTGGTGCGCGGCGGCACTTATTTGGTGATGGAAGGCCCGCAGTTTTCCAGCCTGGCGGAATCGGAGCTGTACCGTTCCTGGAAGTGCGACGTGATCGGCATGACCAACATGCCCGAAGCCAAGCTCGCGCGTGAGGCCGAGATTTGCTATGCCACTGTCGCGATGGTGACCGACTACGATTGCTGGCATCCGGATCACGACAATGTCACGGTCGATGCGATCATCAAGGTGTTGCTGGCGAATGCCGACAAGGCGCGCGCGCTGGTGAAAAATGCCGCGCCGCGCATACAGGGCGATACCGGCGCGGCTGGCTGCGGCTGCCGCAGCGCGTTGCAGTACGCGATCATCACCGCCCCGGAAGCGCGCGATACGGCGATGGTGGAAAAGTTGTCCGCAGTAGCCGGGCGAATGCTTTAATCGGGAAGTGGGGAGTAGGGAGTGGAAAGTGGGAAAGGCCGCTGCCCCCCCCCACTCCCCACTGAGGTGCGCAGCACCGTCCCACTCCCCACTTACCACTTACCAGGAGTTCAAATGACCATCAAATCCCATATCCGCACCGTCCCGCATTACCCGAAGCAGGGCATCCAGTTTCGCGACATCACTACGCTGCTCAAAGACCCGGCAGGCTTCCGTGCCACCGTGGATGAACTGGTGAACCGTTACAAGGACGTGAAGATCGACAAGATCGCCGGCATCGAATCGCGCGGCTTCATCCTCGGCGCGCCGCTGGCCTACGCGCTGAACAAAGGCTTCATCCCGATCCGCAAAAAAGGCAAGTTGCCCGCCGAAACAATAGGCCACGACTACGAGCTCGAATACGGCACCGACCGTATCGAGATACATACCGACGCAATTCAGAAGGGTGACCGTGTGTTGCTGGTGGATGACCTGATCGCCACCGGCGGCACGGCGGAAGCCGCCTGTACGCTGATCGACAAGATGGGCGGCAAGATCGTCGAATGCTGTTTCATCATCGACCTGCCCGACATTGGCGGGCGCGCGCGGCTGGAGAAGCACGGGCACAAGGTGTTTGCGTTGTGCGAGTTTGAGGGGGATTAGCCTTTAAAATCAGCACGATTTGTACATATACGGCAAAGACGTATAATGCCCGATATGCATACCGTTATTGAAACTGAAGACTTCGAGAAGCTTTGGCCGTTGTATTGGACAGAAAAAGAGCACGATGCCTTTGCTTTGTTCATTGCGGAAAACCCCGATGCGGGGGATGTGGTCAGGGGCTCCGGCGGCGTGCGCAAAGTGCGCTGGTCCCGTTCCGGTTCGGGAAAATCGGGCGGTGTGCGAGTCATTTATTTCAACCGCAAGGCGAATGGCGAAATCTGGCTGATTTTCATGTATGCCAAAAGCAAACAGGGATCGATAAACGGAAGCGTATTGAAGGAGCTGAAAAATGAAATCGAAAAAACCATTGACTGACAAAGAGCTGGAAGCCTTTGAAGCCACGCGCGATATGGGTAAAGCGCTGCTGAAATCGGCGCGCCAGATGGTCTCCAAAAAAGGGCGCGTCGTGCTATCGCCCGTCATCTCGGCGCGAACCAAATCCGGCCTGTCGCAAGCCGAGTTCGCCAAATTGCTGGGCGTGTCTGTCCGTACACTGCAAGAGTGGGAGCAAGGACGCAGGCAACCGAGCGGTGCGGCCAAGACGCTGATCAGCATTGCGGAACGCAGGCCGGACGTGTTGAAAGAGGCTGCTGCGTGATGGATGAAAGGAAAGTGTTTGTTCTGAGCGAATTCGAGGGCTGGCTACGTGCTACTTTGCTAGACCTGGCTCCGAGTTTGGTTGCGGCGCAATGCCCGTTGGTTATTGCGCCCTACGCGGGCTGACGATTAGGTGCGAATCTGGCGTTTCACCAATAAAACAGGGGAGGTCAATGTCTGCATTCTGGATTGTGGTAATCATTGCGCTGGTTGCCTGGGGTTTTTTTAAGTTCGGACAAAGCAAACCGCAGCAGCATGAAATTGTTATCAGAACGGAATTCAAAACTTTCCGATCAGAATCAGCCTCCGCCGAAGATGATCCTGGCATAGCTGGCGAGGAGAAGGACAATTGGGAGAAATTCGATTTTTATTCTTCCAGAACCATTCCAGCACAAGGAAGCTATCGTATTTCCTATGTTGACCAAAACGGTTTGGCAACAGAGAGGGTAATCACGGTTAAACACGCGTATCAGGATGCAAATGGGAATTTCGCCGTCGATGCGCACTGCCATCTGCGCAATGCTCATCGCTCGTTTATTGACTCTCGCATCAAGAGCGCGGTCGAATTTAAAACAGGAGAAATTGTTGAAAGCGTGGCAAAGCATGCCATTGCTCAATATGAGGACTCTGGGGCTGGTAAATCCATCGCCGCTATTGAACGAGAGTGGATGGCGGTTCAGTTGCTGGCATATGTTTGCCGTGCGGACGGAAAAATGATGAAGGCAGAGCGCTACATCGTTGCGGATTACCTCAAGCGCCGCTGCCGTGATCTGGTTGTAAATAACCCGGCTGAGCTTGATAACGCCATCAAGACCATCGGTGAGCCAGACCAGCGGGGCTTTAGGCGAATTATCGCGGACATGAAAGCGGCTGGAGATATTGACAGGCTGCGCGATATAACTGACTGCGCAAAGCGTATCGTTGCCACGCAAAAGACTATCGACCCAATGGAGGCGGCGGCGATAGAGTTGCTCGAAGCAGCCGCAAAATAAAAACGCTACGATGGCCATCTTGCGCATATTTCGTCAATAACAGCACGGTAGGATGGGCAGGTTTAATATGCCCACGCGGACAATAAATTAACGGTGGGCACAAGCCCACCCTATGAAAATCAAAAAACATGAAAATCAACGGCACCCCCCATCGCACCATCTGGCCCGCCGCCGACAACACGGCGGTGGAGATCATCGACCAGACCAAACTCCCGCACGTTTTTGCCACGCTGCGCCTGAACACGATGCGCGATGCCGAGCGCGCGATCCGCGACATGCAGGTGCGCGGTGCGCCGCTGATCGGCGTAACGGCGGCCTATGGGGTGGCGCTGGCAATACGGAGCAACGCTTCGGATGCTGCACTGGCAGAGGCTTGCAGCGTGCTGCTCGCGGCACGCCCGACCGCGGTGAACTTGCGCTGGGGCGTGGAGAAAATGCGTGCGCTGCTGGCTCCGTTGCCTGCAAGCGAACGCGCCGCTGCGGCATGGCGGGATGCGGCGCGTATCGCCGACGAGGATGTGGCAATCAATGCGAGCATCGGTCAGCATGGCGGTGAGATTATCCGCGCGATTCATCAAAAGAAAAACGGCACGGTGAATGTGCTCACCCATTGCAACGCCGGCTGGCTCGCGACGGTGGATTGGGGTACGGCACTCGCGCCGGTCTATACCGCGTTTGATGCGGGCATTCCGCTGCATGTGTGGGTCGACGAAACCCGTCCGCGCAACCAGGGTGCCAGCCTGACTGCATGGGAACTGGGTCAGCATGGTGTACCTCATACCGTGATCGTCGATAACGCCGGCGGGCACCTGATGCAGCACGGCATGGTGGACATCGCGATTGTCGGTTGCGACCGCGTCACCGCGCGCGGCGATGTGTGCAACAAGATCGGCACTTACCTCAAGGCACTTGCCGCGCATGATAACGGCGTGCCGTTTTACGTGGCGCTGCCGACGCCGACGATAGACTGGACGCTGCAGGATGGCGTCAAGGAAATCCCGATCGAGGAACGCGCGCAGGACGAGGTGACGCACATCGCCGGGCTGTGCGGCGACGGGCAGGTGCGCACGGTGCAGGTCACGCCGCAGGGTTCGCGCGCGGCCAATTACGGTTTCGACGTGACCCCGGCGCGGCTGGTGACCGGGTTGATCACCGAGCGCGGTGTGGTGACGGCGGATGCGGAGGCGATGCGCGCGTTAGCTTGAAGCCCTTTTTTGTCCGCAGATTACGCAGATTAACGCAGATTAAAACTCCAGAAGCCAGGCAGTGCGTTCCGTGAGGGTAGATGCCCGGTTTTTGTTTGTAATCTGTGAAATCTGCATAATCTGCGGATCAAACAGTTTTTATTTGTATAGTTGATAGGCACAGCAATGGAAAACCTCTGGAACGACATAGAAGCGAGCAAGCATCAGGGAATATTGGCGGAGCGCGTCTATTCGTCGCGCTTGCTCGGCGCGAACCCGAATTTGGTGTTGCACGGCGGTGGCAATACTTCGGTCAAGGGTGTCAGCCAGAATATCTTCGGCGAGGACGTGGAAACACTGTTCGTCAAAGGCAGCGGTTCCGATCTCGCGACGATAGAGGCCAAGGATTTCGTCGCGGTGCGCATGGATACAATGCTGAAACTGTCGCGGCTCGAAAAGTTGTCGGACATCGATATGGCGCGCGAACTCAAGCTGGCGTCGCTCGATCCGTCCGCGCCGGCGCCGTCGGTCGAGGCGATCCTGCATGCGCTGATCCCGCACCGCTTTGTCGATCATACCCATGCCGATGCGATCGTGGCGATCACCAATACCGCCGGTGGCGCGGCGCGCATCCGCGAGATTTACGGCGATGAAGTGATCGTGTTGCCTTACGTGATGCCGGGCTTCGATCTCGCCAAGCTGTGCGCCGGGGTGTTTCCCAAACAGGCGACCTCGCATACGATCGGTATGGTGCTGATGAATCACGGCATATTCAGCTTTGGCGATACCGCGAAGCAGGCCTATCAGCGGATGATCGAGCTGGTCGGGCGTGCCGAGGATTACCTGAACAAAAATGCGCCGTTGGCACAGGCAGCAAACATCGAGCCGCAGGCCGACTGGCTTGCGCTGGCGGCGTTGAGAAAGCAGGTTTCAACGGTTGCCGGTTTTCCGCTGCTGTTGCGCAGTTGTTCGACCAGCGCCGCACTGGCGTTTGCGCGTCATCCTCAGGCGGCCAGCATCACGCAACGCGGCCCGGCCACGCCGGATCACGTGATCCGCACCAAGCGCCTGCCGCTGTTCGGGCGCGATGTCGAGGCCTATGCGCAGGCCTACAAACAGAGTTTCGAAAAAAACTCGAAACAGGCGAAACAGCCGCTGACGATGCTCGACCCCGCGCCGCGCGTGATCATCGACCCGGAGTTCGGACTGGTCAGCGCGGGCCGTTCGGCGCGCGACACGCAGATCGTCGAGGACATCTATCTGCATACGCAGGACATCATCCTGCGCGGCGAGAAACTTGGCGGTTATCGGGCATTGGGCGAGGCGCCGCTGTTCAGCATGGAATACTGGGACCTGGAGCAGGCCAAGCTGAAAAAAGCCGGTGCGCCGAAAGCGTTCGCCGGTGAGGTTGCGATGGTGACCGGTGCGGCCTCCGGCATCGGCAAGGCCTGTGTGCAATCGTTCCTGAACCGGGGTGCCGTGGTGGTGGCGGTGGACATTAATCCGGCCATCGAGACGCTGTTCGGCAACCGCGAAGATTGCGCTCGTGAAGATTATCTGGGCATCACCGCCGACCTGACCTCGACGCAGGACATCCGGCGCGTTATCGAACAGACGCTACGCCGCTTTGGCGGGCTCGATATGCTGGTGCTGAACGCGGGCATCTTCCCCGGCGGCAAGAAGATCGAGGCGCTGTCCGACGACGAGTGGCGCAAGGTGATGGCGATCAATCTGGATTCCAACCTGGCGATCATGCGCGAGGCGCATCCGTTGCTGAAAGTGGCGCCGCGATATGGCCGGGTCGTGGTGAACGGCTCGAAAAATGTGCCGGCTCCGGGGCCGGGTGCGGTGGCCTATTCCGCGTCGAAGGCGGCGCTGACGCAGGTTGCGCGCGTCGCGGCGCTGGAATGGGGCGCGGACAAAATCAGGATCAACCTGGTGCACCCGAACGCGGTGTTCGACACCGGCATCTGGACGCCGGAAGTGTTGCAACAGCGCGCCGCCCATTACGGCATGAGCGTCGACGATTACAAGCGCAACAACGTGCTGCGCGAAGAAGTCACCAGCAAGGATGTGGCGGAATTGATCGCAGAAATGTGCGGTGTACTGTTCGCGAAAATCACCGGCGCACAGGTGCCGATTGACGGCGGCAACGAGCGGGTGATATGAACCTGGCATGCTCTTGCCCGGCCTGGGTTAGAAAGTTGGATGTATGAGCAAAGACCCGACCGATTACAGCACCGTCGATTTCATCGCGCCCGTTCTGGAGGTGACCTGCGGTCAGGTGCTGATGGACAGGCAGCGGCATATCGCAATCGTCGCGAAGAAGGGCAGGACTTGCGCGCATCTGGTGCAGGTGAAGCCCGGCATGCTGAAAATATCCAGATGCACGGCAAGGGAGCTTGTGGAAAAGTGGTTTGACGCAGATTATCCGTTCGATCGTGCGGTGGCAAAATTGCTGGAAATCGGCAGGCAGCACGGCGCTACCGATGAAGCGCGGAAAGCGCTCGAAAAGCTGTCCAGGATGGGGCGCGAGCCGAAGCAGTACAAGCTGTTCGGTTGATGTTACATTTTCAGAAGCTGGCGTCCTCGACAGGAATCGAACCTGTAATTGACCCTTAGGAGGGGCCGGTTATATCCATTTAACTACGAGGACAGCTCGACTGCGGAAGCAGGGGCGCATTCTAGCCTAAACGCCGTGTAATCAGAACCTGTCCGATAACCCAAACATGAAAAAACATAAATTACCCGCCACTGTCGTCGCGCTCGGACTGGTCAGTTTTTTTAATGACCTGGCTTCGGAAATGGTGACGCCGTTTATTCCGATTCTGATCGCCACCGTGCTGGGCGCCGGGCCGGTGGTGCTCGGGCTGGTGGAGGGCGTGGCGGACGCGGCGGCGAGTTTCCTCAAGCTGTGGGCGGGGCGTTATTCGGACGCCAGGCATGGGCGGCGCAAACAGTTGATGGTGTTCGGCTACGGGCTGTCCAATCTGGCGCGCCCGCTGCTGGCGCTGGCGTCGAGCTGGGGTGCGTTGCTGTTGCTGCGCAGCCTGGACCGCGCCGGCAAGGGGCTGCGCAGCGCGCCGCGCGATGCGCTGCTGGCGGATAGCGCGCATGCCGATATCCACGGCTTTGCCTACGGTTTCCATCGTGCGCTGGACAACGCTGGTGCGCTGGGTGGCACGCTGCTCGCCGTCGCCGCATTGAGCTGGCTGCACTGGTCGGTCAGCGAGGTGATTCTTTGGTCGGCAGTTCCCGGTGTGCTGGTGCTGGTAGTGCTGGTTGCCGGAGTGCGCGAAGCGCCGCACCCGGCATTGGAAGAAATAAAGCCGCAAACGCCGCTGGCGTGGGGCGCGCTGTCGCACAACATGCGCCGCTATTTGCTGGTGCTGGTGCTGTTCACGTTTGCGCGCGTCTCGGAAAGCTTTATTTTGTTGCGCGGCAACGAGCTGGGCATGAGCGTGGCGCAGTTATTGTTGTTGTGGGCTGCGCTGAATCTCGTCAAATCGGCGGCTTCGCTGCTCGGCGGGCACATGGCGGATATGTTTGGCAAACGTCGCCTGACGCTGGTTAGCTGGTCGGGTTATGCCGCCGGTTTTGCGGCGCTCGGCATGGCCGAGCAGGGCAACGCGCTGTGGGCCTGCACGCTGCTGTATGGCTTGCTGGCTGGTCTAGGCGAAGGTTCGGAGCGCGCATTGATCATGTATGCCGGCGAACGCGAGCGCGGCACGGCGTTTGGCTGGTATCATCTCGCCGTCGGCTTGAGCGCCATTCCCGCAGGGACGCTGTTCGGCGCGATATGGCATTACTGGAACGCCGGTGCCGCATTCTGGTTTGCCGGGGCATTGGCGCTGCTGTGTGCGCTGCTGCTGCGGTTCTGGCGCTTCAAACCGGAAGCTTCATAAATCTGAATCGTAAGGGCCAGAAAACGGAAAGATGTTTTTACGTACTTACCCATCAATTGTTTTATTCCAGCCAGTAACTCTCATCTATGCCACTCATCACATTAGACAAAGCATGCCTTGCATTCGGGCATGTCGCACTGCTCGACCACACCGATTTTCAGCTCGATGAGGGTGAGCGCATCGGGCTGATCGGGCGCAACGGCGGCGGCAAGTCAAGCATGATGCGCGTGCTGGCTAATCAAGCGAATCTGGACGATGGACTGGTATGGCGCGCGCCGACCGCGCGGGTCTGTTATGTCAGCCAGGAGCCGGTGCTGGACGCCGCTGACCCGGTATTCGATGCGGTGGCCAAAGGCCTGGGCAGCATCCAGAAGCTGCTGCATGACTATCATCATGTCTCGCATCGAATTTCCGAGCCGGGTGCGGATGTGGAAACGCTGCTCGAAGAGATGCAGCAGTTGCAGACTCAATTGGAATCACAGGATGGCTGGTCGGTGCAGGCGCGCATCGAGACCACGATCGCAAAACTGGATCTGGATGCCGACAAGCGCGTCGGCGAACTGTCCGGCGGGCAGCGCAAGCGCGTCGCGCTGGCGCAGGCGCTGGTGGCCGAGCCGGATGTGCTGATTCTCGACGAGCCGACCAACCATCTCGATTTTGCTTCGATCGAATGGTTGGAAGGCCTGCTGAATAATTTCAAGGGTGCGGTGCTGTTCGTCACGCACGACCGGCGTTTTTTGGATAACGTCGCCACGCGCATCGTCGAACTGGATCGCGGCAAGCTGGCAGGGTTTCCCGGTAATTTTTCCGCCTATCAGGCCATCAAGGAACGCATGCTGAGCGACGAGGCGGTGGTGAACGCCAAATTTGACAAGGTGCTGGCACAGGAAGAGGTGTGGATACGCCAAGGCGTCAAAGCGCGCCGCACCCGCAACGAAGGCCGCGTGCTGCGCCTCGAGCAATTGCGCCGCGAGCGTGCGGCGCGCCGCGAAAAAACCGGCAAGGTCGAGATGAGCGTGGACAGCGGCGAGCGCTCCGGCAAGCTGGTCGCCGAACTCAGCAACGTCTGCAAAGCGTATGGCGAGCGCAGGATCATCGATAATTTTTCCTGCCGCATTCAGCGCGGAGACAAGATCGGCCTGCTCGGGCCGAACGGCGCGGGCAAGAGCACGCTGCTCAAGATCATTCTCGGCGAATTGCAACCGGATGCAGGGCAGGTCAAGCTCGGTACCAAAATTTCAGTCGCGTATTTCGATCAGCTGCGCGAGCAACTGGATGACAATGCGACGCTGGCCGACACGATCAGCCAGGGCTCGGATTACATCGAGATCGGCGGGCAGAAGAAGCATGTCATCAGTTATCTCGGCGACTTTCTGTTCGCGCCGGAACGCGCCCGCTCACCGGTCAAGAGCTGTTCCGGCGGCGAACGCAACCGCCTGCTGCTGGCGCGTTTGTTCACGCAACCGGCCAACGTGCTGGTGCTCGACGAGCCGACCAACGACCTCGACATCGAAACGCTGGAATTGCTCGAAGAGTTGCTGGCGAACTATGACGGTACGCTGTTTCTGGTCAGCCATGACCGCGCGTTTCTCGATAATGTCGTGACGCAGGTGATCGCGTTCGAGGGCGACGGCAAGCTGATCGAATACGTCGGTGGCTATGAAGATTGGGTGCGGGTGAAGAAATACCAGGCATCTGTCCAGGCTGCCAAGCCGTCTGTTGCAGCACCGCAGCGCGTTGTGCCGGTTGAAAAAGCGAAAACTGCCAGCAAACTTGGCTACAAGGAAGCGCGCGAACTGGAAGAGCTACCCAAGCGTATCGAGGCGCTGGAGCGTGAGCAGATCGACATCGCCGCGCATCTCGCCGACGGCACGCTCTATCGCAGCGACGCCAAACGCGCCAAGCAACTGCAAGCGCGCAGCGAAGAAATCGAGACGGAAATGTCGGCAGCACTGGAGCGCTGGGAGGAGCTGGAGCAGCGTTCAGCTGTCATGTGATATTTGCTTATGCTTATTTATCGAGCAAGTTCGCCCGGATGGAATGAAATAAAATCCGGGGGAAAGTGGCTCCCGGATCGCGCTACGCTCCATCCAGGCTACAGCACTGCGCTTCATCCGATCTACTTGTTTGGTTCGGCTTAGGATAACTTTGATTGGTTATTGCATATTGAAAGGCTATCTTTTAATATGCACGGATGATAAAACGCAGGCTGTTAACCAGGCTGACTCAGTCACTGACGGAATCACCGGCAGTGGCGCTGCTTGGGCCGCGCCAAGCGGGCAAGACCACGCTGGCAAGAATTATCGCGGCCCAATATCCGGGCAGTATGTATCTGGATCTTGAGCGCCCGTCAGAATTGGCGAAGCTGGCAGACCCAGAGCTGTTTTTGTCGCGCTATGCGGACCAGCTCATTGTGCTTGATGAAATCCAGCGCCAACCGGAATTGTTTCCTGTCTTGCGTACGCTGATTGACGGGGCACGCCGCCCGGGGCGTTTTTTGCTTTTGGGTTCGGCTTCACCGCAATTGTTGCGCCAGGCTTCTGAATCACTGGCGGGCCGTATTTCATTTCACGAACTCGCGCCGTTTGATATAGGCGAGATTGCTCCCACGCATTTTGAATTGCAGGATTTCTGGTTGCGCGGCGGATATCCTCCGAGCTGGCTGGCGAAGACCGAACAAACGTCATTGGCCTGGCGTGAGTCCTTTATCTCTACGCATCTGGAGCGTGATATCCCTTCCTTCGGCATCCGTGTGCCCGGTACAACCTTGCGGCGCTTCTGGCAAATGCTTGCGCACCTGCATGGTCAACTGTGGAACGCATCGCGCCTGGCTTCCGGATTTGGTGTTTCGGCGCCCACTGTGCAGCATTATCTGGACATTCTTGAGGCTACTTATATGGTGCGGCGGCTGCTTCCGCTCCATGTCAATCTTGGCAAGCGACTCGTAAAGTCCCCCAAGGTTTATCTGCGCGACAGCGGGTTGTTGCATGCGCTGCTGGGCGTTACCAATCTGGAGGAGCTTTCCGGGCACCCTGTCGTCGGTGCATCATGGGAGGGGTGGGTATTGGAGCAGATTGCACAATTATTGGGGCCTCAATGGCAATTGTCGTTTTATCGCACGGCAGCCGGCGCCGAAATGGATGTGGTTGCAGAACGTGGCAATCTGAAGGTGGGGTTCGAGATAAAGTTTTCCAGCGCCCCTTCGTTGACTAAAGGGTGTTGGGCGGCGATTGCCGATTTGAAGCTTAGCCAGACCTATGTTGTCGCGCCTGTAGAAAGTGGCTATCCGCTTGCCTGCAATGTTGAGGTTGTGCCTGCTGCAGCACTGGCAACCTTGCTCCTGACCTTATAATTCCATTTGCCTTTCAAAGCGGCAATAACTATAAGTGTGTATGAAATGCACCCTACGTTTTCACTGTTGATTGAGAAATGAAATTAAGCGGGGAAACTGAAAGCGGCCCCAAGGCCGCTTTCATATTCAGGTACGGGCATCCGTTACGGGATCAATTCGCGCCATATCACCCGTTTTCCCTGAAATGTGGGTGATGTTGACTTGAATCCGTGGCTCGTAGAGCCGTCCAACGGATTATCCGGGTTCAAGATATTCCCTCTTGAAAGCGCGCCGCCGCTCGTCCGGACATAATCTCCTCTGGTCGGGTGATGCTTGTAGCACTACAATGGCTACCCTACCATGCACTCGCGAAGGAGCGGATGATGAAAACGCAACGTGGCTTCACCCTGGTCGAACTGATGATCGTCGTGGTCGTGATCGGCGTACTCGCCAGCATCGCCTATCCGTCCTATACCGATTACTTGACGAGGGGCAGAATTCCCGATGCCACCTCCAACCTGTCCAACAAGCGGGTACAAGTGGAACAGTTTTATCAGGACAACCGCACTTATACGGGCGCTCCGGCCTGTGTTGCCGACTCGACCACTAGCCAGTATTTCGACTTTTCCTGTTCGGTGTTAACGGCGAATGCCTATACACTCCAGGCGGTTGGCAAGGGCGCGATGGTCGGCTTTACTTACACCATCGACCAGAGTAATGCCAAAACTTCCACCATAACCGCATCCGGCTGGACCGGAAACGTTGGCTGCTGGGTCACCAAGAAGGGGGGAGCGTGCTAAATTTTGCTCACCGCCGCTGCGCGGCTTGCCTGCTTGACCCTTTTCGGTTCGCTCAAAGGGGTGTGACGCTGATTGAGCTGATGATCGCCATTATCATCGTGTCCATCTTGCTGGCCATCGCATTGCCGAACTTTAATGCCTGGGTACAAAATGCCCAAATACGCACTGCAACCGAATCCATCCAAAACGGCCTGCAATTGGCTCGCGCCGAAGCGGTGCGACGCAACGAAGCGGTCAATTTCATACTGGGAAGCGGTAGCGGATGGACAGTGAGTACTGTCGCCGTCCCGGGTACGCCGATCCAGAGCAGGGTAAGCAGCGAAGGTTCGGTTAACGTCACGGTCACGGTTACCCCGGCAGGAGCCACGACTGCCACCTTCAATACACTCGGAAGACTTGCCAACCCAGCTGCCGCGCCGACACAAATTGATCTGGATGTGCCCGTTTCCATCCTTCCGGCCAATCAGAGCAAGGAATTGCGCATCAACATAACTTCCGGCGGGCAAATTCGAAGCTGCGACCCTAACGTCACTGCCAGTGATGACCCAAGGAAATGTTGAAATGGCCAACAAGCACTCTTCTTTAAAACGACAGCAAGGATCAGTACTCCTCGAAGCGCTGATTGCGGTTTTGATTTTTTCCATGGGCATCATCGCGCTGATGGGGCTGCAGGCGGTATCCATCAAGAACAGCGTAGATGCAAAATATCGCGCCGATGCGGCCTATCTGGCAAACCAGATCATCGGGCAAATGTGGGTCGACCGGAGCAATCTCGATGCCTATGCGCATTACCCCGCCGGAGCGAATTGCGCGCCTACTGGAGCCGCTTCCGCCCTTGCCAATGTGACGAATTGGCTGACGCAAACAACCGCCGCTTTGCCGGGAGCGACTGGCGCCAAACAGCAAATCTCGGTCACGACCCCCTTGGCCAATACACGACAAGTGACGGTGACCGTATGCTGGCAGGGGCCGCAGGAAGCCGCTCCCCACAATTTTGTGGCAACAGCCCAAATCAATACGCCTTAACCCGGAGCGATCATGTCCCGTGTAAATTTACAAAATAGAGCGCGCACAAAGGGCTTCAGCCTGGTCGAGGTCATGGCCGGCATGACCTTGGGATTGTTCACGGTCATTATCATCATGCAGGCATTTTCCATGTTTGAAAATCAGAAGCGCACCACTACCGCCGGTTCGGATGCGCAGGAAAACGGCTTGATGGCAATCGTTCAACTGGAGCAGGATATCCGTAATGCCGGAATGGGACTAGCGGATAGCGCCGCACTCGATTGCAATAACGTATTTAGCTATTACGATAATGGCACACCGGTGACTCCCGCCCCCGGCATGCCGACGACGGTGATGGCTCCGGTCGCCATAGCCGATGGCGGCGCCACCGGATCGGACACGATTACCATGACGCGCGGGACGAACTTTCTTGGCTCGATCCCCACCACGCTCACGGGCACCATGCCCCAGCCTTCTGCGGAATTGGACGTCAGTCGCACCACGGGGTTTGCAGCGGGAGATTTAATCCTGGTTTCACAAGGCAGCAACTGCACCGTCATGCAGGTAACGCAAGTACAGGATGCCGCTCTCAAGATTCAACACAATCCCGCCGGCAGCGGACCTTCCTATAACCCGGCGGCAGCCTTCTACAATACTGCTCCGGGCAATACCTGGCCCGCTTTCACCACACAGGCAAAAATCCTGAATTTCGGAAGTCTGGCGGCAAACACCTATTCGGTCAATGCCAACCGCAACCTGCAAGTGACGATCAATGTCACAGGAGCAGCATCCTCCACCCTGACTTTGGTCAAGGACATCGTCAGTTTACAGGCGCAATATGGTATCGCCAATGCAGGCTCGCAGGATGTGAACGCCTGGGTAGACGCTACCGCCGCTACGGGTTTCGATACTCTGGATGCGACCAAAGTCAAACGTATCAAGGCGATCAGGGTCACCGTCGTCGCGCGTAGCGGCAAAAAAGAGGCCGGGAACGTCACCACTGCACCCCCGGGCGGGGTGAACGTCTCCACTTTGCCAGACTGGCAAAGATATCGCTATCGCGTTTACACCACCATCATTCCGCTACGCAACATTATCTGGTCAAATGTATGAACACCCTGCCATCCCTTGCCCATAGGCCGACCCGCCCCATGTCTCCGGTGCTGAAACAGCGCGGCGCAACCCTGTTTATCGCCCTGATCGCGCTGGTGAGCATGACGATGGCAGGCATCGCCCTGGTGCGGTCTGTCGATACTTCAAACCTGATCGCCGGCAATCTCGCCTTTCGCCAAGCCGCGCTTCACGCCTCGGACACGGGTATCGAAACTGCGTTCAACGCGCTCGGAACCATCGTTGCGACATCGCTCGACGCAAATTGGCCGGCCGGTTGCGCTGCTGGCGCTTGCAATTATTACCCCACTATTCAGGCCACGGATGCCAAAGGCGTACCAACGAACATTGCCTGGTCTACGGTTCCTTCTACCTCGATCAACGCCAGCTACAACGTGAAATACGTGATCGACCGGCTCTGCAATGGCCCTGTTCCGGTGACGGACATTGCCGGAAAATGTTATGCCGATGCCCTGACGGGTGGCGGCACAAAGAAAGCGGGGGGGATTGTTTTTTCCGGCACACAAGCCGTCTATTATCGGGCGACAGTGCGCGTCGAGGGCCCGCGCAACACGGTCAGCATGGTTCAGGCCATTCTCTCCAGATAAATCATTGCCTCATGATGGCAACAGCTATCCGATTGAATTAAAGGAGCGATCCAAATGAAAACAGCTTACAGAACAGTCAGGCAGGGGATAATGCAGACATTGCTGGTTTGCCTGGTCGCCGCCCAGTCGATACCGGCCGCCCAGGCCGCCTCCACCGATATCGCCGACGTGCCGATGGCGGTCAAGAACACCGCCGGACCCAACATCATGTTCACGCTGGACGATTCGGGCTCGATGCAGTTCGAGGTTGTCCCCGAAAACAGCTATGTGTATTTTTCGTTCCCGCGCCCGAATCCCCTATATGGCGCCGCTTGGGGTTACGGCAGCTTTTACAGCTATGTCGCCCGATTCGACCTGACAGACAAGTATGCCCGTTACTACCGCACGGCCAAATTCAATCTCTTGTATTACGATCCGGCCAAGCGCTATGTGCCATGGACCAACGCCGACAAGACACTGATGAGCAACGCCACGCCCACAGCGGCTTATCACAACCCGTACATCCCGGGCGAGGGCACGCGCAACCTGACTATCGATAACACGCAGACGGCCAATTGGACCAACGATAACGGAACCATCTCGTACGCGTCCGTCATTTTCTATCCGGCCACCTACTTCCAGTGGACTGGAACAGGCACCTTGACCGGGCCGACCGACGCAAACAATACTCAAGCCAACTTCACAAAAGTTGAAATTAAGTCCGCAAATGCCCCATTTGCCAAAGGGACAGGCCGCACGGACTGCGCCGGAGCCACTTGTACTTATACCGAAGAAATGCAGAATTTCGCCAACTGGTACACCTACTACCGCTCACGCATTCTGCTGTCGCGCGCTGGCGTCGGCCAAGCCTTCGCCGAGGTCGGCAGCGACCCGAGGGTTGGCTTTGCCGCCATCAATAAAGGATCCACAATAATAGATATGGTCTCCAGCCCGGGCACCATTGTCAGCGGCGTCAGAAAATTCGACGCCACGGGCCGCGCCAGTTTCTATGCATCCCTGTACGGGCACGTGATGCCCTCCGCAGGCACACCGTTACGGCAAGCGTTGGACGATGTGGGGCAATATTTCCAGCGCATCGATGATCTGGGACCGTGGGGCGCCAATCCCGGCGTGGGCGGAGGGACGCAGGCCTATTGCCGGCAAAACTACAACATCTTCATGACCGACGGCTACTGGAACAGCGGCATCGGCTATGCAAGAACTGCCGCTGCCAGAGCCAACGTCGATGGCACTGCCGGCGCCATCATCACGAACCATAATACCAACCCCAATCCGGCAAGCTACCAATATAGCCCGGCGAACCCTTACAGCGACACCAACAGCGACACACTGGCGGACGTGGCGATGTATTACTGGAATCGGGATTTGCGCACCGACCTGGTCAACAAAGTCCCCACCAACAGTCTCGACCCGGCATTCTGGCAGCATCTGGTAAATTTGACTGTCGGCCTTGGTGTGACAGGGACTATATCGGATGCAGCGATCCAATCCGCCTTCACTGCCAACCCGGCTACCATCGTTTGGCCAAACCCGACCGGCTCCGATCAGGCCAAGGTTGACGATCTCGCCCATGCCGCCATAAATAGCCGCGGCGGCTTTCTTAACGCCGCTGATCCTAGTAATTTCGCTACTGCTCTAGCAAGTACCATTAACAATATTATCGGAAGAGATGCCGGTGCCGCAGCGGTGGCGGTGGCCAACGCAAACGTTACCGGCAGCGACAATCAGTCTTATGCCTCCAAATACAATTCCGGCAACTGGTCCGGCGACCTGTTCGCCTACCCGATCAACCTGACCACCGGCATTCCGGACACTGCCAGCCCGACATGGACCACCTCCACCCAGCCGCAGCTCGACCTGAGAACCTCGGCCAACCGCAAGATCGTCACTTATAGCGGAACCAGCGGCACCGGTCAGGGCATCCAGTTTCAGCCTACTTCGGCTACCACCACGACAAAATTAAGCGTAGCCCAGCAGACGCTGCTTAACTCGACCACTACGCCGCCAGGACCATCGGACGGCGCAAACGTGGTGGCATACCTGCGCGGAGACAGGAGTCTGGAAGGGACGAGCTACCGCACCCGCGCCCATTTGCTGGGGGACATCATCAATGCGGAGCCGCTCGTGGTGCGCGAGCCGTTCGCCCATTATGCCGACACTTGCTACTCCACTGCGGTAACGGGTAAATGCACGACCTCGTTCAAGGCAGACCAGGCAAGCCGCACACGCATCGTCTATCAAGGCGCGAACGACGGCATGCTTCATGCCTTCAATGCCGCCAGCGGCGCGGAAGAATGGGCATATATCCCCAGCCTGCTGATGTCCAGCCTCAACAATCTTTCCAGAAAATCAGGCTTCGTACACCAGTACTACGTCGATGGCACGCCAACCAGCGGCGACATCGACTTCAGCAACACCGATGGCGTGACCGGGAATCCCAATCCAAGCTGGAAAACCATCCTGGTGGGCGGGCTGAGTAAAGGCGGTCGCGGTTATTATGCGCTGGACATCACCACGCCCACAGCTGCCGACGAGGCCGCAGTAACGCAAAAAGTACTTTGGGAGTTCCCCAACAGCGCCACCACCGCTATCGTAAAAAACAATACCGGCTATAGCTTTGGCAAACCCATTATCGTCAAGACTGCCGGCAAGGGCTGGGTTGCGCTGGTGGTGTCTGGCTACAACAACGGTGCCGACACCGGCGGCGACGGCCACGGCTACCTGTTTGTACTGAATGCCCGGACAGGCGACTTAATCAAGGCAATGGATACGGGAGAAGGACTCTCAACCGACCCGAGCGGCCTAGCGCAAATTGCCGCCTATGTTGAAAACAGCGACATCGACAATACTGTCAGTTACGTTTATGGCGGCGATCTCAAGGGCAACGTGTGGCGATTCGATCTTACCGCCACCAATCCCAACTCCTGGAATGTGAAGAGGCTTGCCATACTCAAGGATGGCATCGGCAATACGCAACCCGTGACCACGGTGCCGGAATTGGCCAAGATTACGATCGGCGGCACAGACAAGCGATTTGTTTACGTCGGGACGGGCAAGTACCTGGGTGACAGTGACGTGGCAACGACCGGCACGCAAACCATGTATGCCTTGGTGGACGATCTCAGCAGCCCGGTTGGAAGCACACCGGTGATCGGCGACCCGACACGCAGCAGCCTGCAGGTGCAAACACTGACTGCAAGCGGAACAACGCGTACCGCAACGACTACCACCGTTGATTTCGCCCTCAAAAAAGGGTGGTACGTTGACATGCCCGCCAGCGGAGAGCGCATCAATACCGATCCCGCCCTCGTCTTGGGTGCGCTGGTATTTACCAGCAATATTCCCAGCAGCGATGTCTGCACCCCAGGCGGCAGCAGTTGGCTCAATGTTCTCGATTACAAGACCGGCGGCAAATTAACCGGCTCAACCGTGGCGTGGTCTTCCACTTTTCTGGGAGACGCGCTTGCCAGCCGGGTCGTCTCGATTAAATTACCCAGCGGAGAAGTCAAGGTTCTGGTTCGGACATCGGATGCCGCCACAGTTACCACAGGCGTTCCTGTGCCTTCGAGCTCGACGACGGGAAGACGCGCTTCCTGGAGGGAAGTACTTGAATAAGCAGTTGGGCATAGTTGTCACGCAGCAAGCTGCGGGGAATTAGACCCGAAGAGATTCAACGATCATCGCGCCCGTGGAGAAGATGTAGCGAATATCTTGCGGATCAGCATGCACAAGGTCGACCGGGTCAAGAAGCGTTTTGTCGAGGAAGGGCTGGATGCCGCGTTAGGGCGACAGCAGGGCCAGCGCGACTACGAGCGCAAGGCCGATGGCGAGCTCGAAGCCCACTTGGTCGCCATGAGTTGCGGCGAACCCCCGAAGGGTTTCGCGCGGTGGTCGCTACGCTTGCTGGCTGACCGGGCGGTGGAGCTTGAATATGTCGACAGCATTTCCCACGAGACGGTTCGCCGCGTGCTAAAAAAACGAAATCAAGCCGTGGCGGAAGGTTGGCTGGGTAATCCATCCCGAAGCCAACGCAGAGTTTGTCGCTGCGATGGAACGGGTTCTCGATGTGTACCGGCGGCCTTATAACGTGGACATCCCGGTAGTCTGCATGGACGAGACGCCGCGACAACTCATCCGAGACGCGCACACCGATTCCGTCCTGCCCCGGATCGGTGCATTCTGGAATCGCGACCCGGAACAAAACCAATTGTTGCTTGCCGTTTCGCGGCGGCGAAGAGCTTGGTTTGAGGGTTTATGGGCGAACGCCGGGTATCCGCCCGTGTTGCCGGTTCAGGTAAAATCGGCTAATGGATTATCTGGGATTAACCCTGGGGGTATTCCCGCCAGAATGCACGAAGAATCCGTTTTACCGCCGCGCTGAGCAGCAGCACGCAGCAGGCGGCCAATATGCCGACGCCGAAAATATGCGGCGTGTCGCCGGAGAAATGGAACAGCTCGCGCAATGCCGGGATGCCAAGCACCAGCGCCAGCCTGCCGCTGCCCAGCACGATCCACCACAGCGCTGGCTCTACCATACTCATTGCAATGTAAGCACAAATGGCGCACAATATTGCTGTCAAAGTTTGGGAGTCCAACATGGAAACCACGATACTTAAGGAAAGCCGCCTGAATATCCGGTGCGACAGCCACACGCGCCAGTTACTGGATAAGGCGGCCAGTTATGCGCATGTCAGTATCTCCGAATTCGTTCTGTCGAACGCATTGGCATCCGCCGAGCGCGTGGTGCAGGAACATGAATCAATTACCTTGAAGCCCAAAGATTTCGAGGCGTTCCTGGCGGCGCTGGATGCACCTGCCAAGCACAATGCGGCACTGAAGCGCGCTTTCAAACGTCACAACGATCAAGTTCGCCGCTGATGACTTATCACATCAGGCAGCTTGATGCATCCGTCAAGCTTGCAGATTTTCAGTGTGGCCGCGAGTTTCTGGATAACTATATCCGCCGTTATGCGTTACAAGATGTGCGCAGGAATGTTGCCCGGGTTTTTATCGCTACCCCGGAGAATGATCCGCAACAACTGTCCGGATTTTTTACCTTGAGCGCGGGGAGCGTGAGTTGTTCGAGCCTTCCGGCATCATTGGCGCGGAAACTCCCTTGCTATCCGGTGCCGGTTGCATTGATTGGCCGGTTGGCTGTGGACAAGAAATTTCGGGGCAAGGGATTGGGTTCCATCCTGCTTGCCGATGCCTGTCAAAAAGTATCGCAAGCCAGCGCTATTCTGGCCGTTGCCGGAATCATCGTTGACGCAAAAGATGATGAGGCCATCTCGTTTTATAAGCACTTTGGTTTCATTCCGCTGCAAGGACAGGCAGGCAGAATGTTGCTGCCAGCCTCTGTATTTCTATCGAAATAGCCTTGTAAGCACTACCTGGTATTTCGATAGCATTGCTTACTCAACACTCTCTTCACCGCCGCGCTCAGCAGCAATACGCAACAGGCGGTCATTGCGCCGGCGCCGAGGATGTGCGTCGTATCACCGGAGAAATGGAACAGCTCGCGCAATGCCGGGGTTCCGAGCACCAGCGCCAGCCCGGCGCTCCCACCCAGCACGATCCACCACAGCGCCGGATTCTGCCGCGACCATGCGCCTTGCCCAAACCATACGTTTTGCCAGGATGCGCCCAGCGAGCGGTTGCTGAATACCAGCGCGATATTTCCCGCCACCATTGCCGTAAACACCAGCGCGCGCACCGTGTTCTCATCAAAGCCTTTCGATAACGCCCAGGCATAGATCATGGCGGCAACCGCGAAAGCCGCCAGTCCTTGCAGCAGGCAACTGGCCATCAACATGCTGCCGAATAGCGGCTCGTTTGCCGCTCTCGGCGGGCGTTGCATCAGGTCTTTTTCTTCCGCTTCGGCCTCGAAAAAGATCGAGCAAGCCGGATCGATGATCAATTGCAGGAACATGATATGTGCGGGCAACAGCAGTAGCGGCTCACCGAGCAGCACCGGCAGCAGCGCCATGCCGACGATCGGGATATGCACCGCCAGCGCGTAGCTCATCGCCTTGCGCAGGTTGTCGTAAATGCGCCGCCCGAGGCGGATCGCGGTGACCAGTGAGGAAAAATCGTCGTCGAGCAGCACCAGGCCGGCCGCTTCGCGCGCCACGTCGGTGCCGCGCCTGCCCATCGCCACGCCGATATGCGCGGCCTTGAGCGCGGGCGCATCGTTCACGCCATCGCCGGTCATCGCGATGATTTCACCGTTGGCCTTGAACGCTTCGACGAGGCGCAGTTTTTGTTGCGGCACGATGCGCGCGAATACCTGCACGTCGTGCAACCGGGAGCGCAATGCCTGATCGGATAATTGATCCAGCTCGCTGCCGGTCAATACCTGCTCATGGGGCAATCCCAGTTCGCGGGCGATGGCCTGTGCGGTATTGGCATGGTCGCCAGTGATCATCACGACCCGGATGCCTGCCGCATGGCACTGTGCGATGGCCTCCGGCACATCGGCGCGCAGCGGGTCTTGCAGGCCGAGCAGGCCGACAAACGAAAATTCGATGTCATGCTGTTGTACCGGCCAGCGTTGTTCCGGTTCCTGTCCGGGCTTGAGTCTGGCGCGTGCGACGCCGAGCACGCGCAGGCCCTGATCGGCCATTCCGGCGGCCACTTGTTCAATAGCGCGGGCTTCGGCTTCGGGTAAATGGCACAGGTCGATGATCGCTTCCGGCGCGCCTTTGGCCGCCACCAGGTGATGGGGCTGGTCGTCTCCTTGCCAGACATGCGACATCGCGAGCAATTCCGGCGACAGGCTATATTCGTGCACCAGTTGCCATTCTTCGTGCAGGTGCTCGCTGCCGTTCAGCGTGCGTTTGCCCAGTTCGTGCAGCGCGCGCTCCATCGGGTCGAACGGGGCGCGCTCGCTGGCGAGGATGCCGAATTCCACCAGTTCGTGCCACGGTTCGGGCAACTCGCTGTGGCTGTCCACATCCAGCATCTGCCCGCCGCTATACAGCTTGCGGATCACCATGCGGTTCTCGGTCAGCGTGCCGGTCTTGTCGGTACACAGCACGGTGGCGGCGCCGAGTGTCTCGATCGCATCCAGCCGCCGCGTCAGCACGTTGTAGCGCGAGATGCGCCATGCGCCGAGCGCCATGAATACCGACAGGATCACCGGGAATTCTTCCGGCAGCGACGCCATCGCGAGCGTGATGCCGGCCAGCAACGCATCCAGCCACTGGCCCCGCGAAAGACCGTAGAGGAGCGCCAGCAGCAGGCACAGCGCACCGGCGAATAGCGCCAGACGGCGCACCAGTCGCCCGGTCTGGATGCGCAGCGGCGACTCGCCCGGACAGGCGCTTTCCAGCGCCTTGCCGATTTGCCCGATGGCGCTGTGTTTGCCGGTGGCCGTCACGAGGCCGATGCCGCTGCCTTGCACCAGCACCGATCCGGCATACACGAACGGCTGGTCGTCACCGCCCGGCAGGCGTGCAGTGCTGCCCGGATTGCCGGCCTGTTTGCGCACCGCGACCGACTCGCCGGTCAGCAGCGATTCATCGGCCAGCAGGTCGTTGCAGGAGAGCAGCACCGCATCGGCGGCGATGCGATCTCCTTCGGTGAGCAGCAGCAGATCGCCCGGCACCACCTCGCGTCCGGCGATGCGTTGCTGCTTGCCGTCGCGCAACACCAGCGCGCGCGGGCTGGACAGGTCGCGCAACGCTTCCAGCACCCGTTCGCTCTTGTGCTCCTGAAACACCGTCAGCGCGATGATCAGCAGCACGAAAAACAGCAGCATCAGCGCGTCTTCGATATCGCCGAGCAGCAGGTAAATACAGCCCGCCGCGATCAGCAACAGGAACATCGGTTCGCGCACCACATCGGCGGCCATGTGCCACACCCGGCGCGGCTGCGGCGGGCTCAGCTCATTGTAGCCGGATACGGCAAGGCGTTGCTGCGCCTGTGCCGCGCTTAATCCGGAAACGGGTTGGTTGTTGCGTGTTGCGCTCATGCCGATAGACTCCGCGCTTTGCGATGCGTTGAGGATACAATGACTGCCTGGTTAGCGGAAACAAAAAACTGCACGGCAGGCGCATTTCGGGTAAATTGCGTGCTCATTTTTATCGATGGAACTTGGTGTTGATTACACTGGCTCCAAAAATTTCAGGAGAAGATTATGACGCAATACAGCAATCGCATGATGATCGTTCATTGGCTGGTCTTGGTAATGATGATCGCCGCATGGTTCCTCGGTGATGCGGTGCATGATGCGCGCCACGAAGGCGGCGCGACGATTGCCGCTTATGTCGTGCATGCGCTGGTTGGCGCGTCGGTGCTGCTGTTGACGCTTGTACGCCTGTTTTTCCGCAGCAAGGATGGCGTGCCGCCCCCGCTGGGCGATACCCCGGCGGACAAGCTGGCCCAGTTGGTCAAATATCTGTTGTATGCGGTGTCAATCCTGTTGCCGGTGAGCGGCTTTATGCAGGCACTGACCAGCGATGTATGCAAAGCCATCACTGCGGGAAATGCGGCCATGTTGCCAAAAAAGTTTGAGGGCGTGATGGCGCATGATGTGCATGAAGTATTGGTGAATGTGCTGATCGTATTGGTAGTGGTGCATGTGCTGGGTGCGCTCAAGCACCAGTTTGTGCTGAAGGACAACATCATGGGGCGCATGTTGCCGGGCAAGAAAGGCTGATTTTTCTGTTTGTAGGATTTTAGGGCAACGCTAATTTATTTGTCATCCCAGTGCAGACAGGGATCCAGTTGTTTGATTTGGCTGGGTTCCCGCCTGCGCGGGAACGGCAAAATCAAATATGTATTTTTCTAAAAACCCGCATGTTGCAGCAACCAGCCTATTGCGCCCAATGCGCCAAAGAATATCATCAGGTGTGCCCAGCTCCACAGCAGGTAGCGGCGCGATAATTTTTCCGGCGTGAGATTGCTGATCAGGAACAGCTTGCCGTCCTGCGGCTGGCAGACGACGTGGAGGTCAGGCTGTGCTTGGGCTTCGCGCATCCGTTTCGCCACTTCGCGCTTGGCGGCTTGACGTGCCAGCATCCATTCCTTCATATCCAGTTCGCCGTCGCCGTTCAGATCGAAGCGCGCGTGCAGCGCGGGCATGTCTTTTTTCCATTCGGCCAGCAGCAGGTTCAATTCTGCGCGGGTGTTGAATTCCACGGCGCCGCTTTTGGTGTGGAATTGGCCGATCACATAAATTCTGTCTCCCTTGACCAGCTTCCATTCGGTGTAGCGGTAGTCGCCTTGCTGCCACTGGTCGTGGTGGCTGGTGACGATCTCCGCCTGTTCCGGGTCAACCACGCATTCGCCGCTGCCGTCGTTCAGCACAAAGGAATCGCTGCTCTCGCCCTTGTCCTCGGTCTGCCACTCTTTTTCTGAATCACGCCGTTCGATCTGGTAGCGATACCACAAGCAGGGGAGATGGCTGAGTTTGCCGAGCAGCGGGGATTCTCCAAATGGCTGGCCACGACCGGTCAACTCCACATAGCCTTGTGCGGCAGAGGCAATTTTTGAAGTCGGGGTGTCGCGCACCGCGCGCAGCCGGCGTAGCGCCGATAGCCAGGCAAACAAGCTGAGCAGGGCCATCGGGGCGAGGCAGGCCAGCCAGCTGTTGCGCGATTCCAGTTGCAGCGCCACGAACAGCAGCAGCAACTGCGCGCCGGAGGTTACCAGCAGCGCATATTCGCGGCGCAGTGCGACCAGCATTGCGGGTTAACGTGAAACTCGCGTAGCGAGGCGTTCGCTTCCTCTCCCGCTTGCGGGAGAGGATTGAGGTGAGGGAATGGGCATGATGGCTCTTAAGATCATAGATATTGTCATGCCCATTAGCTGAACAGAGATTTCATATCCACATCGGCTTTTTCGGCAGCGGAAAATTCCAGCAGCGGTTTTTCGCCGAAGTTGAACAGCTTGGCGATGAGGCTGGCCGGGAACACTTCGATCTGCACGTTGTTGATGTTCACCGATTCGTTGTACAGCTCGCGCCGGTCGGCGATGCCGTTTTCAAGCGAGGTGATGCGGGTCTGCAACTGCATGAAATTTTCGTTGGTCTTCAGTTCCGGGTAGGCTTCCGCCACCGCAAAGATGCCGCCTAACCCGGTGCGCAGCATGCCTTCCGCCTGGCCCAGTGCCGGAATGTCCTGCCGCTCGCGGGCCGACTGCACCTGCGAGCGCGCTTCGATGACTTTTTGCAGCGTGCTCTGCTCGAACTGCTTGTATTGCTTGCACACTTCCACCAGCTTGGGGAGTTCGTCATGGCGCTGCTTGAGCAATACGTCGATGTTCGCCCATGCTTTTGACACGGCATGTTTTACGTTGACCAGATGGTTGTACAGGCTGATAGCGTAAATCAACAGGACCGCGAGAATGCCGAAAAAAATCAGGGTGCTCATTAAATCCTCCGTCAGATAAGGAATGGCCGCATCGTAATGCAAAACTGTCATACCTGACTACAGTGTCAATTGGTTATTCAAACAGGTCTTGGCCTGCGCGAGCCTTGCCAGCGTCGGCAGCAGATTCAGCCCGCTCTGCTCCTTGAATGCCAGCGCGTTTTCCTTCAGATCATCGAAGGATAATTCAATCATGTTGCCTGCCGCCGCGAAGGCGATGGCATTGCCGCTTTCGCATGAGGGAAGCAGCAGCGTGCGATCTTCGAATGCCTCGCAGATGCGCGCCAGGCTGCTCTTGAAGCCGCGGCTGCGCGCGAGCAGGTTGACTGCCAGCACGCCGTCATTGTTCAAGCGGCTGCGGCATGCCTGATAGAACGGCAGCGTATCCAGCGCACCGGGGCGCGCATGCTGGTCGAAACCATCCACCAGAATCAGGTCGAATTTCTTGTTGCAGTTCAGCGCATAGTCCGCCCCGTCGCCGATGATCAGGTTGATGCGCCGGTCATCTTCCGGGAGCTTGAAGAATTGCCGCGCGGCGGCAACGACGGCGGGTTCGATCTCGACGACGGTGAGATGGGCGAGCGGGCGGTTGCGGTACAGGAATTTTGTCAGCGAGGCTGCGCCGAGCCCGATCAGCAGCACCTTGCGCGGCCAGTGTGTAGCATCGCGCAAGATCAGGCTGGCCATCATCTCGCGGGTATATTCGAGTTCCAGATTCCACGGGCGCGCGATGCGCATCGCGCCTTGTATCCACGATGAGCCGAAGTGCAGGTAACGCACGCCGGATTCTTCGGAGATATCGATCGGGGTAGCCATCAGGGGGCGGGGTTCGGGAACAGGCTGTGCACCGACTCGATTTGCTTCAGCACCTCCGCCGACAGCGTCACTTCGGCGCTGTCGAGGTTTTCTTTCAGCTGGTTCAGGCTGGTCGCGCCGAGAATCACGCTGCCGCTGAACCAGCGCGTGCGCGCGAAAGCCAGCGCCAGCGTCGCCGGGGTCAAGCCCGCTTCATTGGCGATGCGCACATATTCCCGGGTGGTGGCAGGGACGTTGGGTTTCATATAGCGCTGGCCGAAGCCGGGAAACAGCGTGACGCGCCCGTATGCCTTCGGGTCGGCAATATATTTGCCGCTGAGCCAGCCAAAGGCGAGCGGGCTGTAGCCGAGCAGGCCGACATCGGCATGGCGGCACATTTCCGCGAGCCCGCTCTCGAAGGTGCGGTTCATCAGGTGGTAGGCGTTCTGGATGCTGACGATCTTCGGCAGCCCCATTTGCTCGGCGCAGCGCACGAACTCGGACACACCCCATGGCGTTTCGTTGGAAAGGCCGATGTGGCGCACCTTTCCGGCCTTGACCAGTTCCGCCAGCGCTTGCAGTTGCTCGGCGATCGGCGTGCTGTCGCGCTCTTGTGCCATATCGTAGGAGGTCGCACCGAACATCGGCACATAGCGGTCTGGCCAGTGGATCTGGTACAAGTCCACATGGTCGGTCTGCAAGCGGCGCAGGCTGCCTTCTATCGCGGCGGCAATGTGTTCGCGGTTGATGCGCGGGCCATTGCGTATCCAGCCGAACCCGCGTGCCGGCCCGGCGATCTTGGTGGCGATGATCAGCTTGTCGCGCGGCTGGCGTTTGAGCCATGAGCCGATGTAGCTTTCGGTGCGATGCACGGTCTCGGCACGCGGCGCGACCGGGTACATCTCGGCCGTGTCGATCAGATTGACGCCGCGCGACACGGCATAATCCAGCTGCGCGTGGGCATCCGCCTCGCTGTTCTGTTCGCCGAAAGTCATCGTGCCGAGGCTCAGTGCCGAGACGTGCAGGTCGCTGCTGCCCAGTTGTTTGTATTCCATGCTTACTCCTCGATCAGTTGCGCAGCTATCGCCCGTAGCGCATCGCCCGATAAATTCTCCGGCGCAATGCGCCGCGCATTCGCCAGATGCGCATAGTGTTTCGACAGCGCGCGGAAATAGCCCAGGTCGTAATGCAGCGTCAGCAGCTCCTCAACCAGTACGGCAAAGTTTCCGGCGCGGATCAGTTCGCTCCAGTGTTCCAGTTGCTTGCCGCCGTGGAACGGGTGCAGCACTTGCAGTTGTGCGATCAGCGCTTCCGGGTCATCGATGTAGTGGCGGTAATCTTGCTGCAACGCGGCGACGCGCATTGTCAGCGGCGTTTCCAGCAGCAGGCATTCGCCGGCATGCATTGCGGTGACGAGTGCCGGGGGCAGGGTGATGCTGCCGATCTTATTGCTTTCCGATTCCACATAGACCGGGCGTGCCGGGTCGAAACCTTGCAGGGTTTGCAGCAGCAGGCTCTCGAAGCGCTTCTGCGACGGTTGCGGCTGTTGCGGAATGTTGCCCAGCACCGAGCCGCGATGCCGCGCCAAACCTTCCAGATCGAGGACTTGTCGTTTTTGTACGCCGCCGGGCTGGCAGCCTTCAGCCAATGCGGCCAGCAGGCGGCTCTTACCCGATCCGGTGGGGCCGCAGATCACGCGGAAGCTCAGGCGTTGTGGCAGCACTTCGAGCCGCTCCAGCACATCGCGGCGGTAAGTTTTGTAGCCGCCCTCCAGCTTGTGCGCGGCCCAGCCGATCTGCGCGAGGATGATGCACATCGCGCCGCTGCGCTGCCCGCCGCGCCAGCAGTAGATCAGCGGGCGCCAGGATTTCGGGTGCTCGCGAAAGCGTGTCTCCAAATGTCGTGCGATGTTCTTCGCCACCAGCGCCGCACCGAGCTTGCGTGCCTCGAACGGCGACACCTGCCGGTACAGCGTACCGACGGCGATGCGCTCTTCATCAGACAGCACCGGGCAATTGATCGCGCCGGGAATATGGTCGTCGGCAAACTCTGCCGGGGTGCGCACATCGATAATTTCGTCGAATTCGGCAAGCTGTGATAAGTTTGCGGTTCTGAACAGCATCATTGAAAGAGAAAAAATTTATGTCCGAAGTGAAGTTGACCCAATTGTCGCACGGTGGCGGCTGTGGCTGCAAAATCGCGCCTGCGCTGTTGCAGGAGATTCTGGGCGCAGTCAAAGAAAAACTACCGTTCCCCGATCTGCTGGTCGGCGCCGAAACCAGCGATGATGCGGCAGTGTACCGCCTCAATGACCAGCAGGCGGTCATCGCCACTACCGATTTTTTCATGCCCATCGTCGATGATCCGTTCGACTTCGGGCGCATCGCCGCGACCAATGCGCTGTCCGATGTGTACGCGATGGGTGGCACGCCGATTCTGGCGCTGGCTATCGTTGGCATGCCGATCAACAAGCTGCCGGTCGAGACGATACGCGCGATCCTGCAAGGCGGCGAGGCGGTGTGCAAGGCTGCCGGCATCCCGCTCGCGGGTGGTCACTCGATCGATTCCGTCGAGCCGATTTATGGTCTGGTCGCGCTCGGCATCGTGCACCCGGACCGGTTGAAGAGGAACAACAGCGCGCAGGCAGGCGACGTATTGATCCTCGGCAAAGGGTTGGGCATCGGGGTGCTGGCGGCGGCGCTGAAGAAGGGTGTGCTTTCCGCCGCCGGTTATGCGCAGATGATCTCCGCTACCACTCAACTGAATGCGGTGGGCAGTGCGCTGTCCGCGATGGATGGCGTGCATGCGCTGACTGATGTAACTGGTTTCGGCTTGCTCGGGCATCTGCTGGAAATCTGCCGGGGCTCCGGGTTGGGCGCCGAGCTGAAGTTCAGCCAGGTGCCGGTGTTGCCAGAAGCCTTGCCGCTGGCGCAACAGGGCATCGGCCCCGGCGCGATCGAGCGCAATCTGGCGAGCTATGGGCATGAGGTGAATTTCGCGCCGCAATTGGAAAACTGGCAACGCCGTCTGCTGGCCGATGCGCAGACCAGCGGCGGCTTGCTGGCAAGTGTTGCACCGGAGGCGGTGGAGGAGGTATTAGGTTGTTTCAGGCGCGCCGGTTTTGAGCAGGCAGCAGTGATTGGGGCGATGCGCTCGAATGATGAGATTGGACGGCAGGGTGCGCCACGTGTGTCAGTGATTTGAAATACGAATGCGAGAGACGTTATTGATGATAAAAAAACCAAGTATAAAAACCATCACCGTTAAAAGCCTGGTCAATGTCCTGCTGGTATTGGTGCTTGCTTTACTGCTGATTACCGGACTTAATTTCCGCTCGCTTTCCACACGGACTATCGAGAACCAGGCGCTGGCTCATGCCGAGCTGGTCAAGGCCGGACTGACCGCCCACATGAAGGCGGATATCATGGATCGGCGTGATTACTATCTGAATGAGATCAGAGTGCTGCACCATGTTAATACCTTGGATATTATTCGCGGCGATGCGGTTACGAAGCAGTTTGGCCCGGGCAAGGCCAGGGAGCGTGGCGCGGATGCAGTCACCAAGCAAATATTTGACGCCAGAAAACCGGTATTCATCCTGAACGAATTTTCACTTCAGCCAACCGTTCGCGCCATCATTCCCTATATCGCATCACAACAGGGGGAGTTCAACTGCCTTGCCTGCCATAACGTTACCGAGGGAACTGTGCTTGGCGCGGTAGATGTTGAGCTTGATATCAGAGAGTATCGCGATCATGCCCTCTGGGTAATGCTGGTGCTGGTGGCGGTATCCGTAGTGGCTTTTACGCTGGTCTTCGTGAATACTTCTCGCACCATCAAAAAGCATGTTCAGCAGCCGCTGGAAACGCTCATTGATAATGCCATGATTGCCTACAAACAGCATCAGCCGGTGAGTTCCGAGCAATTTGACAGCCGCGAATTCAGCCGTGTCGCCGATGAAATTAACCTCTTCAATGCAGAGATACTTGCCCATCAGGACATGCTGAAGAGAAAAAATGAGGAACTGCTCGCCCTCAATGACGAAATCGAAAGCACGCTGCGCGAGACAATTTACACGATGGGCGTTATCGAAGAGAAACGATCCCATGAGACCGCCAATCATACCCGGCGTGTTTCGCTTTACAGCAGTCTGCTGGCGCAGAAGGCGGGGTTGACGCCGAGAGAGGTCGAGTTGATCGCCGCCGCGTCACCTCTGCACGATATCGGCAAGCTCGGGATTGCCGACGAGGTATTGCTGAAGCCAGGGCGCCTCACAGAGGGAGAGCGGCAGATCATGATGAACCACGCTGCTATCGGTTATGCCATGCTGCGGCATTCACGGCGCGACGTTCTGGTTGCGGCCGGCATTATTGCTTACCAGCATCAGGAGAAATGGGATGGCAGCGGCTATCCGCAGGGATTGGCCGGTGAAAACATCCATATCTTTGGCCGCATTGTTGCGCTGGCTGACGTCTTTGACGCACTCTATTCGCCACGTGTTTATAAACAGGCGTGGCCACTCAAAAAAGTGGCCGAATGGATGGGCGAACAGCGCGGCAAACACTTTGATCCGCGGCTGGTGGATATATTCCTGGCCAGTATCGATGAGTTTGTGGCGATCTACAATCAGTATCCGGCAGACAAGGAAACTGAAATGCAATTTCAGCAAGAGGCTGGGTAACTTGGAACTTATCCGTTTCCCCGGCTGCTCACGCCATCATAAGTCGTCTTGTTTGAGGGTTTTGAGATCACGGCGGAGGCTGGCTTCCAGATGTGAGACCGACAGCAACTCGCCTTTCAGCTTTTTGGCGTGTTTCTGTGCGTCAATAAGCTTGGGTTCGACCGATGTCTCCAGCCAGGAGCTGACCTTCTGGTTAATGTCGGGTATATGGCGGACGGCGGACCGAACATTCTCAATGCGTACCAGTTGTTCTTGAATGGCTTTGGAGAATGAATCGATATCGCGTAATAGCAGGCTACGCGAATTTTCGAATGCTTCATAGGCGGCGAGAATCGAAATGGAGCCGAGGCGAATGTCTATATCCAGCCCTTCGATTTTATTGACCTTGCTTCCCAGTCCCAGCACGTTTACAAGATGATTGACCGTGCCCATCAGGGCCTTGACCGCCACCCGCTGGCGGTTCATGTCGCCAAGCAGGCCTTCCGTATTCTGGATTACCTGGAGGTGAGTCTGCAAATTTGCAGCATGAAGGTTGATGTTGTTTGAAAAGCGTTCAAAGGTAGAAGCAAAAATAACCAATTCCAGCGCATCGATTTGGAACTGAATGCGGTGATGTTTCAGCTCATTCGTTTCTTTAGCGGCAATCTGCCGGGAGAGTATTTGCTGTTCTTCGCCCTCTGCAAGAATTGTTTTGCCTTCAAACAGAATGTCGACAATGGATACGGATTTATGCGCGAGTTCACCGGCATTTTTTACGACGCTGGCTACGGCAGGAATATTTTCAAATACCCATTTCCCGATGTTGGACAAGATTCCCATAAGCTTTCCTGATGATTTGATGTAAATGCGGGGTGCTGCATGCTTTAGCTTGGCATCGCCTGCGTAACTGAGTAATTAACACGAAACAGGTCGGGCAGGCAAGTCGGCAACGGCTATCCGCAATATTTCTTTGCGCTGCCGCGCACCTGATCTGCCGGATACTTTAGCGCATTTTTCTCCAATTTATGTAGCGCGGCTTCACGCAGATCGACTCCCAATTTGTCCGACAGGCGCACCAGGTATAGCAGGATGTCTGCCAGCTCTTCGCCGACCGCCTGTTTGTCTTCGGCGGGCAGCTCGGCTGATTGTGCTTCAGTCAGCCACTGGAAATGCTCCATCAGCTCGGCGGCTTCCACCATCAGCGCCATGCTGAGGTTCTTGGGTGAATGGAACTGCTCCCAGTCGCGCGCCTCGGCAAATGCGCGCAATTTGTCGCGCAGCATCAGTAGATCTTGCTTGTCGAGCGTGGTGTGGCTGGCTCCGGGGTTGTTCATATTTAAGATTCCTCGCTGTGCTCGAATTGAAATTAGGGAACCTCTAGAAATTTGTTTTGCGGGATGAAGCGCAAGGAGCCGCGCAGCGAACGACGAGACAACACGCCGCGTAGCGGCTTGTTGCGGCGTAAACTAACCTTCAGGTTATGTTGGAGCCACATATCAGATAGATAGACGAGGAGTGAGCGAGCACGCGACGCTGCGATTCGCCCGAAAAACGAATTTATAGAGGTTCCCATTAGCGCATCCGTTCAACCGCCTGTTCCACACGCTCCACCGCGATGATTTCGATGCCCGGAATTTTCTGTTTTGGCGCGTTTGCCTTCGGAATGATGGCTTGGGTGAAGCCCAGTTTTGCTGCTTCGCGCAGGCGTTCCTGTCCGCGCTGTACCGGGCGCACCTCGCCGGCCAGCCCGACCTCGCCGAACACCACCAGTTTTTCCGGCAGCGGTTTGTTGCGCAGGCTGGATACCATTGCGAGGATCACCGCAAGGTCGGCGCCCGGTTCGGTGATCTTCACGCCGCCCACCGCGTTGATAAACACATCCTGATCGAAGCAGGCGATGCCCGCGTGGCGGTGCAGCACCGCGAGCAGCATCGCCAGCCGGTTCTGCTCCAGCCCCAGCGATAGGCGCCGCACGTTCGGCGAATGCGCCTCGTCGAGCAACGCCTGTATCTCCACAAGCAGCGGGCGCGTGCCTTCCTGAGTCACCATCACGCACGAGCCGGCGACCTGCGTACCGTGCTGCGACAGGAACAGCGCGGACGGGTTGCTGACCTCGCGCAGCCCCTTCTCGGTCATCGCGAATACGCCGAGCTCGTTCACCGCGCCGAAGCGGTTCTTGAACGCGCGGATCAGCCGGAAACTGGAATGGGTGTCGCCCTCGAAATACAGCACCGTATCGACGATGTGCTCCAGCACGCGCGGCCCCGCCAGCGCGCCTTCCTTGGTTACGTGACCGACCAGTATGATCGTGATGTTCTGGCTCTTGGCGATGCGCGTCAGTTGCGCCGCACATTCGCGCACCTGCGCCACCGAGCCGGGTGCGGAGGTGAGTTGCTCGGAATACACGGTCTGGATCGAATCGATCACCACCACATCGGGCTTGTCTGCTGCGATCGTGGCTTGAATCCTTTCTAGCTGGATTTCCGGCAACAGCCGCAGGCTGCGCGCATCCAGCGCCAGCCGTTTGGCGCGCAGCGCGATCTGCTGCGCCGATTCTTCGCCGCTGACGTACAGGGTGTTTTGTTTATTCGATAAATGTGCCAGCACTTGCAGCAGCAGCGTGGATTTGCCGATGCCCGGATCGCCGCCGATCAGCACCACCGCGCCTTGCACCAGCCCGCCGCCCAGCACCCGGTCGAATTCCTCGATGCCGGTTGGCGTGCGCGGCACTTCCGCCGCTTCCACCTCGGAGAGCATCTGCACCTTGCCGCTCGCCGCCAAGGCGCTGAAACGGTTGCCGCCCTTGGCAACCGGTTCGGCGACCGACTCGACCAGCGTGTTCCATTCCATGCAGTGCGGGCACTGCCCCTGCCACTTCGGCGTCTGCCCGCCGCACTCGTTGCAGGAATAAATTGTTTTTGTTTTTGCCATGTTTTTGTTGTTCGTTGTTGGTTTGCGCTTTCAAGCCATATCAGAGATCCCACTCGACATTCAGCGTCGCAAAGTTGAAGATTGCTCCCGGCCCAGCAGGGGAGCCGAATTCCGAGCCGCGCCGGTGGATCAGCAGGCTCAGCCGGGCGCCTTCGGGATTTTCCTTATCGTCATGTTTTAACTCAAGCACACCGCCGAAGGTGAGCTGCGGAACGATATGCTTGCTGCTCAAATAGGATGCATACGGATCTTCCCGCAACAGGCTGCCGTCGATGAAAGTGTTATGGACAACCCCTTTTACATCGAGCCGCGCCAGGAAATATCCTCCATTGTTGATTTTCCTGAACTGGCCGATAGACGGACTCTCGATCACATTGGGTGCTGCATCCGTCAGTTTACTGCCAATGCGAACCGTAAATCCGCCGTTCACATAATCGAACAGTGTCCCTAGCGCGCCGCCGTAGTGCCAGGAAAGATCAATGTGCGGAGTTTTATCACCTTTTTCCAGACGCTTCCAGATACGGCTGACTCGTGCATAATTAAGCTGGACTCCTGGTTCGGCCTTGATCTGGTTGCTCCAGCCGTACGGCATGGTCGAATTGCTTATTGCATGGATTCCTCGCTGCACCTGTTCGGCGCCGGAAATAGGGCCGGTCATGCCTATATCCAGTTCGAGTGTCTCAAACTCCTCCTTGTTTAGTTCTTTTCCAAGTTTTTGCGTGTCATACGGCTGCCTTTGCGCCACGATGCCCGCATACAGCCAACCACCCCAGAAGCGATCCATCGGCTGTGGTGTGGAAATGGTGAGATTCTTCGGGGTGAACATCAACTGGCCGACGACATTCCCGGTCTGGACAGCGTAACGGTTACCGTCGCTGAGGCCATTTATCCGGTCTTCCAGAAAATTGGGCAGATAGCCGGGAACGCAATTTTCTTTGTAGCTGCTATAAACCTTGATGCCATTCGTATACCATTTGTCCGAACGGCCAAACAGCTTTCCGGTGAACATATCATTTTCCCACAGGATATGTCTGCCTCGCTCCGCTGCGCAATCGTTTGCGGGCTTCGGCGCATCCTCTGCCCATGCAGCGCCGCAGCATACCCACAACAAGGCCGCTAACCAGCAACTTGCTTTCCAGAATGTCATATGCCTCCCTCGCAGCAACTCTCTTTGGAGGGTTTGCTGGCCACAAAACGTGATTGAATATCCCTGTGCCGTTGTTGCCGTGGGCCTGAAGGCGATAGTACTCGCTGGGTGCTGGTTTTTCCAGTTATTCCGGGCGGCAGACAGCGGCGTCAGCTTGAACTTCTCGAACTTGTCTACCTTTTCGCCAGAGCAGTTGCCGACGCCCACCACCTGCTTCGCCAAGTTCAACGCCGGGATATTGAGCACGCATTCTTTCGTCGCGCGCAACGCGTCGAAGCTGTAATTCCGCCCGCTGATCACACAACCCACCAGTGGCGGCTCAAACTCCATCATCGTGTGCCACGACATGGTCATGATGATAAGGCACCCGGCTGAGCCTGCTGGTCCACCGGCGCGGCTCGGAATTTAACTCCCCGGCAGGGCCTGGAGCGATCTTCAATTTTGCAACATTGAAGATCGAGTGGGATATATGAGAAGCTTTCTTGGAAATTGGCTCATTTTGAAAAAACTCTATAAGACCAAACCTTCCGTTCATCAGGCAAAACCAACCTTTCAACGCATAAGCGTTGAATCTGTCTGAATTCTCGGAGTAATCTGCAACCACTTGGCAAACTTGCTGAAAAGCAAGGGCGCAAAGTCACCGGCCTAAGGGAAACTATGGTAGCGGGACTGCGACACAGGTATTCATCTGTGTGCATGAACCACCTGCTCTGAATCATCTGCTTCCTGCTGTGCTTGAAAATATATTCATTGCGGCAATATACATAAATAAGTTGTGTAATATTCAATAGCTGCATAGGTGCCATGAAAACTACGTGGTCAAAACAATTAAGCGTTGGAAATAGAATCATCGATTCCAAGCATAAGAGATTGCACAATGTAATCAATGATGCAGCCAGATCGATTGAGGCAGGTGAGATTGCTGCTTTGTCGGGGATATTCGAGTTGCTGGAAGATTACCTGCATGATTGTTTCATAGCCGAGGAAAATATTGCACAGACAATCGGCTTCGATTTCTCCCAACACAGGCTGACACATCAACGCCTGTTGAATGAATTCCAAAGCATCAAGAATGAATTGATGGTTAAGAATGGCACGTGGTCCAGGAACGAAGGGAAGTATTACGCCAATACCTTGATGTCTTGTTTGGTTAAACATATCGAGGTAGATGGTAAACCGTTCAAGGCGGTGCTGGACACACATTTCTATGACCTCAAGCCCAACAGTACGGGGCGCACACCTTCCTGAATGCAAAACTAAAGCTCGGCAATAATTCGTAAAGTCGCGTGATCAATACAACGCCCGATTAACCTTGCTTAATTCGCTTTCATCCAGCGAACCCGCCGCCGCTTTCAGGCGCAGCTGGCTGATCAGGT